>DYEI01000543.1 GCA_020725765.1 Anaerolinea sp. | reverse complement strand
GGGCGAGGACCTCAAAAGGCCAAACTCCACCCCCTCCACACCAGATTCCCCGCCCCCGCGGCGCGGGCGCGGGGTTAGGGGTGGGGGACCCCTCGGTGGGCCATGCCCTCGTCCAACGACCGAAGAAGGCTGTCCGCCCTTGGACCCTCAGCCGGAGGGGGAGGCGTCACCCCATGTCCGCGGGCCTACTCCTTCTCCGCCAGGACCGCCTGCCGGAATACCGCGAGCCCTTCCTCGACCTGCGCCTGTGTAATGTTGATCGGCGGGATGAGGCGGATGGTCTGTGTCCAGTGGCCACAGGGGTACAGCAGCAGGCCTCCCGCGAGCGCGCGCTTGAGGATGCGCTGCACCGCCTCGGGGTTGGGGTGCTTCGTCCCGGGCCGCACAAACTCGACCGCAACCATCAGCCCAATGCCCCGCACGTCGCCGATGATGGGCGACTCGGCCTGCAACCGACGGAGCTCCGCGAGGAGATGGCTTCCCTGCAGGCGCGCGTTCTCCAGCAGATTCTCCTCCCGGATCACATGGAGGGTGGCCAGCGCGGCGGCGCAGGAGACGGGGCTCCCGCCGTAGGTCGTGCCGTGAGAGGCCGGGCCCCAGCGGCCCATCAGCTCGCGGCGGGCAGCCACGGCGCTCAACGGAAAGCCATTGGCTATGGCCTTGGCCAGGCAGACGATGTCCGGCTCTACCCCCAGCGCCTGGCAGGCGAACCACTCCCCCGTGCGCCCAAAGCCGGTCTGTACCTCGTCGAGGATCAGGAGGATGCCATGCCGGTCACAGATGCGCCGCAGCTCCTGCAGCCACTGGCGCGGCGGGATGACGTAGCCCCCCTCCCCCTGAATCGGCTCCGCCAGCATGGCGGCCACATCCTCGGGGGCGATGACGTACTCGAACAGCCGCTCAATATCCTCGAGGGCCTCCTGAGCGCAGGCCTCCGGCGTCGGCGCGGAGGAGCGATAGGGGTATGGGAAGCGCGCATAGTACACATCCGGCACAAAGGGGCCATGCCCGTTTCGGTACCGGACCTTGGAGGTCGTGACGGTCGCGGCACCCAGGGTACGCCCGTGAAAGCCCCCGAGGAAGGCGATGATCCCACGCCGACCTGTCACGTAACGCGCCAGCTTGAGCGCCCCCTCGACCGCCTCGGCTCCGCTGTTCCCAAAGAAGAACATGTCGGCTCCGCCCGGCGCGATCTGCCCCAGCTCCCACGCCAGACGGAGTGTGGTTTCCGGCGTGAGCACACCGACCGGCGAATGGACGATGCGCTCCATCTGTGCCCGGGCCGCCGCCATGACCTCGGGATGGTTGTGCCCCAGATTGCAGGCGCCAAACCCCGAGAGCCAATCCATGTAGCGCCTGCCATCCGTGCCATACACGTAGACGCCTTCGGCGCGCTCAACCGGCAGGTTGGGCCAGTCCTGCGCCAGGCAGGGGGCCAGAAGATCGCTCTCCCGGGCAAGGAGCTCTTCGTACGATGGCTGTCGTTCCGTCATTGTCTTCTCCCCGAGTCCAGGCCGTCAGCCCGCGAACTTGATCACCGTGCATACCACAAACACGCTGACGATCAGCCCCAGCCACACCACATCGGCCGGGCGGGTCGTGAGCGTTTCGATCTCTGTTGGCTTGACCGGGGCGCCAAACCCCTTGGTCTCCATCGCGATCTGAAAGTCGTTCCCCTTGCGGAAGAGCAGGAGGATCAGGGGCGTGATGATCGGCACGTAGGCCCTGAACGCACGCTTGAACACGTTCATGGAGTCGATATCAAAGGCCCTGAGCTTTTGTGCCTCCACGATCGAGTTCCACATCTCAAAGAGGAGGCTGGTGAAGGAGAGCGCACTGACAAACATAAAGCTCGCCGTCTGAGGCACGCGCAGCCTGTTCATGGCCGTGACGATGGCCGAGGCGCGGGTCGTCATGACGAAAAGCGGCAGCGCCGAGGTTGCCGCCAGGATGCGGACGCACAGCACCAGCCCGAACCACGTCCCCTCCCGCGTCATGACGCCCAGATCGGCCTCCCACAGCTTCAGATGACCGAGCACGATCAGCGGCGTGTGGCCACCACGATAGGTGAACCCCTGAATGAGGACGAGGAAGATAAAAGTGCCCAGCAGTATCTTGAACAGGCTGGCAAAGCGCTGCAACTCGATGCGGGCTACGGCCCACAGCACCGCCGAGAACCCCAGCCAGGTCAGCAACACCGGCATGTCACCCGCCGTGATGGGATACATCACGAGGACGAGCGTCAGCGCCACGTAGACCATCTTGACCAGGGGGTGCAGACGGTGAATGGGTGTGTCCCGGTGTGTGTAGCGGAACATCGGCTGCATCTAGGCCACCACCTCCCCCTGCACCGGGCGAAGGACCCGGTAGAGGTCCTCCAGCGTCATCACATGGGGCGGCACACCCAGCGACTCCAGCTCGCGCGCGAGCTGCGCGGCCACCGGCGGGACTACAAAGCTCTTCCGCAGCGTCTCGGCCTGCGAAAAGACGGTCGCCGTCGGGCCGTCGAGCAGCACCTGCCCCTCGCACAGCACGATGAGGCGCTCCGCGTATCGGGCGATCAGGTCGACATCGTGGGTGATCACGAGGACCGTGGCCCGCCGCTCTTCGTGGAAACGCTTTGCCAGCTCCACGAGCTGATAGCGCCCACGGTGGTCCTGCGCGGTGGTCGGCTCGTCCATGATCAGGACCTCCGGCTCCAGAGCCAGCGTCGCAGCCACAGCCAGCTTGCGCCGGTCGCCGAAGGAGAGGCGGAAGGGAAAGAGGTCCGCCTCCTCGGCGAGGCCGACATGCTGCAGTGCCTCGCTCACGCGGGCCTCGATCTTTTCCGGAGGAACGCCGACGTTGCGCAGGCCGAACCGCACCTCGTCGGCACAGGAGGCGGTGAAGAGCTGATAGTCGGGGTTCTGGAGCACGAGCCCCACGCGGCGCGCGATGGCGCCAACCGACATCTTCCGCAGGTCCTGCCCGTGGATCAGCACCTGTCCCTTCTGCGGGCGCAGCAGACCGACGAAGCACTTGACCAGCGTGCTCTTGCCGGAGCCGTTCTGACCCACGATGCCGACGAACTCGCCCTGCCTGATCTCCAGGCTGATGTCGCGGAGCGCCGTAACCTTCGGCGGGCCAGGGTACTGCACCGTCAACTGCCGGGCCTCGAGGATGACTGGAGAATCGGGCCGGGCGAAGAGCGGTGCAGGCACTGCCCCAGCGCGCACGGCCAGCCGCCCCGCCTCGACCTGCGCACGGATCTCCTGCGCCACCGAGGCCACCGTGAGCTGATCGAGCCGCCCTTCCAGAGGTGTGGCCTCTCCCCCGGTCTGTGGGCAGGCCCCTTCCTCACCGGGCGGCTCCGGCAGCCTTTCCACCTGCCTCTGCCGCCCCAAGAGGTCCGCCCGGACCTGAATGAGGGCGGGCGTCTTGACCCCCGCTTGCTCGAGCCGTGCGCTCTGCGCGAACACCTGCGCCGGCGGGCCCTGTAGCACCGTAGCGCCCCTGTCCAGGACCAGCACCTGATCGGCAAGATGGAGGATCTCCTCCGTCTCGTGGGTGGTCATCACGATGGTGAGATCGCCCTTCTCCTTGAGGCGCGTGATCGCCTCGACGACCTCCCAGCGCCCAAGTGGGTCGAGCTGTGACGTGGGCTCATCCAGGACGAGGATCGCCGGGTTCATGGTGAGCACCGCGGCGAGGGCAGCACGCTGTTTCTGGCCCCCGGAGAGGTCCCGCGGATTGTGCTCCTCGAGCCCCTGCAGGCGCGTAAGGGCCAGCGCAGCCTCAGTCCGCCGGGCAATCTCCTCACGCGAGATGCCGAGGTTGGCCGGCCCGAAGGCGAGCTCTGCCCTGAGGGTGGGCATGAAAAGCTGCACCTCCGGGTCCTGCATCAAGACACCAAGATGCTGCGAGGTTATGTAGAGCGGCTCATCCCAGGGATCGAGGCCGGCTACCGACACGTTTCCACGCCGCCTGCCCCCGTAGATGTGCGGCACAATGCCACTGAGCAGGTAGCAGAGGGTCGACTTGCCGGCGCCATTCGCCCCCAGGACGACGACAAACTCGCCCTGACGCACCTGCAGGTTGAGCTCGCGGAGGGCGACCACATCTTCCTGATAGGAAAAGGTGACATCCTCGAGGGAAATGATTGTGTCCGAGGCCACGGGATGCTCCTGACTGCCGGGCGAGGCTTCCGAGAGCGAGTGCCCTCGGAAGCCTCACCCCTACCGAACCGATGGGTTCATGGGAAGGAGGGCTTGTTGCCAGACCTACCAGATGGCACCCTGAATCTTGGGCAGGCCGCTGCGCTCGAGAGCCTCGACCAGCGGGATGGTGATCACCGCGGTGATGGCGGAAAGCGCCACGACCCACCAGGAGTAGGCGACATGGGTGGCCACCCCGAGCTCGGCAGAGAAGTGGAAGGCGTACCAGTAGACGCGCGTCCAGGGCAGCCACCAGATGAACAGCGAGACCAGAACTGCCAGGAAGATGCCGCCATACCTCTCCGCGCGGTTACGCGAGAGCACCCACTTCGGAATCAATCGCGTGCCGAGGGGCGACAGCACGATGACCGTCGAAGGGATCCAGTACAGACCGGCGAGCAGGAAGTAGAGCGGCTCGGGCACCCGGCCAAAGCCACCCGCTGCCCCCGGGACGTAGAAGGGCACCAGGTAGCCGGCGATGCCGTTCAGGACGAAGAACGGAGCAGTATACTTCCAGAGACGCGCGTTCTTCACCACGAGGGCGACGAGGAGCGCCGGATACACGGCCGTCAGCGCCACGTCGATCAGCCCCATGGGGTTGGCCGCAGGCGCGAGGAACATGCCGATGACCCCGCCGATGACCGCCGCCACAATGCCACCGATCGGCCCGAGAAGCAGCGGGGCGATCGCGCACAGGGGCGTGGTCAGCGGCACGTATCCACCGCCTCCAACATAGGGGAATATCGGGACGAGTGCTGTGACGCCGCATAGCGCGCCGAAAAGCGTGACCCAGGCGATCGAGGCACCGCCAATGCGGCCCCTGGCTCCACCGCTTACCTTTTCAGACATGGCGTCTCTCCCTCCTTAAGAGACTGCGTGCTGCAATCTGCCCGCCCTCCTTCCCAAGGCCGGGCAAGGATCAGGTCCCAAGCCGTCAGCCCCCTGCAATGGGCGCCTGCCTCCCTCGCTTAACAACACCTCGTGCGGCCATAAGCCACGCCAGGCCTTCATCCGGCACCCGCCATGCCAGACAAGGCCGGCCTGTCTCGCCCGCGCAGCCGCCATCGTCGCGACGCCCTCGCCCGGGGGAGGCGTTACCCCAGCACGGGGATGGTCACGGCCCCGGCGGGAAAGACGGCGACCCTGGCGCAGGGCCCGTACTCATCAAGCAATGCGTCGATGCCGGCCTGCAGCCTATCCAACGGATGGAAGCCCATAGCCATGGCCTGATCGCGGGGGATCCCCTCGCTCAGCAGGCACAGCCTCTTCTCCGCCCTGATGCGCGCCACCAGGTACCCGAGCACGCCAAAGGTCACGCGGCCGTTGCGCCGCACCACATCTCTCAAGAAGGCATCGGGCGTCTTGCCCGGGTCCGCCAGCAACCGGAAGAACTCTTCTCCGCCGACCCCGTCAGGGCAGGCCGCCACGAGCACAACGCTGCCCCCGGGGCGCACGGCGACCTCGGCATACTCCACCGCCCGCTCGGCCTGGTACAGATCCAGCTCGTAGGGGAAGCCCGAGGCCACGGCGATATCGACCGGCCCGGGGCAGGGCACCTCGTAGATGCGGCGGGCGAGCGCGACGCCCTCCTCGTAGACCCGCTCCGGAGCCCCGGCAAAGGCCCGGACCACGCGCTCGCTGCCATCGAGCACTACATCCAGCACCAGGTCCAGCCCCACCAGCGCCGCCGCCTCATCGATATCCAGGCGGCAGGGCACATCCACCCGGCCCGGTCGACCGACGCCCAGCGCAACCAGGCTATGATTGGCGTTGATCGTATCGAGCGAGGCCGCACCCGGCACGATGAGCTTGCCGCCCCCCGAGTAGCCGGCATAGGGGCTCGGGCCGATGTGACCGATGCCAATCCGCCGATCCGCCTCCACCACCAGCCGGTTCACCCAGACCGGTGTACCCCGGCTCGTAAGCCCGACGTAGACCTGATTGGCCTCGTCGGTGCAGCAGTGCTGCACGACCCGGAACCGCTCGCTGACCCCCGGCCCGACTTTGCGCCGCACCTCCTCGTCGGTACTGAGGCGGTGTGTGCCGTGGGTGATCAGGATAGTAATGTTCGCATCCCGCACTCCAGCCTCGGCAAGGCGGGCCAGCACTGCCGGGAGAATCTCTGCCGCTGGAGTGCTCCGGGTGTGGTCATCGACAAGAATAACGACCTGATCGCCGGCGCGAACCATATCCCTCAGGTCGGGCGTGCCGAGGGGCTCGGCCAGTGCCCGCTCCGCCTCGGCCCTCACATCCTCGCACACCGGCACCGCCTCGGGCAGAAACACCCCGGCAAGATTCTCTTCGGGCAGCGTCACGTGAACCAGCCCGGCACCCGAGGGGATCGAGACCCTAACCGACCTGCTCATCGGTCAGCCTCCTGACCTGCGCCACGACCTCCGCTCCGGAAGTCAGGATGTGGGTCATGATGGCTTCTCCGGCAGCTTCCGGGTCGCGCCGACGGAGCAGATCGACGATGCTGCGGTGGTCCTCCGCGATCTCGTCGCGGTGGCGCACGAATCCCTCGTCGATACCCATCAGGGAGTAGAGCTGTCGGCGGAGCTGAGAGAGCATCCTCTGCAGGAGGGTATGGCCGCAGAGGGCATAGAGCTGCTCATGAAAGCGGACGTCGAGGCGCACCAGCTGGCGGATGTCGCCCTGCCGCGCGCTGGCTTCCATCTCATCCACAGTCGCGGCAAGCTGCGCGATCTCCTCGTCGGTGATCCGCTGCGCGGCTTCGCGCGTCGCCATCCGCTCGAGGACCGCCCGGAGGCTGTACGCCTCCTCCACCGCCCTGGGCGACCAGCGGGTTACAAAGGTGCCCCGTGACGGATAGCTGACCAGAACACCCTCGCCGACGAGCTGGCGCACCGCCTCCCGCACCGGCCCGCGGCTGATCCCGGCCCGCTGCGCCAGGTCCGACTCGATCAGGCGATCGCCCGGCCTCAGTTCTCCGGCGAGCAGAGCCTCCTCAATGGCACGGATCACGGCATCGCGCAGGCTGGCGCGCTCGAACCTCGGTAGCTGCACGCGGGCACCCCCAGGGAGCACAGTTCCGATGGATTGTCAACAGTTGACAATACCAATATAGCAGAGAAAACGAGAGGTGTCAACAGTGCGGACGAGCGGAAAGGTGAGCCCCTCGTGCCCGCGGGCACGCCGGGGTCGGGTCCGTGGGGGCCGATTCTGCCTTGCGCAATGCTGTCCACAGCGGAAGGCGGGGTCTGAAGACGCGTCCGAACGGCCCCCTCAGCACTGGCACCGCGACAGTCACGCAGGGGGCTCGCCGAGCGCGGAGCGGATGCGCCTGACCGTCTCCGCCACGAGCTCGGCCTCTGGCGAAGGGAGAGCCCCCGCGAGGAGCGCCGCCGTCTCAACATACAGCTCGAGGCCCGCGATGACCTGCTCGCGCAGGGTGGGTGCCCGTCCGTCGGCGTCCTCTATCCCAAAGGCGATGCGCCGGAGGTGCACCCATCGCGAGCCTCTCCCGATGGCCTCGGCGAGCTGCTCGTAGAAGGAGTTGTCCCCGCTGAGGAGCACGCCGCGCTGAACCTGCATGACCTTGCACAGGCCCCACGAGAGGCCAAAGCGGGCGTTGAGCAGCCGGCCGGTGTGGGGTTGGATCAGCCCATTCAGGCCCTTGTGGACCTCTTCGATCAGCCCCACCATCTCCGCGCCTGCCCAGGCGTTGGCGCGCTCCTGCATGGCCGCATCCCACTCGAAGGCGCAGGCCCGCGCCCAGACGGCTGCAAAGGCGCCACCGCGGTCGATGAGTGCTCGTGCCTCCCGCACACCCACAATGGCGTTCGTTGCCATCTCGGGACGGGTGAACCACGTCTCGACCCGCTGCGGGTCGGCATCGCTCACGACGACGAGATGGCCACCGACGAGGTGGCTGCCTGCACCCTCCAGAGCCGTGTCGGCCTCGATCAGGCGGAGGAGGTCAATGTCGCTGTGCGGCAGGCTATCGCCGCGAGCATGGCTGCCCATAACGGCGATAGCCCTCACGCCCGGAGCATCGAAGCGGCGCGCGAGCCACTCGAAATCGAAGGGATCCGATTCGGGCACGGACGCTAGCTCCCTCTGTCAGACCGCGATTCGGCCCGCTGCTCCAGCGCGGCGCGCACCCTGCTCGCGGTCTCATCCAGCTCGGGCCTCGGGGCCTGCCGGCCATACCCGGGCGGGAAGCGCAGCCCGAAGCCATCCCCGCGGAAGCGCGGCACGACGTGCAGGTGCACGTGAAAGACCTCCTGCCCAGCCGCCTCGCCATCCGCGAGGAACAGGTTCACCCCCTCGCATGGCACGCCGCTGCGGCGCAGCGCCGCCGCCAGGCGCTGGGCCACACGGAAGAGCTGCGCCCCCGTCTCCTCGGGGAGCTCAGCCAGATATGTGGCATGCCGGTTGGGAATGACGAGCAGGTGCCCGCGGTTCACCGGGCGTATGTCCATAAAAGCCGTACACAGGTCGTCGTGGTAGACGATGCTCGCCGGCTGCCGACCGGCGACAATCTCGCAAAAGATGCAAGGCTCCATCTATCCTCCGGACAACCCTCCACGCATTGATGTGACGCGCCCTGTTGCTGAAGCATACAGAGTGCCGCGTTGCTGTCAAGAGAGAGGCCCGCCCTCGCTCTATCCATTACCCACAAGTGGCCTGGAGGAGCGTAGGCGCCAGTCGCCTGCGCAGCATCTCGCGGAGCCCCCCCTCCCCTGACCCCTTTCAGGGGCGGACAGGCTGCCTTGGCCACCGTCCCTCGCCCCTTGCCGGAGGGTACCCCATCCCCCCGGCCCCCTGCCCCGCCGCCGAGGCGGCGGGGAAGG
>DYEI01000542.1 GCA_020725765.1 Anaerolinea sp. | reverse complement strand
TGTGGCCATTATACCTTAAGTGCGTCATGTGCGCAAGTCGATCCATGCAACAGTCTCGCCTGGGGGAAGGGCTGATTACGGCTGGCAGAGTGCGAAACGACCCAAGATTGAACTATGCCCCCCAGGGCTGGTTCAGTTGACGCAAACGCCCACTCCCGTATAATCTTACCCAGGGGTTGTCACAAGCCACCGCCGCGAGTGGCCAGGTCTCTCCTCGCCAGCCGAGGTTGCCATCCTCGTGGCAGCAAGGGCAGCCCGCGCCAGCGGGTCAAAGGCGTACTCCCCTGCTGTGATGGTTCCTTCCTTGCACCGGCGCGAAAGGTACACCTATGGCTTCCCACCTCGCCACCGACAGAAGCAAAACACTGCTGCGGGTGCCGGGATGGCGTTGGCCACTGGCGCCGGTTCTCGCCCTGGCGCTGGGTCTATTTGGCTTTGTGCTTCGCCGGGCTCCGGCGGCAGTGGCCGGCACGCCGTGGGAGGCAGCGCTCGACTGGCTTCCCGCGCTCGGCCTGAGCCTGCATCTGAGGCTGGATAGCCTGAGCCTGATCTTTGCCCTGCTGATCACAGGCATCGGCGCCCTGGTGGTTGCTTACTCGATGCCCTACATGCAGGGCGAGCAGGGCCTGGGGCGGTACTATGCCTCGCTCACCCTCTTCATGCTGGCCATGTTCGGGCTCGTCATGGCCGGGAACCTGCTGCTGCTCTTTGTCTTCTGGGAGTTGACCAGTATCAGCTCCTACCTGCTCATCGGTTTCCGTCACGAGGAGGCGGAGAGCCAGGAGGCCGCTCTGCAGGCGCTACTGGTGACTGGCGCCGGGGGCCTGGCGATGCTGGCCGGCATCGTCCTGATCGGCCAAGTCTACGGGAGCTTTGACCTGGGGGTGATCCTCGCCGAGCCGACCCGTCTGCGCGCCCATCCCCTCTACGGCTGGGCGCTCGGGCTGATCCTTGCCGGCGCATTCACCAAGTCGGCCCAGTTCCCCTTCCACTTCTGGCTTCCGAAGGCCATGGTGGCCCCGACTCCGGTGAGCGCCTACCTGCACTCGGCGACGATGGTCAAGGCCGGCATCTACCTGCTGGCGCGCCTCTCACCCCTCCTCGGTGGCTCCATCGCCTGGCAGGCCACGCTGACTACGGCGGGTGGGTTGACGATGCTCCTGGGCGCCTGGCAGGCGCTCAGGCAGCACGACCTCAAGGGCATACTCGCCTACACGACCATCAGCACCCTGGGCATGATGGTGGCGCTCTTGGGCCTTGGGACGGCCGAAGCCTCACAGGCGGCGCTGGTCACGCTCGTCGCGCACGCCCTGTACAAGGGAGCGCTCTTCCTGGTCGCAGGTGCAGTCGACCACGAGACGGGCACCCGCGACGTGAGGCTGCTGGGGGGCTTTTGGGCGTACGGGCCTGCGCTCGGTCTGGTGGCGGCGCTTGCCGCGCTCTCCATGGCGGGGCTGCCGCCGACTCTGGGCTTCGTGGCCAAGGAGCTGGGCTACTCTGCAGCGCTGGAGTGGAGCGAGCAGGCTATCGCGTCGGGTGGTCTGGCGCTGCTCGTCCTGGCTGCCAACGCCTGCAATGTGGCCCTGGCAGTAGTCCTTGGCTACCGGGTGTTCTTTGGGGAGCCGGGCGGGCCATGGCCGCGCAAGCCACACGGGATGCCCTGGCTGCTCGTGCTCCCGGGGCTGCTCCTCGCTGGAGCCTCCTGGCTGGTCGGCATCCTGCCCGGCCTCCTGGACGGCGCCGTGGAGCGCGCCGTTGGGCTGGTGCTTCCGGGCGCCCATGCCGGGCACCTGGCGCTCTGGCACGGATGGAGCCTGCCGCTGGCCCTCAGCATGGTGACGCTCGCCTCGGGGGCGGGGCTGTATGCGCTCTGGAGGCGGCGGCCGCCGGCACCGTGTGGGGAGCCACGCCTGTCGGCGCTGGCGGCCTACCGGTGGCTGGTGTACAGGGCGCTTCCGGGGGCCGCGTCGGGCCTCACCCGCACCCTTCAGAATGGATCGCTCCGCTTCTACATCATGGTGATCCTGGCGAGCACCGTGCTCGTGGCGGGCGGTACGCTCGTACGCAGCGGGCTGCTGAGCCGGGGCTCTCTCAGCAGTGAGGCATACGCCTGGCCGGAGCTTCTGATGACGGCGCTCCTGGTTGCGGCAGCCCTGGGGGTGGTGCTGGCCCCAACGCGTCTGGGCGCCATTCTCTCGCTGGGGGCCGTGGGCTCGATGGTGACTCTGCTCTACGTCCGTTTCCGCGCGCCTGACCTGGCCCTGACCCAACTCCTCATCGAGGCTCTGACCGTCATCCTGCTGTTGCAGGTGTTCCACTACCTTCCGCCTGGCTTTGAGGAGCACGTGCGGCCGCGCCGCGCGGCGCTGGAGATCGCCGTCGCCGCGTCGGTGGGGCTGCTCATGGCCGGTCTGGTGCTGATGGCCAACGGGGTGCAGTTCGCACCCCCGATCGCACGCTACTATCTGGAGCAGAGCGCGCCTCTGGCCCATGGCCACAATGTAGTCAACGTCATCCTGGTCGATTTCCGCGGGTACGACACCCTTGGCGAGATCACCGTGCTGGCGACAGCGGCCATTGGTGTGTACGCGCTGCTGCGCGTGCGCCGCAGAAAGGCGTAGGAGCAGCAATGTCATCCCTGATTCTGCGCACGGTCGCCCGGCTGCTTCTGCCGATCTTGGTTCTGCTTTCCCTGTTCCTGCTGCTCCGGGGGCACAACCTCCCCGGCGGTGGCTTTGTCGGTGGGCTGGTGTGCGCCGCAGCCATCATCCTGCAGATGGTCGCCTACGACACGGCGACGGCGAGGCGCATGCTGCGCGGGAGCCCGTGGCTCCTGCTGCCTCTGGGGTTGGGGCTGGCGCTGCTCAGTGGCCTGGCGGCGCTCCTGTGGGGTCAGCCTTTCATGACCAGCCGATTCGTCAGCGTGCCCTTGCCGGGCGGGGGCGCGCTCGATCTCGGGCTGCCGACGGTGTTTGACCTCGGCGTGTACTTTGTGGTGCTGGGGACGGTGCTGCTCGTCGTGCTCAACCTGGGTGAGGAGTGAACCCATGCTCATCCTGCTGGCCGTGGTGATCGGAGTGCTCTTTGCGACGGGAGTCTATCTGCTCTTCCGCCGCAGCACGGTGCGCCTGATCATCGGCCTGGCGCTCCTCGGGCATGCGGCCAACCTGTTCCTGTTCACCATGGGAGGGATCAGGCCGGGAATTGTGCCCATCGTCGGAGCCGGTCCCGTCGAGCAGATGGTCGACCCGGTGCCGCAGGCTCTGATCCTGACGGCTATCGTGATCGGTTTTGGCATCCAGGCTTTCGTCCTGATCCTCAGCTACAGAGCTCACGAAGAGGTCGGGACGGACGATCTGGATCAGATGAAGTCGACGGACGTGACATGACGCTACATCTGGTGTTGCCCGTAGCTCTTCCGCTCGCCGGCGCCATCCTGTGCCTGGCGTTCTACCGGGTAGCGCGCGTCCAGAGGGCGATTGCGCTCTCCTCGTGCGCTGGGCTGGTTCTGTACCTGGCGGGCGTCCTCTGGCCACTGCTCAACGGGGCGGGATACGCTACCCTGCGCATCGGCAACTGGCCGGCGCCCTACGGGATTGTCCTGGCCGTCGATCTCCTCTCGGCGATCATGCTGTCGCTGGCCGCGGTGGTCGGGCTTGCCGTGCTGGTGTACGCTCTCGCCTGGTTCCGCCGCGAGCCGGAGGAGCCGTTGCTGTATCCCCTGTACCTGATCCTCCTGATGGGGCTGAATGGGGCCTTCCTCACCGGCGACGTGTTCAACCTGTACGTGTTCTTTGAGATCATGCTGGTCTCGTCCTTCGGCCTCATGGCCCTCGGCGGCGAGCGCGGGCAGATCGAGGGGACAATCAAGTACCTGGCGATCAGCCAGCTCTCCTCGGCGCTCTTCCTGCTGGGGGCCGGGCTGCTCTACGGCCTCGCGGGCACCTTGAACATGGCCGACCTGGCCCGAAAGCTGGCGGCCTCCGGGGCGACTCCCTATACGGCGATTGCCGCCCTGCTCTTCCTGGGTGCCTTTGGCATCAAGGCTGCGGTCTTTCCTCTCTTCTTCTGGCTGCCGGCGTCCTACCACACGGCAAAGACTCCGGTCACGGCCATCCTGGGTGGGCTGCTGACCAAAGTCGGCATCTATGCGCTGTGCCGGCTCTACACGCTGTTGTTCCCCGTGCATTGGGCTGCGCAGCGCAGCCTCTTCCTGGGCATTGCAGCGCTGACGATGGTGGTCGGCGTCCTCGGGGCGGTCGCTCAAGGCGACATCAAGCGGCTTCTCTCCTTCCATATCATCAGCCAGATTGGTTACCTGATCATGGGGCTGGGCCTGTCGTCGACGCTGGCGATGGCGGCCACGCTCTACTTCATGGTTCACATCGTACTGGTCAAGACGGGCCTTTTCCTGATCGCGGGCATCGCAGAACAGGTGACGGGCACGACGGACCTGTATGCCATGGGAGGGCTCTTGAGGCGCCGCCCATTCCTGGCCTGTCTGTTCCTCATCACGGCGATGTCGCTGGCGGGGCTGCCACCGCTCAGCGGATTCTATGCCAAGCTGGGGCTCGTCATTGCGGGCCTGCAGTCGCAGGAGTACTGGGTGGTGGCGGTGGCTCTGGGCGTCAGCATGCTGACCCTCTTCTCGATGGTCAAGATCTGGACTCAGGCGTTCATGAAAAAGGCCACGACAGCAGCAGGGGCGAAGGAACAGCTCCGGCCCGGGCTGTACGTGGCAGCTGTCGGCCTGGCAGCTCTGGCCCTCGTGGCGGCGGTGGGGGCCGGTCCGATCTATGGGGTTGCGCAGCGCGCGTCGCAGCAGCTCTTCGATAGCAGCGCATACCTCGTAGCTGTGCTTGGCAGGTAGGGGATCATGGTTCATCTGCTATGGAATGTCGCCCTGGCATTGCTCTGGATGTCGCTGCAGGGCCGGTTCACCTCCTCCAACTTTGTCATTGGGTTCCTGATAGGGTACCTGGTCATCGTCATCTGCCGGCCCGCGCTGCCCAAGAGCTCGTACACGCTCAAAGTCTGGCAGATTGCCAACCTGGCCCTGTTCGTGGCCTGGGACCTGGTCGTGGCGAACCTCCAGATCGCCTGGCGCGTGCTCAACCCGTGGGCGGACATACGGCCGGCGATGGTCGCTGTGCCGCTCAGCGCCCGCACCGATCTGGAGATTACCCTCCTGGCCAATCTGATCACGCTGACGCCCGGCACGCTCAGCGTGGACCTGTCGCCCGACCGCTCGACCCTGTATGTCCACGTGATGGACCTACGTGACCCGAGGCGGTTCACGCGGTCCCTCAAGCGAGGGCTGGAGCGGCGGGTGCTGGAGGTACTGCGATGACCTGGGTTCTGGACCTGGCCCTGGCTGGCCTGGCCATCGCGCTGGTGCTCTGCTTTGTCCGCGTGTTGCGCGGGCCGACGGCCCATGACCGTGTGGTCGCGTTGGACAACCTCTCCTCGACCGTGGCCGGCCTCGCCGGGGTCTATGCCATCAGGCTCGGGGAAGCGATCTTTCTGGACGTGCTGATCGCCGTGGCGCTGCTTGGCTTTATCAGCACCGTGGCCTTTGCCCGCTACCTGGAAAGGGGCGCCCACCCATGAGCACGGTCCAGGAGGTGTTGACCGCGGCTCTGCTTCTGGCCGGCGTCTTTTTCTCCTTCGTCGCGGCTATCGGGATTGTGCGCCTGCCAGACCTGTACCTGCGCATGCACGCCGCGTCCAAGACGACGACGCTGGGCCTTGCCGGGATCTTGCTGGCCGTGCTCGTGTACTTTGGCACCTACGAGGTCGTCACCAAGGTCGTGATCGTGCTCCTTTTCCTGTTCCTGACGGCGCCGGTTGGAGCCCACATGATCGGGCGCTCCGCCTATGTCTGCGGCGTCAACATGTACCCCAAGACGACGCGCTACGACCTCGAACGCGTAACCATCGTCTGCGCGACTCGCGGTGGCCCTCAGAGCGAGGCCGTGCATGCCCGAGCCATCGAGTTGGCCAAGGAGCGTGGTGGCGAGCTGATCTTTCTGCATGTGCTCGATACGACGGCCCTGAGCGGGCTTGGCGAGAAGGAAGGCGCCCTCGTGCTGCGGCAGCTACGGGCGATGGCCGAGGCGGTGCTGCGGTCCGCCCTCGCCCAGGCCCGCGGATCCGGGGTGAGGGCGCGGTCCGAGCTGCGCGAGGGCGAGGTCAGCAAGGCCATTGCTGCTTTTGTGCACGAGGTCGATGCGGACGTACTCGTCGTCGGATACCCGCACACGGCGCCCGGCCGCGAGCATGAGGCGGAGGAGCGGCTCTGGCGGCTGCTCGGCGGCCTTCAGGAGCAGGAGCACGTGCGCCTCGTAGTGGCACGTTGACGTGTGACACGGAGAGCCGATCGACGCGCTGGGCGTGGAAGGAGGTCAAGGCCATGCGACCCAAGCTTAGCCTGCTTTCCCCGGACCTGATCGAGCGCATCATCGACGAGGGGATGCAGCTCCTCATGGACCCGGGGGTGCGGGTGCACAACGAGGAGGCGCTGCGGCTGCTGGAGGAGGCCGGCGCAGCCGTAGACCGCACCACGCAGGTCGCGCGCATTCCGGAGGCCATCGTCCGTCGGGCCCTTGCGACCGCCCCGCCCGCCTTTGACCTGTACAGCCTGGATGGGGAGCCGGTCGTGCACTATGGTGGCGACGCGGTGCACTTTGATCCCGGCTCGGCGGGCGTTGCCATCCTCGATAGCGCCACGCAGACGCAGCGGCCACCGGTCACGGCCGATTTCGTCCGCTTTATCAAGCTGGCCGAAATGCTCCCCCAGATCGATGCCCAGAGCACGGCCATGGTCTGCCGGGACGTGCCCGAGGAGATCGGCGACCTGTATCGGCTGTATCTGGTGCTCAGCTACTCGCGCAAGCCCATCGTGACCGGCGCGTTCCGGAAGGACACTTTCTGGGTCATGAGGGACCTCTTGGCGGCGGTTGCAGGAGGCGAGGAGGCACTGGCGGCCCGGCCGATTGCCATCTTTGACGTCTGCCCGTCGCCGCCGCTCCTCTGGAGCGACCTGACCTGCCAAAACCTGATCGACTGCGCCCGCAGCAGCATACCGGCAGAGCTGGTGTCGATGCCCCTTGCCGGGGCGACGGCACCGGTCACCCTCGCGGGCGCCGTCGTGCAGCACACGGCCGAGTGCCTCAGCGGGGTGACGATCTGTCAGCTGGCCCGGCCGGGGGCGCCGATCGTGTGGGGAGGCTCGCCGGCTGCCTTTGACATGCGCGAGGGCACCCCGCCCATGGGCGACGTCGGCACCTGGATGATCGACTGTGCCTACGCCGAGGTTGGCAAGGCGCTGAACCTACCCACGCACGCCTACCTCGGCATGAGCGATGCCAAAGTCGTCGATGCGCAGTGCGGGCTGGAGTCGGCCGGCGGGACGCTGCTCGCCGCCCTCGCGGGGATCAACATGGTCTCGGGCGCGGGCATGATGGACTTTGAGAGCTGCCTGAGCTACGAAAAGCTGGTCATCGACGCTGAGATCATCGGCATGGCGAAGCGCCTCATCGCCGGGATTGAGGCCCGCGAGGACCCCATCGCCCTCACCGTGATGCGGCGGCTGGGGCACCGGGCCGACTATCTGGCCGAGCCACATACCCTGAGATGGTTCGCCAAAGAGCTCTACATTGCCTCCCCGGTGATCGACCGGGGGTCGCTCGACTCCTGGGAGCGCAAGGGGCGCAAGACCGCCTTTGACCGGGCGCGCGAGCGGGCCGAGCAACTCGTCGCCGCCTACCGGCCCGCGGGTCTGGCGGATGACGTGCGCCGCGAGCTGCGGCGGATCACCGTTGCCGCGGCGCGCGGCTTCGGCATGGACGAGCTCCCGCCCCTTCCGGAAGGATGATCGGTGCCTTGACGAGCTCTCGGAGCTGCTCCTGAAGGGGCGAGGTGCAGGGTTCTCCAGAGTGCGAGGCCGCACACGGTCGCTGGCGAGCGTGCCGGCAGGCGGCCGACTCGCGACACTGCAAAGGGGCGACAAGACCGATGGAAAACGACCTGCTATCCCTGATCAAAACCACCCTCATCGATGGCGACCCGGAGCGCACCGCAACGCTGGTGCAGCAGGCGCTCAGCGAGGGGCTGGCACCCCTCGCCATCGTTGAGCAAGGCCTGGTGCCGGGGATGACCGTCGTCGGCGACCGGTTTGCCAGCGGCGAGTATTTCCTGCCTCAGCTCGTGATCGCCGCGCGCTGCATGCAGGCGGCTATGGACATCCTCCAGCCCGAGCTCTTGCGGCGGCAGGAGGCGGTAGCCCGGGCCGGCACGGTCGTGATCGGCACCGTCAAGGGCGATATCCACGAGATCGGCAAGAACCTCGTCGCGACCATGCTCTCGGCCGCCGGCTTTCAGGTCTTTGACCTGGGCGTCAACGTGCCGGGGGAGCAGTTCGTGGAGAAGGTGCGGGAGACCGGTGCCCAAATCCTCGGCCTCTCGGCCCTGCTGACGACGACCATGACCGAGCAGCGGGAGGTCATTGCAGCGCTCGAGCAGGCTGGCCTGCGTGACCGGGTCAAGGTCATCATCGGCGGGGCACCGGTCAACCAGCGCTGGGCGGAATCGATCGGCGCCGATGGCTATGCTGAGGACGCAGTCGGCGCCGTCGCCCTGGCGAGGAGGCTGCTGGGGCGATAGCGATAGGCCTGCGCGTACACCTTGGAGGAGGGAACACCTGGGCACGGCTGCGACGCCGTGCCCACGTTTTGCGCCTCCACCCACCCGGCCTATACTTCCCGCCGATGGCCGGGCACTGGCCAGACTATGCCCCTTACCCGGTCTGGAGGACCCCAGAATGGCAACCGTCAGGACAGCAATCATCGGCATGGGCATCGGACGCCCCAACGGCAGGGCCATTGCCCGCAACATGCGGGGACGCGTCGTTGCGCTCTGTGATCTCTACAAGGAGCGCATGGAAGAGTTCGCCCGCGAGCTCCCCGAGCCTCCGAGGCTGTATACGGACTATCGAGAGGTGTGCCGCGACCCGGAGGTCGATGCCGTGTTCGTGGGCACTCCCAACCAGTGGCACGTCCCCATCGCCCTCGAGGCGGTCCGCAACGGCAAGCACGTGCTGGTCACCAAGCCTCTGGCCGACTCGGAGGAGGCGGCTCGCGAGCTGGTCGAGGCAGCCGAGGCCGCCGGGGTAGTGAACATGATGTCCCTCTCCACCCGTTTCTCCGATCCCGTCCAGTACCTTGGGCGCCTTGCGCAGCGGGGCGAGTTTGGCGAGCTCTACTATGCCCGCGCGAGGAGCGTGCGCCGCAGCGGCATCCCCACCTGGAGCCTCGGGTTCATTCAGAAGGGCGGTGGCGCCTTTCGCGATGTCGGTGTGCACGCCCTGGACGCCGTGTGGTGGCTGATGGGCATGCCCAGGCCGGTGAGCGTGGTCGGTGTTGCCGGGGCCAGGTTTGGCCCACGGGGCCTCGGCTACTGGGACTTTTCTCCCGCCCCGGAGGAGTATTACCGGCAGTTCGCCGCCGATGACTATGGCGGCGGCTTTATCCGCTTCGAGAACGGCGCTGGCCTGCAGATCGAGAGCTTTTGGGCCAGCCACCAGCGGGCCGAGTTTCAGATCGAGCTCTTTGGCACCGAAGCGGGGGCGCAGCTCGATCCCCTGACCCTGTACCGCACCGTCGATGGCGCGCCGCAGGACATCTCGGTCAGGCTGCCCAAAGGCCCCGAGGTGTGGGACCGGATCGCCGCCCACTTTATCGAGTGCATCCTCGATGGCAGGCCCTGTGAGGCGCCTCTGCGTCACGGGCTGATGGTGCAGCAGATGATGGAGGCACTGCTAAAGAGCGCCGAGACCGGCCGGGAGGTCAGGCTGGACGGCGCCGGCGGGTGACCGCGGGAACGGCGCTGCCCGGAGGCCGTCGCCAAGCCTGCTGGATGTTGCGGGCACGCCAACCGCCCACGCGCGGCGCCGAAGAGCGGGCGCAAAGCCATCCTGGGTGGCTCGGCCCTTTTCGGCCCGAGGCTGCGGTTTGGGCGATGTGCTGCAACTGAGTGCCCCCACTCCTGCCCATCCCCCAGGCAGGCGCCCGGCGCCTGCCTGGGGAAGGGGCAGGAG
>DYEI01000541.1 GCA_020725765.1 Anaerolinea sp. | reverse complement strand
CGGCGCGGGGGCGGGGTCAGGGGCTTAACCCCGCTTTGTCTGCTGGGCAAAGCGGGGAATGCCCCAGGGGTGGGGGGCCCTCGATGGGCCATGCCCTCGCCCTGCGACCAAAGAGGGCTGTCCGCCCTTGAAGAGGGGACCGGCGAGGGGGCGGTGACGCCTGGCAGAGTGCCAACTGCCCCAATACTCAACTGCGCGCTCCGGATGTCCGCTGGCGCCGGGCACCGGCGGGCCCCTGCTACCGGGGGCTAGCCCTCCCTCCTTTCGCCGAGGAGCTCGCGCGCCTCTCGGCTGAGCCGTTCCCGGGCCTCGGGCGCCACCTGCACCCCGGCAGCCTCCATCGCCAGCAACACGCTGCCGACAACAGGAAGCGTCTCCAGCAGCACCGTCTGCGCGCGCGGAGCCACAGCCCGGACCTTTTCCTCGAGTGCACCGATGAGGAGCTCGCTCCGCGACCGGAACACACCGCCCGCCAGGACGAGGTCGAACGCCTCATCGGCGAGGCCGAGCTTGCGCGCCACGCTGGCGGCGTTGGCACCCAGCTCGCTGCCCGCGAAGCGGATGATGCCGCGGGCGACCTCGTCCCCTTCCTCGGCCACCTCGAAGACCAGGGGCGCATGCTCGGCCCGCGGAGGGTCGATCTGATGGCGGCAGAGGCCCTCGATGAGCTCGAGAGGGTCGCGGAAGCCATACATCGCCAGAAAGCGGTCCGTGAGCGCCGTTGGCCGCCCCCGACCGGTGTAGGCGGTGGCGATCGCCCGCACCGCCAGCATGACGATGTCGCCGGCGCCGCCGATGTCGCCGAGCATCGGACCTTCCCCAAAGGTTCGGAAGCGGCGACCGTCGCGGCTGACCCCGGCCACCGTCGTGCCGGTGCCCGCGATCACCACCACGCCATAGCCCGCGCGGGCGCCCGCCCGCAGCGCCCCGTAGGTGTCGTTCACCAGTACCCGCGGGCCCGGCACCCCAAGCCGCTCGACGACCGAGTCGAGGCGCGGCTCGTCGCTGGGAAAGTCCAGCCCCGCCAGCGCATAGCCGGCGCCGCACAGGTCGGTCACCGCCAGACCGGCGGCAGCCAGCGCCTGATTGGTGGCCTCAGCATACACCCGATAGGCCCCTTCGAGGCCAACTCCTTCCCAGTTGCCGGACCCGGACTGGCCGGCGCCCCAGGCATGGCCCTGCTCGTCGGCAATGAGTGCATGCGTCTTGGTGGCTCCCGCATCGATGCCGAGGAAGAGTCGTCGCTTCACAGGCACCATCTCCCGCTTCTGCTCGCGCTCCGCAGCCCAGTGCGCACCTCTGGGATTCCTAATGTGAACCACATATTGATTGCGGGTTGCGGGCCGCACGGTGGCAGGCGCAACCACGCTGGCGATTGAAATCGCGTTGCGCACGCTTCGCGCGCTAGAGGCGCCTTCGGCGGCAACCGTCCGCCTTCGCGCACGGGGTCCGTTCCCCCGTCGACGAAGGTTGGACGTCGGTCTACAGCTTCCCCGAAGGGCGCCCGCTCAATTCGTGGGCCACGGGGGAGTACCGGGCGCGGCCCGATGCCTGATCGCCCGACGGCAAGCGACTGGCGATGTCGGGGAACGCCCCTGGCGAGCGGAAGTATAGGCTGTTCGTCGTCGAGCCGTGACCAGGCAACGGAACGAGGAAGGTGATCTCTGGCACACACCACGTGTGGCCTGTCCGCTTCGTTTTGATCATAGCGTAGGGTGACATAAACCGCAGCCCCAGAAGAACACTGAGAGACCGATGGTTTCGAGGTGTTGGGTCTCTCGACGACCATGGGTTTTTCAGTGTTCTTCTAGGCTATGCTGGCCTGAGACTGGATTTCAGCCACCTTGGAATCCACCTGAGCGGCGAGCTTTCGGAGACGCTCCAGGCTAGTCTCCCAATCGCGGAGGACTGGAGCGACGCGCACGAAGGCCTTAGGCGGTTGCCCGGCTTGCCTGTTCCAATAGACTCCATCTGACTTGGTCACGTCGAAGAAGAGCATCCGGCGCGTGCCATCGACATCGGGGGTGGCAATGCGATAGTAATCCAGCTTCTCGAAGCTCATCCATTGCCCAAGTATCGCCAGGGCATCCTCCATAGTACTCAGAGCACTCTTAGCCTGCAGCACCAGGACCGTCACAGGCTGTCGTCGAGCGGAGACAGTGGCCTGCTCGAAGCTGGCGCTGCCTTCCGTGTAGTGGTGGCTTGCCTCCAGTGCCCGGAGAAACGTCCGGCGGGTCTCAAAGGCGGCCAGGGACGCCAGAGCCTTGACCAGATGCGACGGCAGCGGTGGGTCGTAGCGGTTCAGCTGCGCTGCCAGGAGCGAGGCGCGCTCCAATGCGTCTGGGGTCACCTCTACAGCTTGGCTGCTGAGCACGCCCCGCCAGAAGTCGCGCAGGACAAGCCGTTGGGTTTCGCGATTCCCTGCACGCGTCCAGACCTCTCCCTGGTACAGCGCCGCGAGAAACACAGCATCGGCCTGGTAGGGAGCGACCAAGGCTGCGAAGTCTGCTTGTTCCGCCTGGCCCAGCTCACGGAAATAGCCGGAATGGGAACGATCACCCCAGAAGAAGGTCCATATCTGGAGGAACGCGTCGAGCAGGAACTCGGGTTCGACCCAGTCCTTGGCCATGAGCCGCCAGAGCAGGTAAGAGAAGATGGCATAGTTGTTGGCCATGACGTGGAAGCCGGCCAGTTCTCGAAAGTCACGGCTTTGGATGCCCCGCAGGTACCGGCGGATGAAGCCTTTGAGAATACGCCGGGTGCGTTGCCCAAGCGTGCGCTGAAGACCGGGTCGCTCCGCCCCGGCCTCACTCCCGGGTTCAGTCTCACCGCATCGGGAGACCGGATTCTCATCCTGCCTCAGCGGCATGATGCCCTGGCATATCCTTTGCTTGCTCTCCATGGCAGGATTGCCCAGGGGACGCCGGACCCGACATAACCAGGCAAAGGTGGTCGCAGGCGAGACCGCTCAGCCAGAGAACTTCCGAGGAGCGACGGCAACTCCCTGACAGGATCAGGAACCGGCTCGATGTGCCGATGGCCATCGTGGCGCTTGCGTGGGTACTGGTGATTGCCGTCGAGCTGACTGATCTGGTGCGGCCGCCATGGACGCCAACCAAACGGAGCCCGCAGGCCATCATCTGGGTCATCTTCGTGAGTTGAGAGCTGTGCACCCCGAACTGGTCTCGGAGCGGCCATCCAGCGGCAAGAGCGATGCGGAGGCCGGCTGATGGAAGCAATCCACCTCTGGCTGGTCAGAGCTCGGCGTGGCTTGTTGAGGGTCTACAACTCGATATGGTTTCATCCCGTCGCTGATCCTGGTCGGCGCTGTGGGCCTCTTTGCGCTGACCAACCTGGTCGACATGACGGGCCTGTCCTTCCAGTCGGTGTTCGGTGGCGGGCTGGACCGCTTTGTCTTCTTCGCCGGCAGCCCGAGTGCGGCTCGCAGCGTGCTCAGTTCGATCGCTGCCGGCTGGGGGACCATCCTGGGCGTCGTTTTCTCCGTCACCCTGGTCACTGTGCAACTCACTGCCAACAACTATGTTCCGCAGGTGCTCACCGAGTTTGAACGGGACAAGACTACACAGGCGGTGCTGGGAGCCTACGTTGGCTCCATCACCTATGCCCTTCTCGTGCTCAAGACGGTGCGCACCGGTGAAGGTGGACAGGTGGTGTTCACGCCAACCCTGGGCACCAACGTAGCCATTTTGTGGGCCGTGCTCGACTTGCTGCTCCTTGTGCTGTACATCGCCAACCTGCTCTCGTTCGTGCGACCCTTTCGCTTCATCCAGAGTACCGTGCAGAGCACGGTTGCTGCCCTGGGCGCGCTCGGGGCGCCGCATGCGGCGCCATGGATCGAGCCTGCCGATCCCTACTCCTGGCAGCCTACTGGTCGCGACCTACCGCGCAGAGAGGTGCGGGCGCCAAGGGACGGCATCGTGGTCCGACTGTACTGGAAGGATCTGCTGGCTGCCTTGCGCCGGCATGCTCGGCGTTGGTTGGAGGCGCAGGAAGCCGCGGAAGGCACCGCCTGGCATTTGCGTGCCGAAAAAGGCACCGGGGAGAGGGTCATGGAGGGCGACGTGATGGCGGTGATAGAAGCTCCGCTGGCAGCGCGCAGGCTCGACGAGATTGTGACCTGGGTGCAGATAGCGTACGACATCGGCAGGGAACGACGCCCGGTAGAGGATGCCGAGTACGGCGTGATCCTGCTGGAGGCGATGGGCGTCAAGGCGTGCACCGATGGTTCCCCTCAGGTGGCTGTCGAGTGTGTCAATGGTCTGTTCGCGGTGCTGCTGCGTGTGCTGGCAGCGCCCCGGGTGGCGACCCGGCTGCAGGGGGAGATTGATGGGGTCATAGTGCGGGTCGAGCGGCCGCCGGTCGACCTTTTTGCCACCACTATGGTGGCGTTCCGACGGGTCATGGATGCAGCCGTCAGCCGGCAACTCGACGCCGTACCCCGGGAGATGGGCACGGGGCTCGCTGCCCTGCTGCTCCGCATGGGGCGCGAGGGATCTAGCGAGAAGATGCGCCGCCTGCTCGATGCGTTCATGCCCCTGTATCGCCTGGCGATGACACAGCTCCAGGTCCATGATACATTGCAGGCCATGGCTGGCCAACTTGAGGGTGTGGCGCAGGAAGCGCTGGCCGAGGGGCGAGCCGTGGAGGCGCAATGGCTCAGGGAGGCGCTCCAGGATCTGGAGACTGCGGCGCCGCCCGCGGTCGCGAGCCGAATCCGCAAAGTGCCGGCGGCAGAAGTTGAGAGGGTCTGATCGGCGTCGACTCTTCCGCGGTGATCGAACGGCTCCAAAGGATCATCCAGCAGCGGATCGGCGATGCGGTCCTCGAGACCGTGGCACGGCTGGTGCAGGCGGGGTTGCGTGTTGTGGCTATGGCGGAGATGAAGGTGGCCGGCTCCGACGGGATCTCCACGGAGAAAGCCATCCCTACTCCTGCACGGGATCTGTGTCGTGAGCGGGGGGCCTAGCGAGCTACCTCTGCTTGTGGCAACAGCTGAAGCAGGCCGAGTTGCTCATTGAAGGCCAAGGTGTCGTAGAGTTGCCAGGCCTCGGTGATCTTGCCGTCGGCGATGTGCACAGTGTCGGTGCCCATGACCTCAAAGCTCTTGCCGGTAGGGCTGATGCCAACCAGCTCGCCGAGGAACGTGCCCCGTGCATGGTAGCGGATAGCCGCGCTGTGCTCGGTCGCAATGATCTCGTCGATGGTCACGTTGATATCGGGAAACGCGCTGCGATAGGCGCGCACGATCTCCTTGTACCCCTCGGGTCCGGGTGGCACCGATGGTGTGCCCGGGCCGTGCTGCACGAAGCCCGGAGCAATGTACTCGGCCACATCCTCAGTGTTGCCGGTGTTGAAGACTTGCTCAAAGCGGCGGGCGATGGCTTCACTCTGCTTGACTGACATCGCGCATCCTCTCGATCTTTGTTCTTCGCTTGTCGCTGCGGGCGGAGCCTGTACCGGTGGGCTCGTTCCCTGCCCCTGTGCTCGCGGTGAAAGGGCCGATCCGCCATGTGTGCTCCAGCAGGTCGGGGAGGCAAGGCACGCCGGGGCCGCACCAGAGCAGCACCGGCCAGTCACAGCACAGAGCGTGCCAGCCGCGAGCAGGCGTGCCGCATCGGTCGCGGTAAGGAGCCGGTAGACCTGCAGATGGGCGGGTCGCGCGGTTGCTTGACCGGCCGTAGCGGCGGTGGTATCATGCAGACGAGTGGCTGGGTCGACGCGGCCCGCTGTGATGCCAATGCGTCCGGAGCAGCACTTTGAAGGCCCAGGGTCTGCAACCGCCGCGGGAATGGCCCTTCGGTGCCTGGGTGCTCTCGTACGTGTGGCCGACCTCGGAGTCAGCGGTTCTTGGGTCGAATCCGGGCCGGGCGCGTCTGATCTCTGCTGCAATGGCAGTGCGCGTGTCGCACGCGTCCTCTCCGTGACCAAAGGCAGGCTTCTGGGATGCTTCCACTCCGCGATACTGTGCGGGCGCGCGAGTTGCCGGTTGTGAACTGGCTACTGATCGCGACGAATGTGCTCGTCTTCCTCTTCGAGGCCTCCCTCCGAACGCGGCAACTCGAGATCCTCACGCGGGTCCTTGGTCTCGTGCCGGCGCGGTTCCTGGCCCATCCAGGGCCCGATCAGCTTCTGACGGTGCTCACCTCGATGTTTCTCCACGGTGGCTGGTGGCACCTCATCAGCAACATGTGGGCGCTGTACATCTTTGGCGACAACGTCGAGGATCGCATGGGCCATGGCCGCTACCTCATCTTCTATCTGCTGGGCGGGGCAGGAGCGGCAGCGGCCCATGTCCTGGTGAGCCCGAACTCGACGGTTCCCACCATCGGAGCGAGCGGAGCGATCTCGGCGGTGATGGGCGCCTACCTGGTGCTCTTTCCCGGTGCGCGGGTGGTCACTCTGGTGCCGGGGTTCTTCCTGCCCTGGTTTGTGGAGATACCGGCGCTGTTGTTCATCGGTTCGTGGTTCATCTCCCAACTCTTCAACGGGCTCTTTGCACTGGGCATGGCAGGGCTGATCGACACCTATGGCGGCGTGGCCTGGTGGGCCCATATCGGTGGCTTTGTCACGGGTCTCGTCCTGGTCAAGGTGTTCGAGCGGCGCTACTACAGGCGGCCCTTCCCAGACGAGTACTGGCCCTGGTAAGCCGGACAGGAGCGAAGGACTATGCTCTTTGATCCCTCCTGGTTCATGTTCTTCCTGCTCTTCTTCGTCATGTCGCTGCAGCCGATGCTCCGGCAGGGGATGCTGGATGCCGCGCGTCGCCGGGCGCTGCACAGACTCGAGCTGAAGCGCAAGAGCCGCGTCATCGCCCTCGTGCACCGGCAGGAGACGATCTCGCTGCTGGGGATTCCGCTGGCCCGCTACATTGGCATCGAGGATTCGGAGGCTCTGCTGCGCGCCATCAAGCTCACCGATCCCGAGATGCCGATCGACCTGATCCTGCACACGCCGGGCGGGCTGGTTCTGGCGGCCGAGCAGATTGCGTGCGCCCTTCAGCGGCGCAAGGCCAAGGTGACGGTGTTTGTGCCGCACTATGCCATGTCGGGCGGCACGCTGATCGCGCTGGCCGCGGACGAGATTGTGATGGATGAGAATGCCGTGCTCGGGCCGGTCGACCCGCAGCTCGGGCAGTGCCCGGCGGCCTCGGTCCTGAAGGTGCTCGAGCAGAAGGACATCAACGAGATCGACGACCAGACGCTCATCATGGCGGATCAGGCGCGCAAGGCGATTGCGCAGGTGCAGCGGACGATCACGCGCATCCTGAGCGATCGCATGCCCGCCGAGCGGGCGCAGGCCCTCGCCGAGACCCTCTCCTCCGGGACCTGGACGCACGACTATCCGATCACCGTCGACGAGGCGAGGGAGCTGGGCCTGCCGGTGAGCACCGAGATGCCTCAGGAAGTCTATGAGATCATGAGCCTCTTCCCCCAGGCGGGGATGCGCCGGCCCTCTGTCGAGTACATCCCCAGCCCCTATGGGCCGGCAGAGCAGGAGCGGCGCCGGCCGCCGCGGTAGGCTGCGGCGGCGCCCGCGATCAGGGCTCGCACAAGGTCAGGGCTGGAAGTCTCCCGCGGATCTCCACCGCAGTGGTGCAGGGGAGAGTCTGTCGCCTGGAGCGGAACCAGAAGGGCCGGCTGTATCCCAGGATCGTCAGTGCAGACTGCAACCATTTCGCGCTGCTGTAGCTTGAACACACGAAGGCTCGCAGGCATCCCCGCACGCCTGGCCTCCACCCGATCCGCATCCCAGGCCCGAGTTGCTCTTGGGGCACATTGTGCTATAACCACCGTTGAGTCCCGCTCAGAACCCACCCTTGCGAGGTGTGTTGTCATGGCCCGCTCGAGTAATCTGTCTGCAGTGGAGGCGCAGGTGCCGCAGGCTCTGGTGGTGATCGCTCTGGCCTCCTGCGGTGTAGCGCTGGTGTTCGCGACCGATGCCATTCCGGATATGTCGCAGCGCCTGTCGGTTGCGTTGCTGGCCGCCTTGTGTTATTGCGCAGCTGCGGTGTGCTGGATGGCCAGGAGCGCGCCCCGAGTTGGTCCGTGGCTGTCCATTGTGTCGCTGCAGATCGTCATGTTCCTTGGGGACCGTCTGCTGGCTGTCGAGGGGCTGTTGGCACTTCTTGCCCTGCCTCCTCTGGTAGCTGCCGCTGTGCTGAGCCTCGAAGAGGCGGCCCTGGTAAGCATCGCCGAGACATTGCTTCTCTGGCTCTATACTGCCAGCTCACCCGGGCAGGTCAGAACTCACCCGCTCGTAGTGGTCGTCGCCATCTGGGGTTCCTTTGCCGTGTTGTGGGGGGTCCACCGCTCGCTTCAGCGAACGGCAGCCTGGGCGTGGGCTCATACTCGTCGGGCGCAGGAGTTGCTGGAGCAGGCGCGCGACCGCAAGGCCGAGCTCCAACAGGCGCTGGACGATCTGGCTCACGCCAACCGTCAGTTGGCGCTGGCCAACGAGCGCACGGCAGCGTTGCGCCTGATTGCCGAGCAGGCGCAGCAGGCCAAGGTTGCCTTCGTATCGCGCGTCAGCCACGAGTTCCGCACGCCTCTCAACATGATCATTGGCCTGGTGGGGCTCATGGTGCGTCGTCCCTACATGTATGGCCGGGAGTTCCCCCCTGACTTGTGGCAGGACTTGCAGGTCGTGCAGCGGAACTGTGAGCATCTCGCCAGCATGGTCAACGACGTGCTGGATCTGACACGATTGGACGCTGGGCAGATCGCGCTGCGCCGTGAGTCCGTCCGAGTGACGGACATCGTTCACAGCGCGCTGGAGATCGTCGGGCCGTTGCTGGAGAGGAAGGGGCTCGGCTTGACGGTCGACGTGCCCGCTGACCTGCCGCCGATCGTATGCGATCCGACCCGTATCCGCCAGGTCGTTCTGAATGTGCTCAGCAATGCCGCCCGCTTCACGGAGCGAGGTGGCATCACAGTGGGTGCCGAGGTGCGCGGTGACAGTATGCTCCTGCGCATCACTGACACGGGGCCTGGTATCGCCGCTGAGGACCTGTCTGCTGCTTTCGAGCCATTCTGGCAGACCGGCTCTGGGTCACAGAGCGCGGGTGGCACTGGCCTTGGTCTGAGCATCTCCAAGCAGTTCGTAGAGCTGCATGGCGGGCGGATCTGGCTGGAAAGCCAGGTCGGGGTGGGGACGACCTGCTATGTGGAGCTCCCACTCAGCCCGTCAAACCAGGGCGGGAGTATGCCGTGGCGCTGGAATCGCGAGGACTGGGAGTGGCGAGAGCGCGACTTTATCGGGGCAAGAGCGGCTGCGACGCCCCATCTCACCAAACCTCGTGTCGTAGTCTGCGACGAGACAGGAGGGCTGGGTAGTCAACTGGAGCGCCACGCAGACCTTGCCGAACTGGTGAGCGTCGCCTCTCTGGAAGAGGCTGCTCTTCTTCTTGCCGACACTCCTGCGCATGCTCTGCTGCTCAACGCGTCAAGTGTAGATCGTGCGTGGGGCGAGTTGGAGGCGGTGCGCGGCCAGATCTCCGACGTGGCGCTATGTGGCTGCGTCGTGTCCCCCTCCGAGGCCCGCGCTGTGGGACTTGGCGCGCAGGGGCATCTGGTCAAGCCGGTTGGCGAGGCTGACCTGCTTCAGGCTGTGCAATCAACCGGCCGCTGCGTCCGGCGCATACTGCTGGTCGACGACGAGATCGAGTTTCTGACGTTGCTGCGACGAATGCTCAAGATGGCGCTCCCTGAGGTGGAGGTGTTTACGGCGACCAGTGGTGCTCAAGCGCTCGAGAAGGCAGCGAGGCTGCTTCCCGATCTGGTCTTTCTCGACATAACCATGCCTGACATGAGTGGATGGCAAGTGCTGGAGCAGTTACGTCGCGAGAGGACAGCGGAGGAGCTTGCCATCTACATTCTGTCGGCTCAGGATCCAGGACAGCAGGCACTGGCAAGTCCCTTTCTCATCCTGAGTACCAGCGACGGAATGCCAGTCAGAAGGCTGCTGTGCTGTGCGCTCCAGTTCTCGGCGATGCTGTTGGGGCCTGGGCGATAGCCTGTTCAAGCGCGTGGAGGAATTCCGCATCTCGTACCGGCTTGGGTAGACACTGGATGGCGCCGAGGGCTGAGGCCAGGCGCTCTTCTTTGACGATTGAGCAGATGATCACGGGGATGGAGCGCGTCACGGGATTCCGCCGAAGCTTCTGCATAAAGTCCCAGCCATCCATGTCGGGAAGGACGATGTCGAGAACGATGACATCCGGTGTGCGCGAGCGCATCTGTTCGAGTGCGGCGTCTCCACTTCGGGCGTGGATGAGATGGAAGCGGGTCTGCTCCACGCAGCGGCGGTAGTAGTGCAATGCATCGATATTGTCGTCAACCACCAGCACTGTTACCTTGCCTGCAGCCGGGATAGCGATGCGCGCCTCGAGGCGACCACCTTCAGCCCTGATTTCCAGGTCACCCCCATCGCAGGCCAGAATCTCGCGCAGCAGAGCAACCTCCGGGTCCTCGGGCAAATCTGAGGCTGGCCCTGTGATGCGGATGACTACTCGGTCTTCCTCCGCGTGGGCGCTCAGCTCCACCCCGCCGAGACCTGTGGCGAGGAGTTGGGTCATTGCCATAATCAGCACCTGTCGCAACACAGATGGATGCACCTTCGCCACGAGATCGCGCGGTACTCCTGCGGCGCGCGGCCTTTCCGACTGTAAGACGACCGTGCTCACCCGTTCCAAAGCAGACGCGATCACATCGTAGACGTTACTGACCAACTCGGGTGCACTGGCACGCAGCGCCGCGAGATTCTCTCTCACCTGTGACCGCCAGTCGTCGGAGCTCTGACTGGAGCTTCCCTCGTGCTCGGAGAATGCCGTGCCTGCGTCTGCCCTCTGGCGTTGCTCCCAAAGCATCCTGGCAAGGGCATGGGTGGCCTGGCGTTGCGCCCGCCCGAGGGTGCGGACGCTCATGTGGAGGTGTTCTGCCGCCTCTTCCTGAGTCAGGCCGAGAACAAAGCGATGTCGCAGTACCTCATAGTCACGCTGAGCTCGGCTCGTGGCGGGTGCGTCAGCGTGTGGTGCGAGGTCCGCTATCTTCTGCAGGATGGCCGCCTGGAAGGCTGCCTTGTCTTGGGCTTGAGGATGACCGACCACCTGGCGGAGCAGCTCGGGGGGCTGGTAGTCGGGGTCATGGAGGTGTGCAAGTGCCTCGCGCAGCTGATGCCGCAACTCATCGAACGACTCAGCGGCTCTTTCTGTGGCAGACATTTGACCGACTCTTGACCTGGAGCGTGGACAGGAAGCGTGGTACGATAGGGCCAGATGGGACGGCTCGCACGTGCAACTGTGCCCTATCGTAACATTAAGCTGGTCAGTGGTCAAGCTTGGATGAGAGTGCTGACGAGCACTCAGCCGGGCGCGACTCCAGCAGCTGCAGGGAACCTCCCTGCTGCGACCACTAGGAGGAGTGAGACAATGGACAACAAGAGGCTCACGCGGCGGCGTTTCATCGCTATCGGCCTGTTGCCCTCATTTGGCGCTCTCGTCGCGGCTTGCGCGCCCCGGGTGGTGGAGAGGGTCGTCCGAGAGACGGTGGTCCTTGAAGGCACGGCCCAGGTGGTCGAGAAGGTCGTTACGGCGACACCTCCGCCTGCACGCCCTGCGGTCAATGTGACCCTGACGATTTCAGGCACCCAGGATCAGGCCAAGAACTACCTCAGAGCGCTCGAGATATTCAATGCCGGGCATCCTGGGGTGAACGCCGACCTCGAACACGTACCATCGGCGGAGTACGGAGCCACCATGCAGACGCGGCTGGCGGCTGGAACGGCGGCCGACGTCTTCCAGATGGAAGCAGGCATGTGGATCAACTACGAGGGCAAAGGCGTGGCTCTCAGTCTTGAACCTTTCATCGCCTCTACCCCCGGCTTTGACAAGGCGGACTTTTTCGACGTCCCGCGCGAGTTTTTCACCTACCAGGGCGAGTTGTACGGGTTGCCGGCCTATGGCGGCCCGCTGGTGACGTACTATAACACCGAAGCCTTTGAGGAGGTAGGGCTGGACCCTCTTCCCACCGACGTGGCACAGGCCGACGACTGGAACTGGGACGCCCTCATCGCTGCTGCTGGCAAGCTCACCAAGCGCGAAGGTGACCTCGTGACTCGTTGGGGGTGGGTAGCCCCGCATGAGGAGTGGTTCATCTACATTTACAGCGGGGGTGCAAGGCTGCTCAACGAGGATGCCACCCGCTGCCTGCTGGACTCGGAAGAGGCCATCGCGGCCCTGCAATGGATGCACGATGCTATCTACAAGCACAAGGTGGCCCCTGCGAAGACGATGGTCACTCAGCGCGCCTGGAACCTGTTCCCTGCGGGGCGTGTAGGGGTCATGATCGACCGTCGCTGGGTGTCCAGTTCCTACGTCCGCCAGGGCCTTCCGCGGAACTGGAGACTGGCTCCCCTGCCCAAGGGGCCCGGCGGTCGCCGGTCGACCACGAGTTCGTGGGCCTTCAGCGTCTATGCCAAGACCAAGAGTCCGGACGAGGCCTGGATCCTGGCAAGTTGGCTGGCGGGCACGGAGGGGATACTGACGCTTGGAATCGAGGGGGTTCCGCAGCGGAAGTCGATCACCATGACTCAGACCTTTCTCGCGGATACCAACAGCCCTGAGGAGAACCGGATTTTCGTGGATCAGATGGCTGACGCGGTATTCCAGCCGGCCAAGACGCCCAAATGGAACCAACTCCTTCAGGAGGCGTTCAATCCGGAACTTGACCGACTGTGGGCAGACAAGGCCACTGCCAGGGAAGTGGCACTGGCAATGACCAAGAAGGCCAACGAGATACTGGCGAGCTAGTGCCGAAGTGGCGGTTGTGGGAACTCGTGGGGTAGGAGCGGGCACGGCCGGCGGTGCTGGCATGGTGGACGAACGGATGCTGTGTACCCGGATGCAGCGTCGAGCAGGCCACCGGCCGACCTCACGCCGCCACGAGTTCCCACAGGCCGCAAGGTTGAGTGAGGGACACCCATGTCGACAGTGAGGAGGCTGGCCTGGCGGGTTACCCGCTGGAGACCTGCGTTGAGGACCTCCGGGCGTGAGAACATCGAGGGATGGCTTTTTGCATCGCCGTGGATCTTGGGTTTTGCTTTCTTTACTGCTGGTCCGATGGTAGCCGCCATGTTCCTTGGCTTTGCCGAATACGATCTGATCACGCCACCCAAATGGATAGGCTCCGCAAACTATGCTCGCCTGTTGCGCGATCCGCTGCTCGTCTCGTCACTAAAGGTGACCAGCATCTATGCTTTTGTGCGGGTCCCGCTGGTGCTTCTCTTGAGCATGGTGGTAGCCACTCTGCTGAACACCAAGCTTCGGGGGCTGCGGGTCTACCGCACCATGTTCTATCTTCCGTCGATCCTTCCGGCAGCCGCCGTGTCCATGCTCTGGCTCCTGGTGTTCGACCATGACTATGGGTTCATCAACTCCTTCCTGCGCCAGCTGGGTCTGAATGGCTGTAACTGGCTGGGCGACACCCGATATGCCCTGCCGTCGCTCATCGTGATGAGTCTGTGGGGCTTCGGTGGCAGCATGATCATCTACCTCGCAGGAATGCAGAGTATACCGACCGAGTACTACGAGGCGGCTGAGGTTGATGGAGCCGGGCCGATTCAGCGGTGGTGGTATATCACGTGGCCACTGATGACACCGATCCTGTTCTACAATCTGGTCATGGGCCTGATTGGTTCACTCCAGGTCTTCACTGAGGGGCGCATTATTACCAACGGGGGTCCCGAGAATGCAACCCTCTTCTTCGTGCTCTATCTATACCGGAACGCTTTCGAATACTTCAAGCTGGGCTACGCGGCTGCACTATCATGGGTACTGTTCCTGTACGTACTGATCCTGACCCTGCTCGTGTTCCGTAGTTCATCGGCATGGGTCTACTATACGAGCGAACTGAAGAGGTAGGCGAAGATGAGTCGAGGCAGCGCCTTGACCCCGAGATGGCGAGTGGGCTACACCGTTCAGAAGCGGTTGGCCAGAGCTCTCACCCACATGGCCCTCCTCGCGATGGTGGCGGTCTTGTTCGTTCCTGCGGCCTGGATGATCAGCACATCACTCAAGGCTCCTCAGGAGGTGTATCTGTTCCCGCCAAAGTGGGTGCCTTCCTCCCTGCGCTGGGAGAACTATTATCACGCCCTGACGATTCAGCCCTTCCACATCTATCTCTTGAACTCTTTTCTCATTGCTGCCACAGGCACGCTGGGTCGTGTGCTCTCCAGCTCGCTGGTGGCCTTCTCCTTTGCACGGCTCCGTTGGAAGGGCCGGGACATACTGTTCCTGGTCATGCTGTCCACGCTCATGCTACCGTCGCAGGTTACGCTGATACCCCAGTTCATCCTGTTCAAGGAACTGGGATGGCTGAACACGTTCAGGCCGCTCATCGTGCCCATGTTCTTTGGCGGGCCGTTCTTCATATTCATGTTGCGCCAGTTCTACATGACTATTCCGTCGGAGTTGGACGATGCGGCGCGCATCGACGGTTGCTCATCGTTCGAGGTATATTGGCGCATTATAGTGCCTCAGTCTGGGCCTGCGCTGGCAACGGTAGCCGTGCTCGTCTTCCAGGGCCGCTGGAACGACTTTTTTGATCCGCTGATCTATCTGCATGAGAGAATGAAGCTCACGGCATCCGTTGGGCTGCTCTACTTCCGGAACGAGTTCGGCGGGGCGCACTGGCCCCAGCTTATGGCGGCCTCGTTCGTGTGCATGGTGCCGTTGATAGTCCTTTTCTTCTCTGCTCAGCGATACTTCCTTCAGGGTATTGTCTTCACCGGCGTCAAGGGGTAGGTGCGCACGTGCATGCGCCTACCTCTGGCGCCCATCTCATTGAGGAGTTGATTGTGCCCGCGCGAGCTATCGAGATCATGTGCCCGCCGGAGTGGCTGGACGGCAATGAGGCCCGCCGCGCGCGCCTGCAGGCCTGCCAGCGCCTGGCGGCAGTCGACCGGCCCCCGGTAGTCTTCTCGCTGACGTCTCGGTTCCTGTTCCATGCCCGCGGTCAGCCGATAGGCGACTACTATCGGAACCCGCGCACTCAACTGGAGCAGCAGCTGCTCAACCACAAATGGCTCCTAGAGCACCCAGTGGATGAGAGGGTGGTCGAGACGGACGCCATTACTGTTGCGCCCGACCTCTCGACTCTGCGTGGCGGCTACTACGATGTGGGCGTGCGTTGGTACAGTGACGGCAGCGCCTGTGCCGAGCCGATCCTTTGTGAGCCAGAGGACATAGACGCCCTCGCCGTACCGGAGGTCGAGGCAGGCCACTATGGCCGCATGCTCAGCTGGTATCGCGAAATGAAGGACCTGGCGGCGGAGTACGAGGTCACGTTGAATGGACGGCCTCTCGAGATCCGCGTGACCATCGGGGTGCCAGGTGGCCCGATCCCGGATGCCTACGCCCTGGCCGGGGAGAGACTCTTTGTGTGGATGCTGGAGCACCCTCAGCGCGTGCACAGATTGATGGATACTCTCACCAAGGCGTTCATAAACCTCCAGCGCCACGTGCGTGCGCTGCGCGGCGATGGAATCGCCGGTCTCTACATGGGGTGTGATGCGGGCGAGATGCTGTCACCGGCGCTGTTCGAGGAGTTCGTTGTGCCCTACTACAGTCGCTGCTACGAAGCGTTTGCGGGTGTCCGTGGCCTGCACATGTGTGGCAGAATCGATCATCTCTTGCCGCTAATCGCCAACCGTCTGGCGGTCACCCATCTGGTTGGCTTTGGATTCTCAACTGACCCTACTCTGCTTGTTCGGTACCTGGGGGGACGGGCGGTAATGTCAGGCGGCCTGAACCCTGTTCTCTTACTGGAGGGGCCCACTGATGCCATCAAGCGCGAGACCAGGCGCTACATGGATGTCTTTGCGCCTTGTGGTGGCTACATCCTCCAGGATGGCAACAATGTCGCTCCTGGCACCCCTCTCAGCCATCTGAGGGCTGTGCTAGAGGCGGCCTCGCAGTCAGCTGCGAAGTGAGGCCAACAGCGGGCATCCGTTCCTGCTCCGAGGAGTGCAAGACTGTCAGAGTCAGAGGGAAGTCGTATGAAGATTGGTGCGTGTGCGCACGATGTGATCGGAGGCTATGTCGACAAGGTGCGGTGGCTCGCGGAAAACGGCTTCCATGGGTTACAGGTGTGGAAGCGCGACCTCGATGCGCATGGGTTGGGGCCATCCGATCTCCTGCAACTGTGCCGAGACTCTGGGCTGGAGATCTCTGCTGTCGGCGGCGGCCCCAATCTGGTGGACCCCCGCTGTGCGCGCGAAACGGTGGGGCTTTTCCGCGAGTTTCTGGACCTCTCTGTGATACTGGGCCCGCGTATCGTGACGGCTGAGTCCAAGGGCAAGCCCGATGGCCTCAGCGAAGAGGAGGCATGGCGCTCGGTTGTCGCGACCGTTGGCGAGATCTGTCGCTATGCTGAGAGCGTAGGAGCTGTGCTGGCCATCGAGCCTGCCGGGGTCTGCTTCATCCGCGACCACGAAATGTGGTTCCGGCTGGCTGAGGCTGTAGGGTCGCCCAGTCTCAAGGTGAACTATGATCCGGCGAATATTGTGCACGCAGGGCGCGACCCCGTCGATGCGGCACGTGCCCTGGCGCCACACATAGTGCACACCCATGCGAAGGACTATCCTTACAACTGGCGCCAGGTGCAGCAACAGGCCAACGTTCCGGCTGGCGAGGGGGTGGTGGACTATCGGGCGTATCTGCACGCTCTGCGGGAGGCCGGGTACGAGGGCTACCTCACCATCGAGATGCATGCAGGTGCTGAGGACCGGCGGCTGGACATCGCGCGGGCAGCGAGCAATCTGAGGAGAATGCTGGAGGCGGAGGTCAACGCGTGTTCAGGGTAGGCATCATCGGCTGTGGGGCGATCGCCCGGTCGCACTGCGAGGGGTTCGGGGAGACAGGCCGGGCCCGCGTGGCCTATGCTTTCGACACGGATTCGGCCGCGTCGGCGCGTCTGGCGGGCGAGTGGGGTGCGGAGGCGGTGGCCTCGGCGGAGGAGCTGGTCTCGGCGAGCGATGTGGTGGTCATTGCGACGCCCGGGTTCGCGCGGCTGCGGTACGTCGAGCTGGCGGCCGCCGCGGGCAGGCCGATCCTGTGCGAAAAGCCCGTGGCGCTGAGCCTGGAGGAGGCAGAGGCGGTCCGCGAGGTGGTGCGCCAGGCTGGGGTGACCTTCATGGTCGCCTTCAATCATCGGTACGTACCGGCATTTGTTCAGCTCAAAGCGCTCGCGGATAGTGGCCGGCTCGGCGGGGTGGTTTCCGCCTGGGCCCGATGGTATGCGCCGACGCCATCAGCGCGCTGGCGCTCTATCGTCGAGAGCGGACACTGGCGCTCGTCGGCCGAGCTCTCGGGCGGACGGATCAACGAGTTCTGCTCCCACGCTGTGAACTGGCTCCTCTGGGTGCTGGGCAGGCCGCAGACGGTGTACGGGCGCGCGCTGTGCGTCACGGAGGGGTTCACTCTGGATGATGCGGACTATGCCCTGCTGCAGTGTGAGAGGGGTGTCGGACTCCTCGAGGTCAACCGGCATGCGGGGGTGGCTCCGGAGGAGAACTATGGTATCATGGGGCATGGGGGGAGCGCGGTTCTCAGGGATGGCCGGGTGTGGCTCACGCCGATGGACGGGGAGACAGTCGAGGTGCCCATCGGCGGCTCTGTGGTGACGAAGCACAGCCACTTTCTCGATTGTGTCGAGCGGGGTGCGAAACCGCTGACGGATATCGATGACGCCATCGACACGCTCAGGGTGTGCCTGGCCTTCAATCGATCGGCGCGGAGCAATGCGGTCGAGGTGGTCTGAGGGGCGCCCGGGCAGTGCGATCGTACGGCGGCACCAAAGTTGTCTCAAGGCTGGTAGCCTGTGATGCGTGCCTCAGGGGCGCAGACTCTTGATGGACCGCTGACAGGCAGGTAGTGGAGGAAAGCAGGGTGGCTGACACGAAGGCATTGGACCGGCGGCTGGCTGAGCGCCTGGTGAGGCTGGCAACGGCGCTCGTGGATCAGGAGCGGGCGAGGGTCCTGGTGCCGCCGAAGGCGGCCGACAGCGGCTACTGGTTTGGCGGCGGGAACGCCATGCGTCGAGAGGACACGACGTGGTACGTGGTCGGCAGGTACCGCAACCCCGGAGACTCGCGCACGGGCGTCGCGGCGGGGGCGCGAGGGCTCGAGCTGGCCATCTTTGCCGGGCCGGGGTTCTTTGGCCCGTTTGAGAAGGTGAGGTCCTTCTCCAAGGCCGATCTCAGCGGGCCCGGGAAGGCGGTCGTATCGATCGAAGGCTCCTGTCTCTACGAGGATGGAGGACGCCTCGAGCTCTACGTCTCGTGCGAGCAGGAGGCCGCGTACCCGGAGCAGATCGCCGCCTACCAGAAGTCCGGCACCGGTATCTGGTCCATCGGCCGGCTGGAGGCGAAGGATGTGTCGAGCCTCGACCCGGCAGAGCTACAGCCGGTGCTTGCAGGGAAGAACCCCGCCGCCCTGCACGTCAAGGACCCTGTGGTCTTTGCCCATCCAGCCGGAGGGACGGCGCTTCTGTTCTGCAGCCATCCCTTCACCTGGTCGAGCTCAAACACGGGCCTGGCCGTTCGCAGGCCCGGCGAGGAGACCTTTGAGGTCGTCGCCGAGGAGGTGCTCCCCCGGGGGCCGGTGTGGGATGTGGCCGCGACGCGGATCACCGATCGGTTGCCGGTTCCTCCCTTCGGCCCGTTTCGGGACCTCCCGCCCCTGTCGCTGTACTTCTACGACGGGGCCGAGTGCTTGAGGCCGCATGACGAGCACCCCTCGGCAGTTCGGCGGCCGCGGGGCTACTCCTGTGAGGAGATCGGAGGACTGGCCTGGGGCTATGATCACCTGTTTCCACGGATGGAGCGCCTGTCGGTTGAGCGGGCGCTCTTTGTCTCGCCCCATGGCACGGGGTGCAGCCGCTACGTCGCGACTCTGGTGACCGGCGATACCATCTATGCCTCCTGGCAGCAGTCGCAGGCCGACCTGTCGCAGCCCCTGGTCGGGCACGCGCTCCCGATGGAGTGGGCGGAGGCGATCCTGGCGCGGGGTTAGCGCCGACAAGGCAAAGGAGAGCTCGATCGATGTTACCGCCGCTGTTTCCCGTGTATACTCCTGCTCTGGTGCCTCTGTACCCGTATGCGCCGCTGGTGTGGCTGGCTGGAGTGGTGTGCCTGTGGCTGACGCGCTACACCCATCAGCTCGGCAAGCGTTGGGGGAGGCGCTACTACATGCTATCGGCGATCATACGCCCCCTGGGGGTAGTGCTGATCGCCGTCGGATGGCTCGCCCTGTACGCGCCGACGAAGGGGCCCGCTTTCCTGCGCGGGCCGGCCATAGCCTGGCTGCCGTTGCACTCGCTGACCGAGGTGCTGTGCTGGGCGGCCTCGCTTGGCTTCTTTGCGTTCGGCGCGTGGGCGGTCGCGACGCTGGGGCTGCGGCGGTCTTTCCTGTACCGGAGCGTCGATGACGGGCTGGTGACGTCGGGGCCGTACGCGCTGGTGCGGCATCCTCAGTTTCTGGCGACCATAGGGATGATCTTTTTCGCCACGCGGGTGTTCCAGCCGCAGGGCTTTCCCATCTACGGGTTCGGCTACAGCCACTCGATCGATGCCAACTGGCTGCTCTTCACTGCGGCCCTGTGGGTGCTGGCGGTGCTGGAGGACCGGGAGCTGGCGGCGCACTTTCCGGAGTACGAGGAGTACGCCCGGCGGGTCCCGCGGCTGTTTCCGAACTAGAGATGGCTCCGTCTGGCGCGAGTATCCGCCCGGTGAGGGGTAAGGCCAGCGCTCCTCTATCGCCAGGTGCGATCCTTGCGTCGATGGGCGCCTGGGCGTCAGCCATGGTTCTCCAGCAGCGGGAGGTAGCCGGCGTCGGGGTCGCCTCCGAGGGCGCGCCAGGCCTGGCTGAAGATGCGGCGGACCTGCTCGATCCCCTCCGGAGGCGAAAAGGCATAGCCGGCGAGGCGCGACAGGACCTCGTCGCGGGCCCGCTGGCGTGCAGTCCGGCCCCCCTCCAGTTGAAAGACTTGCCAACTGGCGCGGTCAAACAGACGCGGCAGCCAGTAGACCTCTCGGTAATGATCGAGGGTTGCATCGGCCTGGACGTAGCCGCGCGCGAGCCCCTCCCTGATCTCCTCCACCCATCGGTCGGGATCGTCGGGGGGCAGACCCCGGCTGAGATGCTGGAGAGCGTCGCGCAACTCGATGTCGGCGGCGGCCTGCTCGGGGCTAAAGATGTCGTCGTAGCTGAGGACGCCGGCGTAGTCCAAGTGTGTGCAGCTGGTGAGGACGGCGAAGGTGCCGGAGAGCGCCTTCTCCATCCCGGCCTGCAGCCCGGGCCGTTTGGCCTGCGTCCCGAGGATCGTGGCATAGCCAGCCCCGGCATCATAGTGGCGGCTGAGCTGGGCACCGATCCAGCGCATCCACGCCAGCTCGGGTGCGCCGCCAACGATGGTCAGGGTACGCAGGTCGAAGGGGTACATGCAGATGTTCATCCCAACCGGCCTGCCGCCGGAGATCAGGTGCAGGGCGACGGCAGCACCAAGGGCCTCGGCTGTGGAAAGCACCCACGCTGCACGCGGGTGGATGGGAGCGCTCGCACCGACCGCCGGCAGGGTGGTGACGGAAAGGCGCTCCCAGCGGCCGATGTGGGCGACCAGGGTGTCGAACTCAAAGCCAGCGAGGCGCAATGGGCTGACGGGGAAGATGCCCATGCTCCGAATGGGGCGCCCCAGCGCCTCGGCCATGGCAAAGAGGTAGGGGAGGGCCTCGGGGGGGTGCAGGGTGTGCACCCCGCCTCCGGCGCTCAGGAACTCGGCACCAACCCTGTAGGTCACGAGGGCCTGCAGCTGCGGCGGCACATCGGCGGGGATGCCGGGGACGTTCCCGTGCAGCCCGAGAGCGCAGAGGGTCTCGACGCTGCGCGTCGCCTCGACGAGGTTGGCCGTAGTCATTGGTTCGATGGCATCGGTCGCGGGAGAGTGATAGTGCTGGCACATGTCCCCGATGCCAATGGAGAGCGCTTTGCCAGCTGGACCGCCCGGCGCCGGCTTCTGCAGGCGACGGAGCGAGGCCAACTGCTCTTCGACGAGGGACGGCTCGAAGTAGGCCCTATGCCCCTCGATGCGGACGCCCGCTCGGGCGAGCATGTCGAGTGCGACGGGATTGTCGACCTCGAGCCCGATCTCCTGCAGCACCTGCAAGGCCGAGCGGTGAATACGTGCGATCTCCTCCGGGCTGAGGGGATGAAGCCAGTCGGCGGGAGCGCTGAATCTCACGGCCATTCGTCCTCTGGTTTCGGTAGCATATATGCCGGCTTGTGGCGCCGTCTGCCGGGCCTGTTGGCGGGCAGTTCGCCTGCCCGCCAACAGGCTGTCGTTACTCTCGTCCACCGCGCGGCCTAGCTTGCGGACAGCTCCTCGTCAACCTTGGGAGCGGCGGCCGCGGCCGCTTCGGCCACACTCTTGTCCCCGATGAAGGCGAGGTCTAGCTCGGCCTGGATGATGCCGCTGATCTTGTCCCACCTGTCGCCCGCGCCGGGGACGCGCAGCACCCCGGGCTGGCTGACCAGAGCGATCAGTGGGTCGTAGCCCAGAGCACTCGACGTGGGGGTGGCAAAGGCGTATAGCAGTTGCCGAAGGCCTGGAATCTCCGGGTTGGCCTCCTGCCACTCCTTCGAGGGCTCGACCTCGAGGGTAAAGTCGCGCACATACTCCCAGGCCAGCCGCGGCATCTTGGTCGTCGTGGCGATGGACCAGCAGTGGGAGTGCATGTACCACACTCGGTTGCCGTTGTTGGCCTTGGGTGAGAGGACGGCTTTCCACTTGAGCTCCTGGTTCGACGTGAGGGTCGAGACGTCCCACGCGTTGCCCAGGTACATGGAAACAGCACCGATCATGAAGGCGTTCAGTGCCCCCTGGAGGGACTGGAGGGTCGAGCCGGTAGCTGCGGACTTGTCCACGTTGACCATGTCAGCCCAGTACTGAAGGGCTTCCAGGCACCTGGTGTCGGTCAGAGTGCACCGGGTCTCATCCTCGTTGAAGATGTCCCCGCCATTGGACCAGATCCAGTATAGCCAGGGAACGAACCACAGGTCAAAAGCCAGCCCCCAGCGCTCCGGCGCGGCGCCCGATGCCGGGGTGGTCAGCACGCGGGCAGCATCACGGACGTCATCCCAGAGCCAGTCGGAGGTCGGGTAGCTGAGCCCGGCCTGGTCAAAATGGTCGACGTTGAAGTAGAGAGAGACCGGCCCGGGGATGAACCCGAAGATGAGGGCGTAGAGGCTGTTCTGCCAGCTTCCGCCCTCCCAGACAGCGGGAAGGATGTCCTCCTTCTTGATCTTGGGGTCCATCTCCAGGAAGGGATCCATCTTGAGGAGCGCGCCGTTGGCCGCGTAGGGCTGGACGTATCCCTCCCACATGTCGAACACGTCGGGGGCGGTGCCGGCCGCAAACAGGGTCTGCAGCTTCTCGAAGTAGTTCTGGCCCGCTGGGAGCAGGTCGAGGGTGAGCCTGGTGCCGGGGTGTGTTGTTTCGAAGCGGGCGTTGAAGGCCTGCGCGATCTCATAGCTCTGAGGAGAGAAGCAGCATCCGAGCATCTTGAGCTCGCCCTGCTCGTATGAGGGCGTCGGCTCGGCGACGACTGTCTCGCGGACGACTATGGTCTCCTTGACCGGCCTTTCGACGGTCTCTTTGACCACTTGAGGGGCGCAGCCTGCCGCCACGGCTGCAACCGGGGTCATGGTGAGCCACCTCAGGACCTCCCGGCGGCACAGGGTGTGAGAGAGTGCACGCGTCATCACTTCATCCTCCTCTGGTCAGGATTGGGGCCCTGTCTGCTGCAGGACCGAACCGGATAGGAGACTGCTACCTCGATGCCATGGGCCCTTGGGACGCCACAAACAGATGCTACCACAGGCGTGGCGCAGGAACAGCCGAGTGAGGAACAGGCTCCGGCATGGCGCCGGGGCACGGCCGCGCAGGCTGAATCAGGTCTCGCCGGCGATAGATGGGATAGCGTTCGCCGGCTGGCTCGATCTCGATGACAGTGTTGCCCAGCCAGCGAGCGCTATAGCTTCGACCGGCAATCTCGTAGCTCCGGGTACGCTGGTGCAGAGGGTACTCGATGACGACGTGCTGTCCCGGCTGCAGAGGCTCGAACACGACATAAGACCCGCGCCGCGCGGCGGATACCACGGTGCCGTCGATGTGCGTGCTGATTTCGCCCGGGAGGACGTACCAGGGCATTCGAACCAGCAGTCGCCGCGGCGAGCGGACGTACACCTCGAGTCGGCCGGCCCATGGCTCGTGGGCGATCACTTCGACGTGGGGTGTGGAGCGCGAGAACCCGAGGTGCACGCGGCTCTCCTGCCCGGTCTCGACGATCGCCGCCCGCCACACGAGGTAGAGGGCGCGGATACCGCCGCCGATGCAGCAGGCCTCGACTCCGTTCCAGGTGAGGAGGCTGTTGGGATGTGCGGCGCACTCGAAGCTGCCGAGGAGCATGGCGAGGACGCGATCGGCGATGCCTGGCAGCGCCTGACGCAGCATTGCTGCGTCGCGGTACTGGTTTTCCAGCAACTGGTTCCGAGCGAACCGCTCGACGTCATCCCAGTAGTCTCCAACCTTTGCCTCGCTCAACACGATGGCAAGGTGGAGGAGATCGGCGAGGGCACAGGTCTCGCAGGTGCCGGCGAACACTCCGTCGAGGCCGAGGGCGTCGACGATGAAGCCAAAGTCGGGGGTACGCTCCCGAACGTATCGGTAGACGCGATCGGCCCACTCGATCATGTCGCGGTCGCCGAGGGCGAGTCCGAGGCGGGCAATCCCGACGGTGGCTGGCAGGATGCCGCCAGAGTGGGTATTCCCGCGGAACCTGCCGTCGGGCGGCACGTCGCCGTGGCGCATGTAGAAGCGTGCCAGGCCGGTGGCAAGGGCGGTGGCCTCGGGGTCGGCGGAGAGCTCGACGTAGCGGGCAAGGCCAGTGAGCAGAGCATAGCGATACGCAACCCAGCGCTCTGGCGCTGAGGTCGGTGAGTACCATTCGGGACGGAGGGTTCGGGCCCAGCGATAGGTTGGGAAGCAGATGACGTCGCCCTCCCGCCTGGAGATCGCCGACAGGCCTCGGACCATTGCCTGAAGCCGCGGTGAGACATATTCCTCGCCGGCAGCGGTCAGCGTGGCCATGGCCAGGAGGGGCGCCCGCTGGCAGAAGAGGTCGACGTGGCGGTCACAGCCACCTGCGCGAGCGCTGGGGCGATACTTGTCGATCTCGATCCCGGGACCTCCGGGCTCGACCGGATTGTAGAAGAGGCCGTCGACGGGGTCCTGCGCGGCCCACAGGAACTCGCGCAGCAGGTTCTCCTCCGCGGTGGCGTCCTGTCTGCCGGTGATGGCACGGGCGAGGACGAGGGCATCGACGAACCTGCCGGCGATGTCGTTATAGTCCCAGTAGGCATGGCACGCCCGAGGGGGTGCCTCCTTCAGGTCGACCCAGAAGTATGGTCGGGCGCCCATGTCGAGGTCGAGGCGGGCCAGAAGGGCCGACATGGCCAGGTCGGTGGCCTGCTGTAGCCACTGGTCGGGACGGTAGCCCTGAGTGTAAGAGGCAGTCATCCTCTTCCTTTCAAGTGTTCGCCTGCGGGCCAACGTCTACGGCCCCTCCATCGATTATAGCGTCGCCATTCTCTGGTGAACAGAGCCATTGTGCCCGGAATGTGCCAGGGTTTTCCCTCAGCTCGGGCGGGTTGTGACAGGGCAGTGATCCTCTGCTATGATATCGGCGTGGCCGATGACCTGAATGGAGTGAGAGACCATGGCGTCCGATGCGCTTTCGATTGGGCATAACGATACCTCAGGGGTGCTGGAAGAGCTGACCCGGGACTCGTTCCGGCTGCTGCTGCCGGTCACGGCGGCGGTGGTCTGGGCGTGGGCGGTGGCAGTCCTGTACTGCGCGGAGCACTATGCGCTGCATGCCTACGGGGTAATGGCTCTGATGGTGGCGGTCCTGTGGCTTGGCTACCGGCTGCACCGGTGGTGGCTGCGGCCGGCGATCGCCATCTATCTGCTGGGTGCCATGGCGGCCACAACGACGATCGCGCTTTCGTTTCAGGGCGTTGGGGCGCTGTACCTCTATGTGGTTATCTTGCCCGTAGCGGCGACACTGGCCTCTCCTGGTGCGGTCTGGGGGCTGGCGTCGGTTGCGGCGGCGCTGGTGGTGGCCATTGGGCGCGGGGTATATGGCCTTCCACTGGTGCAACTGCCGCTTCCGGTCACGACGATCTTTCTGGCGGCGCTGGCGCTGTGGCTCAGCTCGCGACGGCTGCTCACGGCCCTCGCATGGGCCCTCAGCATGACCCGCGAGGCCCAGAAGAGCGCCGCCCTTGCGCGTGAGCACCGCGCCGAGGTGCGGCGTGTTCTCAAGAGCCTTGACGAGGCCTACGTCCGGCTTGAGCGCGCCAATGAAGCGCTGATCTATGCGCGGGAGGCGGCGGAAAGGGCGTATCAGTTCAAGGCCGAGTTCGTGGCCAACGTGTCCCACGAGCTGCGGACGCCGCTCAACCTGATCGTGGGGTTCAGCGAGCTGATCGCGACCGCGCCGGAGAGCTATGGGGGCGCCATCCTCCCCAATCCCTACCGGGGCGACGTCATGGCAATCTACCGCAGTGCCCGGCATCTCGCAGACCTGATCAATGACGTGCTCGACCTGTCGAGGCTCGAGGCGGGTGCCATGCCCCTCCTGAAAGAGGAAACCGACATAGGCGAGGTGGCAAGGGAGGCAGCCGAGATGGTGCGGGGCTTGGCCGAGGCGCGAGGGCTGCGGCTCGAGATGTCCGTCCCGGAAGGATTGCCGCCGGTGCGGCTGGACCGCACGCGCATCCGCCAGGTGCTGCTGAACCTCTTGACGAACGCGACACGCTTCACCGAGCGGGGCTGGATTGCGCTGAGAATCCACGCAGAGCAGCGCGAGGTGCTCGTCACTGTGGAGGACTCGGGGCAGGGGATACCGCCAGATCGCCTGGCACGGGCGTTCGAGGCCTTCAGCCAGCTGGACGAGGACCACGTGCGGCAGGGGTCTGGGCTGGGCCTGGCGGTGAGCAAACGGTTCGTCGAGCTTCACGGCGGGCGCATGTGGATCGACAGCAAGCCCGGACGCGGCACGACGGTTGGCTTCAGCCTGCCGCTTGCAGAGGGGGGATCAGTCAGCGCTCACCGTCGCAGCAGAAGTGCTCTGCCGCACAGGCGGAGCGAGTTGCCCGCGGTCCTTCTGCTACACGACGACGCACGCACGCTGTCGCTGTTGCGGCGGTATGTCGATGGCTGCGAGTTTGTGCTGGCGACGACGCCGGAGGAGGCCCGGGAGAGGGTTGGGGAGGTCTTTCCGGTTGCGGTGGTGGTGGATGCGAGTTGGCCTGGCGGCATGCCCGCCGTGGCCGAGATGGGCCTTCCTGAGGGTACACCGCTCGTGAGTTGTCCTCTGCCGAGCATGCGACGCTTTGCCGTGCTCCTGGGCGCGGACGACTACCTCGCCAAGCCGGTGACACGGGAGCACCTCGCCGAGGTGTTGGCTCGGCTGCCGCGGCCTCCACAGAGCGCCCTCATTGTGGATGATGATCCTGACGTCGTTCGGCTGCTGGCGCGGCTCCTGATTGGTTGCTGCCCGGCTGCGCAGGTGTCGGAGGCCTTCGGGGGCCGCGCAGGGCTGGAGACGGCCCGGGCGCAACGACCCGATCTGGTGCTTCTGGACCTCTACATGCCCGAGCTAAGCGGGTACGAGTTTCTGGAGGAGGTCCGGCGAGACCCTTCGCTGGCCGATACGCACGTTATCGTCGTCTCGGTGCGGCCGACAGAGGAATCGTCGGTGCCGCTGGTCGGACCTGTGCGGCTCGAGCGGGGAGATGGGTTCTCGTTTACCGAAGTGCTGCAGGTGCTGCAGAGCACCCTTCCCGTGATCACGCGACGCTCCGCAGCGGCCCCAGCCAGCGCCGCAAGACGGCCAACAGATCGTCCTGGCGGACCGGTTTGGTGATATAGTCGCTGGCGCCCATCGCGAAGGCAAGGCGCGGCTCGTTGAGGACTGAGCAGATGACCACGGGGATGTCCCGTGTGGCCGGAGTCCCCTTGAGCTGTTGGAGAAGCTCCCAGCCATCGATGCCGGGCATCATCACGTCGAGGGTGATGAGCTGTGGCTGCAGCTCGATGGCGAGGGTGAGGGCGCTCGAGGGCTGCGTTGCGCCCACGACAGAGACCGCGTGCCCTGCCACATAGCGCTCGAGAAGCGTCACGATATCGGCGTTGTCGTCGATGACAAGGATCGTCTTGCGCCCGGGAGCGGGGAAGGTGAGAACTGCCTCCCACCTCTCAGCGCTCTCTATCGCCTGCAGGCGCCCTCCCTGGGCCTCAGTGAGGGCCTGCGACACGGCGAGGCCGACGTCCTGGGCTGCTGGCTGGAAAGTCGGGGCGTCGGCCGGCGACTGGCCCCGGGTACCGCGGATGCTGATGGTCACCTCATCGTGATTCTGCGAGAGGGCGACCTGGAGGTGGCCGGAGACGCCTCCGCTCAGGGCGTGACTGAGAATGTTCAGGAGCACCTGGCGGAGCATGACTCGATCGGCGATGATTTGGGGCCAGGGAGGATCGGGTGTAATCTGGACGCGCACAGGCGCCTGCTCCTGCAAGGGGGCGAGCAAGCCGATCACTCCCTCCAGCACTTCGAGCGGCGAGACGGACTCGGTGCGGATTGCCTGCCGCAGGCGCGCTACCTCAGCTCTCACGGCCTCCAGGCGGTCAGCACAGGCATCGTCGGCCGAAGGCACGCTGTGAGGGCTGCCTCGCATCTCACCCCTCAGCCTGTCTGCGAGGACACTGGCGACCGCCTCGATTCCCTTCTCATGCTCCCGGTAGATCTGCCGGCGACTCAGTGCCAGGCGGCCTGCAATCTGGCCGATGGTGAGGCCGTCCAGGTAGCGGTAGGTCAGGATAGCGTGAGCGCGCATGGCGTCGGAAGGCGACGGTCCCCGCGCCCCGTTGGGCCGCAGGGCCTCAAGGCACTCGATGAGCAGGCGCCGGAGCTTCTGGGCGCGTGTGACCTGGTCGAGGCTGTGGTCGGCGTCGAGCAAGAGGGCGAGGGGGTGGCTCTGCAGGTATGCATAGTCGTAGAGGTGCGACAGGGCGCGTCGCACCAGTCGGGTCAGGGCGCGGTCATTGCCCGATGAGATCGACCAGCTTTCGGGTTCGCGGGGAGTGTTCATCATGACCTACAGTGCCGGCGGCCTCTACAGTAAGGTGAGGGTATGAGGAAAGACGGCCGATGTCAAGTTGCGGAGCAGGGCGGGGTTAGGGGTAAGCATTTCGCGATGGAAGATCCTTACGGTTGCGCAAGGGGACGGAAGCTTCTCCCTTCTGAACCCTTCCCCCTCTACGGACGGAGAGACGGAAATTGCTGGCACTCTTGTGGCACGAAACCTCTGGCCGGGAGAGGTCCTGAGGCGATATACTGGTTGCGGTAACCATCGTAGAGGAGACGGCCGTGAACGATCGCGAGCGTTTTCTCGCCTGTCTCTTGGGCAAGCCGGCGGACCGCCCGCCATACTGGCTATACTGGGACCCCTGGCCGACGACATGGCAGCGCTGGGAGAGGGAAGGCAAGCCCGCTGAGGTGACCGATCATCGGACCTTCATGGACCCGGACCAGCCGCCCCTCGTGCTGCCGGTCAACTGTGGCCCGTGCCCCGCCTTCGAGCCCGTCGTCCTTGAGGAGACCGAGGACTATGTCGTGCACATAGACGGGCTGGGAATCAAGCGGCGCGACCTGAAGCACTCCATGTCGATGTCCGAGTTCCTCGAGTTCCCGGTGAAGGACCGGCGGGACTGGGAGCGGCTGAAGCAGGAGCGGTTCGATCCGGACCATCCGGACCGGCTGCGGGGGCCGTGGCGGGAGCTCGGTGCAGAGTGGATGCGGCGGGGTTATCCTATCCAGCTCGGAGAGTATCCGAGCGTGTCGCTGTATGGCGGCCTGCGCTGGCTGCTGGGCGACGAGGAGTGCCTGGCCGCTTTCTACACGATGCCCGACCTGGTGCACGACATCATGGATCACCTGACATCGCTGTTTCTCACAGTTTTTGAGCAGGTCGTCCATGAGGTGCGTGTGGATATGATCCACATCTGGGAGGACATGTGCGGGCGGCAGGGACCGCTAATCTCCCCTCAGCACTGGCGGGAGTTCATGGGGCCAAACTACCGGAGGATCAAGGCTTTTGCGGACGAGCATGGCATCCCGCTGCTCTCGGTTGACACTGACGGTAACCCGCGTCTGATCGTCCCTCCCATGATGGAGGCTGGGGTGAACTATATCTTCCCGATGGAGGTTGCGGCGGGGGCGGACGTGAACGACTTTCAGGCGTCCTTTCCAGGCCTGGCGATGATGGGGGGCATCGACAAGCGGGCCCTGGCGGAGGGCCCGGAGGCGATCGACCGGGAGCTGGAGCGAATCCGGCCGGCGGTGGAGTGTGGGCGGTACATCCCCGATCTGGACCACTGCGTGCCTGACGATGTGTCTTGGGAGCACTATTGCTACTACGCGGAGGCGCTGAAGAGGCTGGTCGGAAAGGCGTGAGGCGCTGTACCGGGAAGGAGGTGAGGTCCCGTCCCAGTCTCGAGTCCAGTTGTACGCACCACGCTATCCGATAGGTGCCGGCAGGCACCTGCACTGCATCAGGAGGGGTACTACCATGGCAAGGCTGCGCTCCGGCAGACTCTGGCTGTACAGGTTTGTGGCACTTGGTCTGGTGCTGGGCCTCTTGGTCGGCTGCGGCGCGCCGCAGACTGCACCAACGGCCGGGCCTGCGGCAACAGGGGGGACACAGGCCACTGTCGCTGCGCCCACAACGGCGCCGGTGACGGAGAAAAAGCTGTCTGGTGAGATCACCGTCCTCGTCTGGAACATCACACCGGAGATGGACAAGGTTCTCCAGGACCAGGCGGCAGAGTTCGAGAAAACCCATCCCGGCACTAAAGTGAACGTGACTCTGGTGCCCTTTGACCAGTTCAACACCAAGCTGACCCTGCTCATGTCGAGCGGCACACCACCCGACCTTGCGGCGATGCCGGGCGACATCATGAACTATGTGCAGCAGGGGTTGGTCGTGCCCCTGGACGAGTTCTTTAACGCCGACCCGGTCCTGAGCGATCCGGCCAAGAGCCGCACCGAGGCCTATGACCTGGTGCGCTTTGATGGATCCCACATCTATGTGGCGCAGTATGGACCTCTGTGCGGTATGCAGCTCTACTACAACAAAGACCTCTTTGACAAGGCGAGCGTCGAGTACCCCAATGAGAACTGGACGTGGGACGACTTTAGGGCGGCAGCGCAAGAGCTGACCATCACGGAGGGCGACGAGACGGTCCAGTGGGGATGCGACCTGGGGTTCCTGGTTGGCTGGAACGGGGGTTGGGATCCGCTCGTGTGGGGTCGCGGCGGGCAACTCTACGACACCAACTTTAACCCGGAGAAGCTGACGCTCAACACCCCCGAGGTCATCGACGCCCTTCAGTGGATGCAGGACCTGATCTACAAGGACAAGGTGGCGCCCTCTCCAGCGGTGCAGAGCGTGCTCAGCCAGGCGGGCGGTCCGTTCCTCTCGGGCAAGGTGGCCATGGTCATCGACGGCTGCTGGATGCTTTCGGCCTACAAGGGGGCCAGCTTCCCGATCGGCATGACCGTGATCCCCAAGGGGCCAAAGGGACGGTTCCAGACCCTGTGGTACGCGGCGCAGTTGGTCATGTTCCAGGGCAGCAAGAACAAGGACCTAGCGTGGGAGTTTGCCCGCTGGCTGGCGGTGGACCGCACGGCCAATGAGATGATGGCATCCTCCGGCCAGAACTGCGGCGCGCCTATCGTCCGCGAGTTCGATGAGCTATACTCCTCGGCGTGGAAAGATGTCCCAGGCGGCGATGCGTGCGTCAAGTGCCTGGAGGGCGGCCGCAACGGCTCGCTCTGGACCCCGAACTGGAACGAGATCTGGGACACGATCATCAACCCAGAGTGGGAAAAGTTCATGAACGGGACCATCACCGCTCAGGAGCTGGTCACGACGATCGAGCCCAGGATCAACGCCAAGATTGCGGAGCAGTAGGGAAGCCGCCGGCGGCATCTTGCCCGGCACCATGCCTCAGCCTGGGGGAGCACCTCTGCCCCCAGGCTGAGGATCCCTGCGCCTTTCCGAAGCGAGCGGAACGACCGCCACGGATGTAGAGGAAGGCTTGCATGGCCATACGCTCTAGCGGCACGGTGACGCGGCGGGTCTCACTGCGAAAGAGGGAGGCCCTGGCGGGGTACATGTTCATCGCCCCTGCAGTTGTGGGCTTTGTGGTCTTTGTGGCTGGCCCAATCGTGGCTTCTCTGGTTTTCAGCCTGACCGAGTTTCGCCTCATCGTGCCGCCGCGCTGGACAGGTCTGGCCAACTATGGCACGCTCGTCCGGGACCCGCTGTTCTGGCAGTCCCTGAACGTCACCATCCGCTATGCGCTGGCGGCGCTGCCGTTGGGGCTGGTCTGCTCGCTGGCGCTGGCGGTTCTGATGAACCAGAAAGTGAGAGGGATCGCTTTCTGGCGGACGGTCTACTATCTGCCGGCGGTGATCTCGGGGGTGGCGGTGGCCGTGCTGTGGACATGGATACTCAACCCCGAGTTCGGCCTGCTGAACGTGCTGCTGCGGTATGTGGGGGTCAAGGGCCCGCACTGGCTGGGAAACACCCGCACGGCGCTTCCCTCGCTCGTGCTCATCGGCCTGTGGGGCGTGGGCGGGAACATGGTGATCTACCTCGCGGGGCTGCAGGGCATTCCCACCGAGCTCTACGAGGCGGCCGAGATCGACGGGGCCGGATCGACAAGCCGGTTCACCCACATCACGCTGCCCATGCTCAGCCCTATCATCTTCTTCAACCTGGTGATGGGCCTGATCGGGGTCTTTCAGTTCTTTACAGAGCCCTTTGTCATGACGCGGGGCGGCCCCGAGAACAGTACGCTGACGTATATGCTCTACCTCTATCGCAACGCCTTCAGCTACTTCAGGATGGGCTACGCCTCGGCCCTGGCCTGGGTGTTCTTTGTGATGGTGTTCCTGCTGACGCTGGCCGTTTTTCGCTCCAGCCCGCTCTGGGTGTACTATGAAGCGCGAGGAGGGCGGTGACCGTGTCTGGCAGATTGTTGCGGTCGGGCGGCGTGCTCGCCAAAGAGCGACTCTGGTTGCGGAGTCGTAGGACCCGTGCCCGGATGGTTCACACGGTCGTATACACCCTGATCGTGCTGGGGGCTGTAGTCGTCTTTTTCCCGTTCTACTGGCAGGTGTCGACGTCGCTGAAGGCGCCGGCGGATGTATTCCGGTGGCCGCCGCTGTGGATTCCGATCCCACCACACCCGGAAAACTACCTCGAGGTGGCGAGCGTCGTCCCGCTCGGGTTGTACGTGCGAAACTCGCTGATCATCTCCAGTCTGGTCATTGCGGGCGCGCTGCTCTCCTGCTCGCTCGCCGCCTATGGGTTCGCCCGGCTGCGCTTTCCTGGCCGGGAAGCGATCTTTCTGGTGCTGATCTCCCCCATGATCCTGCCGTGGGCGGTGTACATGGTGCCGCAGTTTGTGCTCTTCCAGAAGCTGGGCTGGTACAACAGCTACTATCCCCTGATCGTACCGGCGTTCTTTGGGAGCCCCTTCCACATTTTTCTGCTGCGCCAGTTTCTGCTGGGCATACCTCTGGAGCTGGAGGACGCGGCGCGCATCGACGGCGCCGGTTTCCTGGGCACCTACGCTCGCATCATTCTGCCGCTCGCCAAGCCAGCCCTGGCAACGGTGGCCATCTTTACCTTCATGGGCGCCTGGAACGACTTTTTCGGCCCGCTGGTCTACGTGAGCGACCAGCGGCTGTTTACGTTGCCCCTCGGCCTCGCCTTTTTCCAGGGCAGTCCACGCTCGACGATCCAGATCCACCTGCTGATGGCCACGTCCGTTATCATCGCCATACCCTGCATCCTGGTGTACTTTTTCGCCCAGCGGCTCTTCATCCAGGGCATCGTCTTCACCGGACTGAAGGGCTAGAGAGGCCTCCATGGAGCGAGTGTGCAGAAGCAGGCACTTTGACCCGATCCGCCCGCACCGCAGCTATGGCGTGGCGGACCGCTACGAGTTTGTGCCCAACCGAACGGCGGACTATGTGAACGTCTTCGATCTGAGCACACGGCGGTGCATCAAGCGGCTGACCGTAGCCCCCTCGCCCGACGTGACGGCGACGACGATCAACGGGCGTCTCCTCTATGTGGCCGGCCGGGACCTGGCCGTGATCGACCTTGAGGAGCTTCGGGTTGTGCGCATCCTTCCGGGGCAGGGATTCGAGCACAACTTTTACGCCCTGAATGCTTTCCCCGAAGGGCGGCGCATGTTCCTGTTCTGTGGCGACGGCCAGATCGTGGTCCTCGACAAGGTGGAGGACCCAAGACGGGTGTGCATCGAGAAAGTGTTCCGGGTCAACCGCTGGACTCCGCCGGACTCTTCAGTCGGGGGCAAGGGCCACTTTACGGCCGATGGGCGCCGCTACATAAACGCTAACTGGCACACGCATTCAGTCTTTGGCCTCGACCTCGCCAACGACTATGCGCTGATTACTCTGGTGCCTGGCGGCTTCTCCAAGCCTGATGACCTGGTAATGACGCTCGATGAGCGCAAGGGGTACACGGCCAGCCACGGGGACCTCGCCGGCCTGCCGGGAGCGGTACAGGTGTTTGATCCGGAGGCGGGCTGCATCCTCCGCACGATCCCAGTCGGGCGGCGGCCGGCGGGGCTGACCATGAGCCCCGACGGCCGCCTGGTGTACGTGACGAACGTGCAGGATGGCTCGATCTCGGCTATAGACACGGAGAGCGACGAGGTAGTCTTTACCGCGAGCGCCGCGGCTCAGTATCGGGCGGCGGGGATAACGGGGGATCACCTCGACATCGAGGGCGTGAGTGTCAGCGCGGATGGCCAGACCCTCTACGCCTACGCTGTGAACTATGGCGCCCTGGTGGTCTTTGACGACCTGGGCGGCGCGAACCTCCCTACCTTCATGCCTGGAGAGCCTTCATGACCGACATCCATCCCTTCGATCTGCAGGCGCGTGCCGGGTTGGCGGTCAACGCGCTGACGGGGCTGCTCGATCCGGAGCGCGAGGGTCTGATGTACTTCCTGGCCAGCTGGCGGGCACGGCCGCCGCGCGCCGATCATGGCCTGTGGGATTGTGGTGATGGCTCTGGACGTCACGTGGACGCGCTGACCCTGGCGCGGGCGATGGTGCGACAGGGGTCGCCCGCGGCGCTCCCGGGGCAGGGGGATGCGCAGCTCGAGAGGTGGATGCTGGGACTGATCGGTGAGGATGGCCTCTCGTGGCTGCCCGCCGAGCCGTGGGCCGAGCCGTGGGGCAGGGAGATTCTGCTCGCCGGGTACCGGCCCGGGGAGCGGTATGCGGAGGTCAGTTGGGCGCAGCGGGGCACGCTGATGGGCCTGACGACGCGGTTCCTGCGCACGGGGGACGAGCGGTACCTGGAGCTGGCCCGACGCCTGGTTGATGGACTGCTGCGCATTGCGGTCGAGCACCCGGACGGACTCTACTTCCCCGAGGGCTACTACTGCGAAGGGGGCTGGGGCACGCGAGATCCGGGCCTCTACCCGGGGCTCGAGGAGTACAATGCGGTCATCGTGCAACCGGCGGTGCGGCTGTATGAGGTCTGTGGCTATGTGCCAGCCCTGGAGCTAGCGGACGAGGTTTTCCGCTTTGCCCTCAGGCATACGGCGAGCTATCTGCCTGATGGCAGCTTTCGCCCCGTGGCTCCCGGTCAGCCGGAGGCGGCGCATTTTCACACGCACACCTGCTTTGCGGCCGGCGCACTGAAGCTGGGCCTGGCCCTCGGGCGGCGGGAGTACGTCGCCTGGGCCCGACAGACCTACGAGCATGCCAAGACCTGGGGCACCGACTTTGGATGGTTCCCCGAGGGCCTCGGGGAACGCCACGGGGAGATCTGCGCCACGACGGACATGATCGAGATTGCCCTGTTGCTCGGGCAGCACGTCGACCGACGGTACTATGCCGACGCAGAGCGCTTTGGCCGGAATCACCTCCTGCAGAGTCAGTTCCTCTCCCCTGATCGGCTGCAGGCGGCCATCGATCGCCTTCCTCCGGACCCGGAGCCGGCCCCATGGGGCGGACGCTTCTCCACAGGCGGGCGCATTGCCGAGAGGCAGGTCGGTGGCTTTGCCTCGCGGCCTACGCTGAATGACGCCTTTCATCTCGATGCGACGGGCCTGATGCAGTGCTGCAATGCGGCCGGCACGCGCGCGCTCTATGACCTGTGGCGCTACGCGCTGGGGGTAGCGCCTGCATCTGGCAGGGGGCGGCCAGAAGTGAGCGTACATCTGCGCTTCAGTGTGGAGAACCCTCTCATCCGCGTGGTCAGCTATGAGCCGGCAGTGGGTCGGCTGCGCCTCTCTGCGCGGGAGGGCCTTCTGGTGGCCGTGAGGCTGCCGGAGGGCACGTCCGAAGCCGTGGCCGTGTCGGCGAGGCGGGCACAGGCCCTGAAGGCCGCCCATGGTTACGTGCGGTTTTCGCTGGATGCGGGGGAGATGGCCGATCTGTACTACCCGCTCCTGGAGCGAACCACCTGGTACGAGGTGGGCGCCGGTGGGAGGCGCATACAGTGTGTGGCGCGCTGGAGGGGGGAGGCGGTAACAGGGATGGAGCCCCCGGGCCCGTTCTACCCGCTGTATGAAACGATGATGGAGGTCGGCCCGGCGGAGCCCGGGTTGCCGGCAGGGCCTATGGTCGCATCGCTCTAGGAGCACGCTGAAAAAGTGTCATTGTTGAAATCTGTTCCACAACTGGTAGTGGTCCGCCTTCCGGGAGACCACTATCCGTTGACAGTTGAGTCGCTCATTAATGGGGTTTTTCAGTACGCTCCTAGGACCTCTCCGAACGCGCCCTGCGGTGGCGGGGTCGAAGAGCGACGGACGATGCCGGCCGGGGCTCATCACGCAGCGTGCTGCCGTGGGCCTGATCCTCAGGCCTGCGCCTCTGGCTGTTCCTGCCTGCCTCCTGGCTGATCGCGGCTCTCGAGGGCTGCGAGCACCCTCTCTCGGATGGCATCCCGCACGCAGCGGAATGCGGCGAGGTCGTCGCTGTCTGCTCTGGTCAGCGCGGCCGGGTCGGCAAAGCCCATGTGGAGGCGCTCACCTCCCCCCAGCCACAAAGGGCAGTCCTCGGCGGCGCCGCTGCAGAGTGTGATGACGAGGTCAAAGCTCGCCTCGCGGAACTCGTCGACTCGCTTGGAGCGGTGTTGGGAGATGTCTATCCCCAGCTCGCGCATGGCCTCGACGGCGAGTGGATGCACATAGCCGGCCGGCGCCGTCCCGGCGGAGGACGCCTCCCAACGGTCGCCCAGGAAATGGTTGACGAGCCCCTCGGCCATCTGGCTGCGGGCCGAGTTGCCGGTGCACAGGAAAAGGACGCGCCTCTTGGCGGTCATCCGAACCTCCCCGTGATATAGCCCTCTGTGCGTTTGTCGCGGGGGTTGGTGAACAGCTCCCGCGTCGTGCTGTGCTCTACCAGCCTCCCGGAGCGATCGCCATCCGCCATGAGAAACGCCGTATAGTCCGAGACGCGGGCGGCCTGCTGCATACTGTGCGTCACGATGACGATGGTATAGTCCTGTCGAAGGGTCCGCATCAGCTCCTCGATGCGCAGCGTGGCGATGGGATCCAACGAGGAGCACGGCTCGTCCATCAGGATCACCTCTGGCCCCACTGCGAGCGCCCGCGCGATGCACAGGCGCTGCTGCTGCCCGCCAGACAGGGCGAGTGCGGGCCTGTCCAGATCATCCTTGACTTCGTCCCAAAGGGCGGCGGCTTTCAGGCTCTGTTCGACGATCTCGGCCAGGCGTGCCCGGTCGCGTATGCCGTGCACCCGTGGTCCGTAGGCGACATTGTCAAAGATAGACTTTGGGAAAGGGTTGGGCTTCTGAAAGACCATCCCGACCCGCCGCCGGAGCACCACCACGTCCATCGCGGACACATCCTGGCCGTCGAGGAGCACTTGTCCGCGGACGCGCACGCCGGGAATCAGATCGTTCATCCGGTTGAAGCTCCTGAGCAGCGTGCTCTTGCCACATCCTGACGGGCCGATGATGGCGGTTATCCTTTTTTCTGGTATCGGGAGATCAATGCCGGAGAGGGCGCGGACTGGGCCATAGTATAGCTCAAGAGCACGTGTCTCCAACTTGACGTCTGGCATGCCTATCCTCGGATTCGAAGCATATGGCGTGAGAGGAGGCTGATGGCTGCGTTGAGCAGGATGATGATGAGGACGAGCACAGCTCCCGTGCCCATGGCCTTGTCGAAGGCTCTTGTGTCCATCGCCAGCGAGTACAGGTGCAAGGCCAGGGTACGTCCGGGCGAGAGGAGGGATCTGGGAAGGTCGCTGCTGCCGCCCAGCGTGACATAGAACACGGCTGTCTCGCCTACCACACGTCCTATGCTGAGGATCACACTGGTGACGATCCCGGGCAAGGCGGAGGGCAGCACCACGCCGGACACCGTCTGCCATTGGGTGGCTCCGAGGGCGAGGCTTCCCTCGCGGTAGGCCTGTGGCACGGCGCGGAGGGCTTCCTCGGTGGCGCGGATGATGACTGGCAGTATCAGGCAGGCTCCGGCCAGAGAGGCGGAGAGCAGCGAGAAGCCAAAATGCAGAGCGCTGACAAAGAGGGCATAGCCAAAGAGCCCAAAGACGATGGAGGGGACGCCGGCGAGCGTCTCGACGCCGAACCGGGCGACGCTCAGCAGGAGCAAAGCGGGCTTGCGCCGGCCATCCGCCTGCCCGGCGTACTCTGTGAGGTAGATGGCTGCGCCGACGCCGAGAGGTGTGGCAAGGCCTGTGGTGAGAGCTACAAGATAGAGGGTCGTTACGATCGTGGTCGAGATGCCTCCCTCACCCGAGAGCCCTCCAGCAGGCGACGTGAGCAGAAGGTCGATATTGAGGACGCGCACGGCGCGGACGCCGACAAAGGCAACCACTGCGATGAGCGCGCTCACGGCAGCTGCGGCAGCCATCCACAGGAACAGGAACGCCAACCTCTGGCGCAGCACACGCCTGGGCCGGAGCCGTGTTGATGGCGTCCGTGGTAGGGCTGGTTGCCTCATCGTGACCTGCTCCTCAACAGGAAGTGGGCCGAGCTGTTGACGACCATGATCATCACAAAGAGCGTTACCCCTGTTGCAAACAGGGCGCTTTCGTGCAGGCCGGTAGCATAGCTGATCTCAACTGCAATGTTGCCCGTGAGCGTGCGCGCCGGGCTGAGATAGATGCTCAGGGGATTCTGTGTGAGAGGTGCGGGCACGACGACCGAGTTACCGATCACCATAGTCATGGCCATCGTCTCGCCGAGGGCGCGCCCGATGCCCAGTATCGTCGCAGCGACGATGCCGGAGCGAGCCGCGGGCAGAGTCACTCCCGCGATCGTCTGCCACTCGGTCGCCCCGAGGGCCAGGGAGCCCTCTTTGTACTCGCGGGGCACAGCGCGTATGGCATCCTCAGCAATGCTGGTGATGGTGGGCAGGATCATCACGGCCAGCACGATGGATGCAGCGAGCAGACCGTATCCCGAGTTGCCGGGCGCCGGGATGCGACGGATGAGGGGCACGATGACGACCATCCCGAACAGCCCATAGACGACCGAAGGAATCCCGCCGAGGAGCTGCACGGCGGGTCGCACAAGGGCGCGGATTGGAGCGGGCGCAACCTCGGCGACAAAGAGGGCGCACCCAATTGCCAGCGGCACGCCGATGGCCACGGAGCCCAGGGTCGCCAGCACGGAGCCGGCTATCATGGGAAGGAGACCGAACCTGCCCGACCCCGGACGCCATGCAGTGCCCGTCAGCATCGCTACCGGTCCGATGGACTGCCAGGCCAGCCGGCTCTGCAGGAAAGTGAACAGCCCGATCATGAGGACGATGCAAACCGACAGCAGGGCGCTGCCAAGGAGCACGCCCTGCATGAGCCGGTCGATGAGACAGCGTCTCTGCACTGTTGGACACCCCCTTCAGTTCGTCGGTCGTTCAGACGCCGCGGGCTCAGTTCGAGCGCCCGCGGCGTGACTCCTGCCGCTTTCGCGATCTGGGTCGGCGGCGGGGAGGAGGATATGCCGGGCGGCCAACATCTCTGGCGCCCTTGTGGTCGCTAGCGCTTGACCGCCAGATAGCCCTGGGCGGTCACGATCTGCTGCCCGGCGTCGCTGAGGATGAACTCGAGCCAGGCCCTGGCCAGCCCGGCCGGCTCGCCTCTGGTCAGCATGTTGAGATAGCGCCACGCCGTATAAGTGCCCCCGTAGACGTTTGCCTCGGTCGGCTGGATGCCATCTACGGCGAGAGCCTTCACGCTGTCGTCGAGGTAGCCGAAGGAGAGGAAGCCGATGGCGTTGGGCGTGGTGCTGACCGCCGTTCGCAGCGCGCCGTTGGATGGCTGCAGGATCGCCCTGGCGAGTATGTCCCTGTCCTTCATAAAGTGCTCCTGGAAAAAGTCGCGGGTTCCAGAACCCTCCTCCCGGGCTACGACCGTGATGGGTCGGTCTGGCCCGCCGAGCTCTTTCCAGCTGGCGATGTCGCCGGCAAAGACGGCCCGTACCTGCTCCGTGGTGATGCTATCGACAGGGACGTCTGGATGCACCACGATAGCCACGCCGTCGACCGCGATCCGGTGGACCACCAGGTCGGGGAACTCGGTCCTCTCGGAGTCCTTGACCTCGCGGGATGTCGCCCCGATATCCACTATTCCTTGCGCGGCGGACTTGACGCCGACGCTCGATCCGCCTCCCTGGATGACGATCTCTACATTGGGGTTGGCAGCCCGGAAGGCGGTGGCCAGCTTTTCGGCCAGTGGCTGCACGGTCGTCGAGCCCGCGACTGTGATTCGACCTGCCAGGGCGGGCTCGGCAGTGGGGGATGGGTTCGGCTCAGGCTCGGTGACTGGCGATGCCGCGGTCGCTTGCTCACGGGCCAGAGGAGTGGGTGTTGCCCGCGCACAGCCAGCAATGAGCACAACCGCCAGCAGCAGAATGACCGACACACGACGCATGCTTGTTTCCTCCTGAGGTGTGCTAGCTTCTCTTTCTGGCAAGAGGATAGCACACCCAGGTTAGGCGCGTGTCAGGGAGAGATCAATGGTCCGTAAGGGTTGTGTACGGAGAGGGTAAGGAATCGTTCAGGGGGCTGCGGGGATAGAGACGTAGAAGGTGCTGCCTTTGCCCTGCTGGCTCTCGACCCAGATGTGGCCATTGTGGGCCTGCACGATGTGCCTGGCGATTGCCAGGCCCAGCCCGGTGCCCCCGCTGCTGCGCGCACGATCCGCCTTGTAAAAGCGCTCAAAGATGCGGGGCTGGTCCTCGGGCGCAATCCCCACGCCTGTGTCGGCGACGGCAATCACGACACGGTCCCCGCGTGCCTCAGCGGAGACGGTAACGCGGCCACCGTGCGGGGTGAACTTGATGGCATTGTGCACGAGGTTGGTCATCACCTGATGGATCCGCTCGGTATCCACGAGCACCTCAGGGAGGCCGTCTGGGAGCTCTGCTGTGAGGGTCAGGCCGGCGCGCTCTGCCTGGGCCCGCAGCCTCTCGACGGGTGGGATGATCGCGGACTCAACCGGGGTGGCGCGAAGATTGAGGGGCGCCTTGCCCGACTCGATGCGCGCGAGCTCGAGCAGCTCCTGGACGAGCTGGATCAGGGCGTCGACTTCGACCTCCATTCGGTCGAGGAATCGCCGCGCGGCTTCCGGGTCCTCGAGGGCGCCATCCCGAAGGGTATCGGTCAGGGCCTTGAGCGAGGCCAGAGGAGTGCGCAACTCGTGGGAGATGTTGCTCACGAGGTCGCGCCGCACTGCCTCGAGCTGGCGGAGCCGAGTCAGGTCGTGCAGCATGACGAGGTAGCCCTGCTCGTCGGTCTGCTCAAGGGGTGTGACAATCGCGTGCAGATAGGTGCCATGGGCGCCGGTGTCGATAGTGGCTGTCTGCTCCTCGCGGCATGAGGCAGCTCGTCGCCATAGCTCGAGGAGGCGAGGATGGCGCACGAGTTGCCGAAAGCTGTGCCCGAGGGCCTGGGGCGGCTGGAGAGCAAGGAGTCGGGTGGCCGCCGGGTTGAGGAGCTGTACCTGACCGTCACGGTCGGTGATGATCACCGCATCTGCCATATGCTCGAGTATGCCGGCCAGCCGCGACCGCTCCCGGCTCAGCGAGGCCACCTGCTCCTGCAGGCGCCTGGCCATGCGATTGAAGGAGAGCGTCAACCGCCCGACCTCGTCGCGGGTGCTGGGTGTCAGACGGGCGTTGAGGTCACCTTTGCTCAGGCGGTCTGCCACTGCCGTGAGTTCGCGCACAGGGCGGGCGATCCTCTCTGCAATGAAGAGGGAGATCAGGGTAGCCAGCAGAGTTGCCACTCCAGCTGCCGTGAAGATGGCTTGCTGCAGGCTGGCGACCCGGGCGTCGACCTGCGCCAGCGACAGCGACACCCGCGCTATGCCGATCAGCCCGGAATCCATGCGGATGGGGACGGCTACGTACATCATGGGCCTGCCCTGGGTATGGCTGAGGCGAATGTCGCTGCCCTCTGTGCCCCGCAGGGCCTGGCTGACCTCGGGGCGGTCGGCGTGGTTGTCCATCTGCGTGCGGTCGGCGTGGGACTCGCCTATCACGGTGCCATCCGGGGCGATGAACGTTACGCGCCTCCCGGTGAGGTCTGCCGCACGGCGCGCCAGCCGGTCCAGGGCGTCGCCGTCAGCGTGCGAGGCTACGAGAGGAGCGGACCAGTCGGCAAGGAGGCGTGCCTCCGAAGCCAACTGCCTGCGCAGGTCGCTCTGCAGGGCCTGGCGAGATAGAGACGAGAGGGAGCCGGCGAGGGCAGACATCACGAGGACGATCAAGAGAACGTGAGGGATAGCGATGCGCCATCGGATGTGTCTGAACATGGCCTATCCCTCGAATCGGTAGCCGGCGCCGCGCACGGTGACGAGGCGCTCGGGGTTCGCAGGGTCGCGCTCGATCTTCTCGCGGAGGGACCGCACGTGTACGTCAACCGTGCGCGTGCCGCCTGCATAGCTCCATCCCCACACCTGGTCGAGAATCTGCTCGCGGGAGAGGACGTGACCTCTGTGCTGCGCAAGGAACGCCAGCAGCTCAAACTCTTTGGGGCTCAGCCTCAGAGCCTGGCCGCTTTTCCGCACCTCGCGGCGTGCCAGGTCTATCACGAGGTCGCCGCAGACAAGGTGCTCTCTGGGAGCAGCCCGCTCCGTCGCGGTGAGCTCCTCTCTCATGAGGCGGACTCGCCGAAGGTGGGCTCTCACCCGAGCCAGGAGCTCGCGCATGCTGAACGGCTTGGTAAGGTAGTCGTCGGCCCCGACCTCGAGGCCTACGACCTTGTCCACTTCATCGGCCCTGGCGGTCAGGAGGAGGATCGGGACGTTCGTCTCATGTCGCAGCACGCGACACACCTCGAGCCCATCGAGGCCGGGAAGCATGATGTCGAGGATGATGATGTCCGGACGCGCCTCCCGCGCAGTCTCGAGCGCTTTGAGCCCGTCGGTCGCCGTGCGGACGTTGTAGCCCTGGTGTGCCAGGTTGTACTCCAGGGTCTCGAGCAGCGTTGGCTCGTCCTCAACGACCAGCACCGTGTATGACATATGGACCCTCGCATCTCTGCTGACCCGGGCAGGCGGGCGCCCTCAAGTCAAGAGCGCCGGGGCGTGGAAGGAGGCATGGTCGCGCCGTCTGTTGCGCACGGGGCATCAGCAGTGTACGCGCTCTCGTCGGGTTCCGTCGATCTCTTGGTTCCGGGCATCCTGCCAGGCCGTGCGCCAATCAGATGCCTCTGCCATCATCAACGCCCCACCCCCGAAGGCGCTGCCTGTCGGGCTCATCCGGGCGCACGCTCCCGATGCGGACGCCTAGCCCCGTCTGGCCAGTTCCTCGCGCTCGTAGGCCTTGACCTCCTCGATCAGGCCCTTCCCCGGAACGACCCCCTGCTGGAGGCAATAGTAGTCCCAGACCGCACCCCAGGGCATGCCCTTGAGCTCCTCCAGCATGGCAAGGCGGGCAGTATAGTCACCCGCAGTCTCGAGCGCGCGGAGCTGATCGGTCGGCTCGAGGAGCGCCATGAGGAGCGCGCGCAGGGCGGCGCGCGTGCCGATGGCCCAGGCGGCGACGCGGTTGATGGAGGCGTCAAAGTAGTCCAGGGCGATGTGAACCCGGTCGAGGAATCCGCCGCGGACTATTTCCTGCATGATCGAGAGCAGGTCGTCGGAGAGGATGACCACGTGGTCGCTATCCCAGCGCACGCCCCGACTGACGTGAAGCAGGACCTCGTCGAGGAAGAGGAGGACGGACGAGAGCTTGTCGGCGATCGTCTCTGTGGGGTGAAAGTGCCCGGAGTCCAGGCAGAGGAGCACCCGGTTGGTGATGGCATAGCTCAGATAGAACTCGTGAGAGCCGACGACATAGCTCTCCGAGCCGAGCCCGAACAGCTTGCCCTCGACGGCATCGAGGATGCAGGCGCGATCCAGCTTGCGGGAGAGGATGGCGTCCAGAGACTCCTTGAGGAGCATGCGTGGCGTCTTGCGATCGGCCGGCACATCCTTGAGACCGTCGGGTATCCAGATGTTGGTGATGCAGGGGGTGCCGAGCTCGCGCCCAAAGTGCTCGCCGATCTCGCGGCAGGCGAGGCAGTGGCGGATCCAGAAGCTGCGGATGCCGGGGTCATAGCTTGCCAGGGTAAAGCCGCTGGCCGCCTTGGGGTGGGAGAAAAGGGTGGGGTTGAAATCCAGCCCGTGGCCTCTCTCGCGGGCCCAATCGACCCAGCGGGCAAAGTGCTCGGGGCGAAGCTCGTCGCGCTCGACCCTGCGGCCGCCGGTCTCGGCATAGATGGCATGGAGGTTGAGGCGGTGCCTGCCGGGGATCAGGCTGTAGGCCTTGTCGAGGTCTCGGCGGAGCTCGTCGGCATTGCGCGCCTTGCCGGGGTAGTTACCGGTGGCGGCGATCCCGCCGCCAAGCTGGCCGCCCGGGGACTCGAATCCGCTGACGTCGTCGCCTTGCCAGCAGTGGAGGCTGATGGATATCCGGCCGAGCTGGTCGAGCGCGGCGTCGGTATCGACCCCGAGCGCGCCGTAGCGCTCTCTGGCGAGGCTGTAGCCGTCGAGGATGTGTCTGTCGGTAAGATCGCCTGGCATGGGAGCCTCCATTCACGAGAGACCCGGCGCCGCGGAGCCACGGCTTGTGGATAGGGAGCGAGGACATTTGTACCATGGGGACGGGTGTTTGTCAATACACGACAGGACGGCAAATGTGCGGGCTCGCGTTCAGCGCATGGAATGGATGCAGGTTGCTGGTAGCTCTGGCCGTCGGGATCGGCCTTGCGCCGGCCTGTCGGCGAACCCCTCTCGTGCGTCTGGCCTTCTCGAGCAGTCCTCTGCATGTAGCAGGGCAAGCGCGCAGCACCCGGTCAGGGGTCCACGACGGGGACGCAGACCTGCGGGCAGACGGGCGCGCAGACGACCGGGCACACGGGCACGCACACCGGCTGCGGCGGACACACCACGACAACGACGGGCGGCGGGCAGACGACCACTTTTTGTGGGCACGCTGGCGCGACGACAGGGACCGGGGTCGGGCAGACGGTGACAACCGGCTTCGGGCAAACGATGGCGACGGGGATACGCAGCTTTTGGCCCACAATGATCTTGTCGCACTTGAGGCCATTTGCTGCTTTGATGGCCTGGACGGTGGTGCCGTGGCGCCGGGCAAGGGCGAACAGTGTATCCCCTCGCTGTACGATGTGGGTGATGAACTCGCCTCCCGACTGAGCCGGCACGGCCTCCTGAGGCTCTGTCGATGGCGACTGTTCCGGAGCATGTTGCAGCGCGGCCCGCAGGCTTTCGAAGGAGACCCCTGCGGCGCTCTGGGCCGGAGCTTCGGGCGGTGCCGCATGGGCAACGGAAACACCTCCTGGCGGAGTCCCACCGCCAACGAGCTGGTACAAGAGGGCGAGAGCCATCCCGCCGGCGGCTGCGACGATGGCGAGCAGCAGGAACAGCCGCAGGCCGGCGCCCGACGAACCTCCCTGGCGTGACATCCCTTCCATCCTGTGCGAGCGGCGGCCGATGCCGTGCATGCTCGCAGTTTCCTTGGTGCTGGCGTGGCCGATCGCCGAGCCGGCGATTCTGCGCCGAGCACATCCTATGCCACGGCGGCGGCTGGCCTGAGGGGCCCGGCACCTCTGCGCCGGTTGCAGGCCCCGGGCCCCGCCCTCCGCGGCCTGTGCATTACCCACGAGTCGGGCAGCAAGGCATCAAGGCGCATGAGACAGCGCGCCGGTGTCGATCCCAACGGACCACCCGCCGCGCGCACTGGAGCTCGGAGCTGGCGAGCGGGGGCCGGCATGTGCTGGAACCCCAGCATGCCCCCTCCCCTGCCCCTCCCCAGGCAGGCGCCGGGCGCCCTGCCTGGGGAGGGGCAGGGGAGGGGGCAGCCTCCTATGCGAGGGGCTACGTGCGCCGTTGGCGCCTACGCTCCCCCCAGGCCACTTGTGGCTAATGGATAGCGCCGCGGGGGCGGGGATGCAAGAAAGGGTGTCCGCGGGCGGCGAAGCCGCCCGCGGACACCCCCTTGCAAAAAAGAGCGCCTCCTTCCCCGCCGCCTCGGCGGCGGGGAAGGAGGACGGGGGGATGGGGTACCCTCCGCCAAGGGCCGAGGGACGCGGGCGTTGGCCCGTGGCTTTTCGGGGAATGCGACGTCTTACAATGCAGCGCAACGATGCGCCGGAAAGGCGCGCGGAGGAACGGTGCTGGCCGGGGCGACCGCGTGATTGCCTGGGGACGCAGCGACTATGATTGGCGGGCGACGTGCGCCGCACGGTGACAAGGACCGGCGGATGCCGGGTGCTGTGTGGCAGGCAAGCCGGGCGGACCTGCGAATACCCCGGGAAAATGGTGCGGCTTTATGCATTGTTCACATTACGCCGGAAGAAGCATGCTATAATGCCGAGTAGGTAACGGAATGGAAACCTTCCCAGAACCCATAGCGATGAAGCCGGTGCAGGCGAGGGAGGCCCGACGGCTCTCCTGGAGAGAGTGGGTGCCGCCGGCAGTGGTGCTCGCGGCCATCGCCGGGATTGCGCTGCGGCAGGTGGCCGATCCCGATTTCTGGTGGCATGTGGCCACGGGGCGCTACATCCTGAGCGAGCGCACGATTCCGGCGACCGATGTGTTCTCGTTCACGGCCACGGACCATCTGTGGGTTACCCATGAGTGGCTTTCCGACGTCCTGCTGTACGTCGGGTACCGGGCGGTCGGCCTGAACGGCCTGGCGGTGATCTTTGCCGGGCTGATAGCGGCGGCGTTTGCGATGGTGTATGACCGGTGCAAGGCACATTCAGCCGTCGCGGCTTGGGCGGTGTTTCTCGGGGCCATAGCCTCGGTGATGACCTGGGGCGTGCGCCCGCAGATGTTCTCACTCTTCTTTGTGAGCCTGTACCTTTACATCCTGGATAGGCGGCCCTCGTGGCTCTGGCTCCTGCCGGCGCTGAGCCTGCTGTGGGCGAACCTGCACAGCGGGTTCGTCAGTGGGCTCGTGGTTTTGGGCGTGGTCATGCTGGCCGACGAGGTGGGCTGGATGGCCGGCCGCAAGCCCGGGCAGCCGCTGCTTGGCCCGGGCCCGCGTCGACTGGGGCTGGTACTGCTGGCGAGTGCTATCTGCTCTCTGGCAACGCCGAACGGGCTGCACTCGGCGCTCTTCCCGTTTGGCACGCTGAGCAACCGGCTGATCCAGTCCTACATCGAAGAGTGGTTCTCGCCGGACTTTCACCAGTCCTGGGCCTGGCCCCTGCTGGCTTACTGGGTGGCGCTGCTGGGGACATTTGCCCTCTCGCGGCGACGGGCCGCGTTGCGGGAGGTGCTGCTGGTCTTGGGGGCGTCGGTGGCAGCCCTGTACTCCTGCCGGCATGTGCCTTTCCTGTCGGTGGTGGGGGCTCCGCTCCTTGCAGAGCAGGCCGCGGACTTGTTGCCCTTCGGGGTCCACGGGCGGCCGGCCCGACCGCTTCCGCGGCCGATGCAGGTTGTGCTGGGAGTGGGGTTGGCGGCTGTGGCCGTTGTTGTGGGGATGAGGGGCGCGGACATGGTGCGGTCCAATGCCCGCCTGGAGCACAGGCTCTATCCTGCGGGCGCCCTGGCCTACATGCGCGAGCATGGACTCGAGGGTCGGATCTTTAACACCTATCACTGGGGCGGCTACCTCATCTGGCAGGGGTATCGGGTATTCATCGATGGCCGTACCGAGGTATACGGGGACGAGATCGTGAGCGACTACCTGGCGGTAGCCGGGGTACGCCGCGAGTGGGAGGAGACCCTGCGGAAGCACGGGGTCGAGCTTGTCCTGATCGAGACGGACAGCCCGCCTGCGGTACTGCTGGCGGAGAGCGGCAGATGGCGGGCGGTGTACACGGATGAGGTGGCGACGCTGCTGGTCTCTAGCGGCTGATGATGGGCCTGCTGCCCGGGGCCTGTGGTCGGGCAGCGGTGCTATGACAGGCGATGCCTCTCCCAAAGGTGGGAGATACAGGTATCGATAGCTTACCGGGCGCCACACGGATGGGAGGGCGGGTCAAGAGGAGTGGGTTCGCCCGCCGGAAGTTGAGAACCAGAAGGAGGAGTACGAGATGCTGCACTATCTTGCGACGTGGGTGCGGACGCTGCGGCGGGAGCAGGGCCAGGACCTGGCCGAGTATGCGCTGCTCATCGCCCTCATCGCGGTTGTGCTGATCCTGGTGATCGGCGCGCTGTCGGGCGGCCTTGCGAACACCTTCAACGCCGTGCGCAACGCGCTCGAGAACGCTGGCAGCAACCAGATCCAGCCGTAGTAAGGCCCGCTGTGATGTGGCAACACCGGTGGGGCAAGGCGGCGCCCCCTTGCCCCACCGGTGAGCGCCCCACAAGAGGCTGAGGGTTGGGGGCGGCGGGCCAGAGTTGCGGCTGGGACTGTCCCCCAGAGAGTGGAGGAGCAGAGAATGCTGCGGTACCTGACGATCTGGGTGCGGACGCTGCGGCGGCAACGGGGGCAGGACCTGGCCGAGTACGCGCTGCTCATTGCCCTCGTAGGGGTCGTGTTGGTGCTCGTGGTCGGCGCGATGTCCGGCGGCCTTGCGAACATCTTCAACACCATGCGCGACGCGCTCGAGAACGGGAGGGCAAACCAGATTCAGCCGTGAAGCCCGTCGCGACGCAGCACACACACTGGTGGGGCAAGGGGGAAATCCTTGCCCGCCAGCTTTTGCGTTTGTAAGAGACGACAGGGGGGTTGGGGGGTGCGCGCACGGAACGGACAGTCGATTGTGGAGCTGGTGCTGTTGCTGCCACTCCTGATGCTCATCCTCGTGGGCTGCATCGACCTCGGGCGTGCCTTCTCTGTGTGGGTGGTCCTGAGCAATGCCTCGCGTGAGGGGGCGCGCTACGCGGCCCTCACTCCCTATGACGTCTACGGCATTGAGACCCGGGCAAAGGCGGATGTCGAGGCGGAGGGACTGGCTGGGAGCGTCACGGTAACTGTCTCCATGCCGTATGGGTGTGGCCCCGGCAACTCGGTTGGTGTCACAGCCGAGTATCGCCTGCCACTGCTGACTTTGTTCCTTTTCGGAGGGAACCCGCTCACGATACGGGCGACCACCTGGATGATGATTGTGGGGAGCTGTTCGTGACATGGTCGGCAAGCAAGGATTGGGGACCCCATCAAGGCGCCTGCGCGGGGTGACTGCAGCCGGCCAGACGACGGCCGAGTTTGCGGTGGTACTGACCATCCTCCTCCTGTTCATCTTTGGGATCATCGACCTCTCGAGGGCCGTCTATGCGCGCAACGTGATCGCGAGTGCGGCGCGTGAGGGGGCCCGCTATGGCGTGGCCCATCCCCCGGAGGATACCGCCGGGCTCGAGCGGGTCAAGAAGGCGGCGATGGCGCTGGTGGTCGGGCTGGAGCCGGAGCACCTCTCTGTCGATGTGACGCGGCCTGGCGGCAATAACATTCAGGTGACCGTCTCCTACACGTTCCATCCGATCATTGGGTGGATTGGGCGCATCATTGACCGCTCGGGGGCCGGGATCTTGATGCGCAGCCGCTGCATCATGGCCACACCGTGACGGAGGAGTGATGCGCACACCGAGGGGAGGACGGAGCGATGGAACCGAGATCCGGGTGGGATGAGAAGGGCTGGCGCCTGGGCCGGGAGCGCGGCCAGACGGTGGTCCTGGCGGCCGTGGTGCTGGTGGCACTGGTTGGCTTCCTGGCCATGGCGATTGACCTTGGCAACGTGCACGCGCAGCGTCGCCGCATGCAGAACGCGGCAGATGCCGGCGCCCTCGCGGCGTGCCGCCTGCTCGCCCTTGGGGAGAGCGAGGCGACGGTGCGCGATGCGGTCGGGCGGTACGCACTGGCCAACGGCGCCCAGAGCTGGACCACGACCATACAGCCGCCGACCGTGGCGGTGACCGCGAGTGAGACGTTCCGCACCTTCTTTGCCTCGATCGTGGGGGTGCCGACCTTTACGGTGAGCGCGTCCGCAGCGGCGCGCTACGAGCCCGTGGGTCCCTGGCGCGGAGACCTCATGCCCCTGGCGGTGTACTCGGGTGCCCTCGAGGGCCGGCTGGATGGCGACTATGTGGAGATCTGGGACACAGAGGAGACTGTTGTCGGAGAGGGTATCATCTCCGATGGGCAGCGTGGCTGGCTGAACTTTGACGGCGGCGCGGTCGGCGACTCCGAGCTGGTGTCGTGGATCACGTATGGCTGGAACGGCGAAGTGCGTCCTCCGATGTGGATCAATGGCACTCCCGGAACCAAGACATCTGCCATGAAGGCGCTGGATAGCGTCCGCCTGAACACGACCATCTATGTCCCTGTCTATGACCAGGTCCGGCCCGGGCAGATGGGGAGTGGCCAGATCGACTACCGCATCGTCTCTGTGGCGGCGTTCAAGGTCGTAGTCGTCGTCGACCGGGGCAATCCCAAGTACGTCGGGGGCATCTTCCTGAAGGATGTTGTTCCGCAGAAAGGCGGAGGGACGATCGATACGGGTGTGCGCGTGGTCAATCTGACTGACTGAGGCATTCGACAGGCAGCCAGGGGCGTCTGGCAGAGCGGCTGCCCTGCCGTGCTGCGGCTGCCGGCGTGGACTGGCAGGTTCGCGATGGTAGCTCGAATGACCCCTCCCCCAGGGGGGCACATCGTGCCCGCCTGGGGGAGGGGTCATTCCCAATGGGTGTTTTTAGGCTCCGCTGGCGGGCCGCGGCGCGCCAGCGGAGCCTAAAACACCCTGTAGTGTCTTGCCCCTTCCCTGGACGGACCTATCCGTTACCCACAAGTGGCCTGGGGGAGTGCAGGCGCCCGTGGCCTGCGCG
>DYEI01000540.1 GCA_020725765.1 Anaerolinea sp. | reverse complement strand
CGGGGCCCGTTCCCCGTCGACGAAGGTCGACGGTTGGCCTTCGGGCTGCCAGTAGGCAGCCCGAAGGCCCCCTAGCCCCGAATTCATTCGGTGGGCTGCTCGCCAACAGAAGGTGGAACCGAGGCCCAGGGTTCGTAGCCTTGCCCCGAGGGCCCAAGTGTGCTATACTCGCGGCGGAAAAAGCCACGCTCCAGAGTAGGAGCAGCCTCCCCCGCAGTTGTGGCACCACCACGGATGGTACCTCCCGGTGCAGGGCATCCCACATCGGCGTCCAACGGCAAGATGCGCGTACGCGGTAGTGCTTTCAGAGCGTGTTGCCTGTCCGGGACGCCGCTACGACAAAGCCATACACAACAAGAGCGAGGCTGAGGAGATGAATCTGCGAGTACCTGGGCCGACACCGCTACCACCTCAGGTGCGGGAGGCATCGGCGGCCGACATGATCAACCATCGAGGGCCGGAGTTCAGGGAGCTGCTCGGGGCGGTTGTGGCCGACCTGCGGCACGTCTTCCAGACGGACAACGAGGTGGTGATTGTAACCGGCTCGGGTACGGGCGGCCTTGAGGCCGCCATCGTCAACCTGATCAGCCCTGGTGACCGTGTAATCGCCGCCACCTGTGGCGTCTTTGGCGAGCGTTTCGCCGCGATTGCCCAGGCGTTCGGCGCCGAGGTCATTAACCTGGCGGCGCCCTGGGGGCAGGCTATCGATCCGCTCGAGCTCGAGGCGGCCCTCGATCGCACCCCGGACGCGCAGCTGGTCCTCGTGACCCACAACGAGACGTCCACGGGCGTCACCAACGACCTGCGCTCCCTGGCGGAAGTTGTCCGTGCGCGTCGGAGAGGCGGCAGGCCGCTCCTCGTGGTCGACGGAATCTCCTCCGTCGGCGCGATTCCGCTGCCGACCGACACCTGGGAGTGCGACGTGGTCGTGACGGCTTCGCAGAAGGCCTGGATGGCTCCCCCCGGGCTGGCCATGCTGAGCGTGAGCGCCCGGGCCTGGGAGGCGATGGAACGCGCGACCTGCCCACGCTTCTACTGGGACCTGCGCGCCGCCCGCCGTTATGCCGAGCGCGGGCAGACCCCCTGGACCCCCGCCGTGGGCGTGCTCTATGGCCTCCGGGTGGCGCTGCAGATGATGCGTACCGAGGGGTTGGAGGCGATCTACGCGCGGCACCGGCGCGTGGGGCAGCGCATGCGGGAGGGCGCCCGGGCGCTGGGGCTGGAGCTCTTTGCGAGCCCGGCCTACGCCTCCGACACGGTGACGGCGCTGCGCGTGCCCTCGGGCGCCAATGGCGAGGCGTTGGTCACCCGGCTGCGCGAGCAGGGCGTCGTCGTAGCCGGCGGGCAGGGGAAGCTGAAGGGCCAGGTGCTGCGCGTCGGACATATGGGCTATGTCGACGTCGGTGACATCGAGCAGGTGCTCGAGGCCCTCGGGAGAGCATTGGCTTTGGGGTGAGTGAGATGGCCAGGGTATTGGTCACCGAACCGCTGGCGGAGGAAGCGCTGGCCCGTCTGCGGGCCAGCGTCGAGGTTGACGTGCGCGAGGGGCTCGGCCCCGAGGAGTTGGAGCAGATCATCGGCGAGTACGAGGCGCTCATCGTCCGCAGCCGCACCAAGGTGACAGAGGCCGTCCTCAGGGCTGGCTCGCGCCTCCAGATTGTGGCCCGGGCTGGCTCCGGGGTGGACAACATCGATGTCGAAGCGGCGACGCGCCGCGGCGTGCTCGTGGTGAACGCGCCAGATGGCAACACCGTGGCGGTAGCCGAGCATGCCCTGGGGCTGATGCTGGCGCTGGTACGGCACATCGCGGCCGCGGATGCGGCCATCAAGGCCGGAGCCTGGCCGAAGGGCAACCTGATGGGAGCAGAGCTGCGGGGCAAGACGCTCGGGATCATCGGCCTCGGGCGGATCGGCACTGCACTGGCCCGGCGCGCGGCCGCTCTGGAGATGCGCATCATCGCGCATGACCCGTTCGTGTCCGTGGAGCACGCGGCCCGTCTCGGGGTCGAGATGATGCCGCTCGATGACCTCCTTCGGCAGGCCGACGTCGTGTCGGTTCACATCCCCGGTGGCGAGCACACACGAAAGCTACTCAACGCCGAAAAGCTGGCGCTGATGAAGCCAACCGCCTACCTCATCAACTGTGCGCGCGGCGGCATTGTGGACGAGGAGGCGCTGGAGGCCGCGCTGGCAGAAGGGCGGCTCGCTGGAGCGGCGCTGGACGTCTTCAGCCGGGAGCCGCCGGTTGGGTTGGGGCTGGTCAAGTCGCCCAAGACGGTCTGCACGCCCCACCTCGCGGCCTCGACCGAAGAGGCACAGCGGACCTGCAGCCTCGAGGTCGTGGAGCAGGTTCTGGACGTGCTCAGCGGCAGGCCGGCCCGCTGCGCCGTCAACGCCCCGGCGCTCTCCAGCGACGAGATGGCCAAGCTGGGGCCGTATATCGACCTGGCGACCCGGCTTGGGTCCTTCTACGGGCAGATGACGGGAAACAGCATTCAGCGGCTTGAGCTCATCTATGCCGGCGAGCCAGCTCGCTACGACACGAGCCCCCTGCGTGCTGGCGTGTTGATGGGCTTCCTCAGGCTGGTGGCGGACGAGCCGGTGAACCTGGTGAACGCTGTCGCGATTGCGGCGAGCCGGGGCATTGCCATCGCCGAGCGTCGCGAGCCGGATGCCGAGAGCTACACCAACCTGCTGAAGGTCCAGGCGTCCACTACCCGAGGCGAGCACCTGGTCGCGGGCAGCATCGTGCGGGGCCGTCCGCGGGCGGTCTGCGTGGATGGGTTCTGGCTGGACTTTCCCCTCGAGGGGCACTTGCTCGTCAGCGAGCATGTCGAGCAGCCCGGCATCCTCGGCCAGATGGGGACGATCCTCGGCGAGGGAGGAGTCAATATCTCCTTCGTGCAGGTCGGACGCTGGGGCCGCGGATCGAGGGGTGTGATGGTGCTGGGCCTCGACGACGTGGTGCCGCCCGGGCTGCTGGACCGGATCCGCGCCATGCCCAGCATCCGCTCCGCGCGGCTGATCAGGATCTGACGGCAGCGCCTGCTCGCAGAAGCGTCTAGAACGGGTCCGTGGGGAGGGGCGCGAGGTTGGTGATGCGCCGCCACGCCTCGCGGGCGGCCGCTGCCGTCGAAAGCGAACCGGTCGCGACGACGAGCCCATCGCGGCCCGCGAGGTCGAGCGCGAGGCGCAGCGCTCGCTCGGGGTCTGGCTCCACGGTTACGGGTGTGTCGTACCTGCGGGCTTCCCGCTCCAACTCGTGGGGGTCGGCGGCCCGCGGGTGCCGAGTGCGAGTCAGGATCGCCGTGTCGACGGATGGGAGCAGGGCGGCGAACATGCGGGGCACGTCCTTGTCGGCCAGCGAGCCGAACACGGCGATGCGGCGACGGCCGGGAAAGTGTGCCTCCAGCGCCTCTACGAGCCGGAGCATGGAATCCCCGTTGTGCGCGCCATCGGCGATGACGAGCGGCTCTTGGCTCAGCACCTCCAGCCTCGCGGGCCAACGCACGCTTCGCAACCCCTCGCGGATGGCCGTCTCCGAGAGTTCCAGCCCCCGCTCCCGGAGGACCCACAGCGCCGCGAGAGCAGTGGTGGCATTGACCAGCTGATGCGGCCCCAAGAGTGGGATGAACAGGTCCCTCAGCACGACGCCGGGCCCTCGCACGGTGAACCACTGCCCGTCCATGTCGGCGCGCTCGAACTCGGAGGTCCACTGCTCCCCCACCACAGTCAGGGGCGCGGACAGGTGCTCCGCGACATGCCGGATGACGTTCGCCGCTGCGTCGGGCTGCGGTGCACTGACCACTGGCGTCTGGGGTTTGATGATCCCTGCCTTCTCGCGGGCGATGGCCTCGAGGGTGTCCCCGAGGACGAGCATGTGGTCAAAGCTCACCGGGGTGATCACGGCCACCTCGGGCCGGATCACGTTGGTCGTGTCCAGCCGCCCGCCCAGCCCGACCTCGATGACCGCCCAGCTCACATCCTGCGTCACAAAGTGGTCGAAGGCGATGGCCTGGGTGGCCTCGAAAGTGGTCAGCCCCTGTAGCGTGTCGAACAGTGGCCGCAGGCGACGCAGGTGCGCCACGAGGGCGCCCTCGGGGATCGGCTCGCCGTTCACCTGGATGCGCTCGCGGAAGGTGTGGAGGTGCGGCGAGGTGAAGAGGCCGGTACGCTGCCCCGCCGCGAGGAGGACCGAAGCGACCATGGCGGCCGTCGAGCCCTTGCCCTTGGTCCCGGCCACATGCACGGAGTGGAACCGGTCCTCGGGGTGCTCCATGGCATCCAGCAGACGCTCCATGCGCGTCAGCTCGAAGAGCTGCCCGGCGTATTGTGAGGCCAGCTTGTGCTCATAGTTGGTGAGGCTGTAGAGGTACTCGAGTGCTGCCGCGTAATCGCTGCTCATGGGTTGCGCATCCCCCGGCGAGTGTGTGACGGGGCCACTATAGCACGACTCGGGCTGGTTATCAACGCGCACCGGGGCCGGTCCGACCGCAAGTCCTCGCATTGCTGGCCGCCAGAGACTGTTCAGACTCGCATCCTGGCAGCGCCGGCTGCCACGTGTTGCCCCCACCCCTGGCCCCGCCCCCGCCGCGGCCTCTCCATTACCCACAAGTGATCTGCGGGAAGCGCAGGCG
>DYEI01000539.1 GCA_020725765.1 Anaerolinea sp. | reverse complement strand
CTGCGGGCCGACCCGGGGGAGGGGGCGCCGGGGGTGGGGGCCCTGCCAACAGCGCAGATGAGCCTGCCTCCAGGGTGAAGTACGGCCTGGCGCTCCTCGCTGTTGGCGCTCTCCTGCGAACCTGCTATAATCAGAGTATGTAGCAGGAGCAATCTATGGAACATTCCCGCCGTATTGTGCCACACCTGGGCCTGCCGGCCCTGATGGCCGCCATCCTGCTGGTGCTCCAGATATTCGCGCCCGCACCGCCACTGACCTATGTGCTGGCCGTGCTCGGCGGTGCCGTCGCCATCGGGTACTACTGGGCGCGGCAGCTCGCTCAAGGAGTGACCCTGGAGCGGGAGCGCCGCTACGGCTGGGCCCAGGTCGGCGATGTGCTTGAGGAGCGCTTCACTCTCCGCAACGAATCCTGGCTGCCCGCGCTCTGGGCAGAGGTTCGCGACCACTCCACGCTCCCAGGCTACACAGCCTCGCGCGTCACCGGCGTAGATGGACACAGCCACACCTACTGGATTTCCGAGGGAGAGTGTCGCCGGCGAGGCGTCTTCACCCTCGGCCCGCTGGATTTGACCCTGACCGACCCCTTCGGCTTCTTCACCGTGCACCTGCGCATGGGGGAAGAGACCTCCTTCGTCGTCTACCCGGTGATCGCCGCCCTGCCGCCTCTGGAGATGCCCCGAGGGGCGGCGCCGGGGCGAGTGCGCGCAGCGGTGCATTCCCACGAGGTGACCCCCAATGCCTCCGCAGTCCGGCCCTACGTGCCAGGCGACACGCTGCGTGGCATTCACTGGCCCACCACGGCCCGCCGCGATGACCTGTACGTCAAGGAGTACGATCGCGAGCCAGCAGGCGACCTGTGGATACTCCTCGACCTCCAGCGGGCAGTGCAGGCGGGGGAGGGCGAGTTCTCCACGGAGGAGTACGGCATCACCGTCGCCGCCTCGCTCGCCGACGCAATGCTCCGACAGGGACGCGCCGTAGGCCTGCTCTGCGAGGGCGAGGAGCATGTCATGCTGCGCCCCGAGCGAGGTGAGATACAGCTTTGGCGCATACTCAGCACGCTGGCCGCCGCCCGTGCCTCGGGTCCGAACCCGCTTGGCGCACTGGTGCAACAGGCCGTGCCGGTCCTCGGCCGCGGGATCAGCGCCGCGCTGATCACCCCCTCGCTGGATGCCGAGTGGCTGGTGGCCCTGTTGGAACTCGAGCAGCGAGGCGTCGGCGCGAGCGTCGTGCTGATCGATCCAGTCTCCTTCGGAGGCACGGGCAACCTCCAGGCCATGCTCGGGCTCCTCTCTGAACGCGGCGTGCCGGTACGGGTGATCGGCCGTGGCTTCCGCTTCCGCCCCCTGATCGAGCGCCGAAAGCAGCGCCCGACCTACAAGGTGCTCGGGACCGGGCGGGTTGTTGTGGTGCCGCCGACCTAGGGCGAAGGCGATGATGCGCAGGGTTCTCAGGGGGCTGCGGCCCCGACACGGCTGGTTGGTCTTTACGCTCGTCCTCGGGACGGCTCTGTGCCTGCCTCTGGCCCTCACTGAGGCGCGGTGGCTGATCGGTGCGTCGGCACTGGTCAGCGTGGTGCTTCTCGCGGCGACCCTGGGCTATGCGCTGGGCCAGACGCCCTTGCCCGGCGGGCTGGTGGGCCTCTTTGGGCTCCTCACCGGCGTCGAGTGGGGTGTGCTCGCCGTCGCGCGGCTCCTGCCAAGCTGGCAGGCCCTGGTCCGTGAGGTGGCCCATGCGTGGCGCTGGCTGGCCGCAGGCCTGCGCGGGACCTGGACGAGCGATCTGCCCTTTGTGGGCCTGGTGCCAGACGTACAGGCGCGAGCCTGGGCGCTCTGGGAGCGGCTCGAGGCCTGGGCACAGGCAGGCGCGGCGGGGACGGTGAGCCGCGATAGCCTGGTCCTGCTCCTCTATGCCGCCATAGCCGCCTGGTGGATCGCCTACTTCGCCGGCTGGCAGATCGCGCGCGGCCGCAGCGCCCTGCTGGCCTTCTTCCCGATCGGTGCCGCGCTGCTGGCCAACGTCGCGCTGACGGGCGGGGCTGGCGTGACCTATCTCCGCACCTTCCTCGGCCTGGCGCTGTTGCTGCTGGTCACCGGACGATTCGAGAGCCGACAGCTCGCCTGGGAGCGCGAAGGCATCGACTACTCGCCTGACCTGCGCATGGGCGTGCGCCTCGTCGGCACCGGCCTGGCAACGATGCTCGTGCTCGTGGCCCTGCTGGCGCCCTACATTACCGTGCAGCAGACGGTCAGCTTTTTCTGGCGCTATGCCTACGAGCCGTGGACGGAGATGAGCCGGCGCCTCGACCGCCTCTTCGCCGGCCGTAATCCCGTCCCGGCCGGCCGGTACTCGCGCCCGGTACAGCCCCAGCCGGAAGGCCACCAGCTGGGAGGCGGAGTGCAGCCGAGGCAGGACCTCGTCTTCTACGTCCGGACGTCTGACCCGCCCCCCGAGCCACCCGAGGCCTACATCGAGCGCGGCATGCACCCGGTCGAAGGACCCAAACACTACTGGCGCACGCTGACCTACGATACGTATACCGGCAGCGGCTGGCTGAACGGCCCCTACACAGAGCTCGAACGGGCGGCGCAGGAGCCTCTCTCCGAGGCCAAGTTTCCCTTCACCGTCCTGACGCAGACCTACACGCTCCGCGAGGGCTGGGAGGGCCCGGTGCCAGCAGCCAACGAGCCGGTGCTCGTCGACCGTGCCTGTGAGCTGTCGCGGCGGACGGCTGCTGACCTGGTCGGCTTTGTCGTGGCTGGGCGCACCTACACCGTCACGTCGTGGATTCCTGCGCCAACGGTCACCCAGCTCCGGCAGGCGGGGGAAGAGTATCCCCCGGAGATCGTCGATCGGTACCTGGCACTGCCTGAGGTACCTCGGAGAGTCCTCGACCTGGCTCGCGAGATTGCGGCGGAGGCCGGCACGCCCTACGACAAGGCACTCGCCATCGAGCAACACCTCCGGCGCTATGACTATGACCTCGAGATTCCGGCACCCCCCGAGGGCACCGATGTGGTCGACTACCTGCTCTTTTCGACCCGCCGCGGATACTGCGACTATTATGCGACGGCGATGGTCGTCATGCTGCGGGCAGCCGGGGTCCCGGCCCGGTACGCCGCAGGCTTTGCGACGGGCCACTATGACTACGCCCGGCGGGCCTATATGGTGACCGAGCGGGACGCGCACGCCTGGGTCGAGGTCTTTTTCCCGGGATACGGCTGGGTCGAGTTCGAACCAACCCCATACCGCAGCTCCTTCACGCGGCCGCTCGGCGAGGCGCCGGGAGCCTGGCCTGCGCCCGGGCCCGAAGGCGAGCAGCAGGCCGAGGACAGCCGCAGCGGCAGGGCTCTCCTGGTGCTGGCCGTGGCCGTCGTGGCCCTCGGCGGGTTCCTGATGGGCGTCCTATCTCTCATCCGGTCGAGACGCAGCTTCTCTACGAGGCATGTCGTGTTGCAGCTCTATGCACGGATGGTCCGGTGGGCCGAGCGGGCTCGGCTTGGCCCGGAGCGGGGGGAGACCCCACGCGAGTTCGGCACCCGCCTTGGCCGGGCGATCGAGGAGCGCGGCGAATGGGCCAAGGGGGCGGCCGAGGAGGTCGGTGTGATCACCCGTGCCTACGTCGAGGCCCGCTACAGCCCCCGGCCCCTCTCGGCACGCGATGCGGGCCAGGCCCTCACGGCATGGGAAAAGCTGCGCGGCAGGCTCCGGTGGCTGTTCCTGTGGCGGTGGTAGGCCGATGCTCCGCGCCCGCACGCCGCAGGGGTGGCTGTGTGGCGCAGGCCTGTTGCGCCACCTGGCGCGCGGGCGCCCCCTTCTCCGCCGCTTCCAAGGGCGGACACGCTGCTCCAGTCGCCGCTCGGCCCTTGCCCGCGCTTGCGGCGCTATCCATGACCCACAAGTGGCCTGGGGGAGCGTAGGTGCCCGTGGCCTGCGCAGCATCTGGCGGAGCCGCCCCCACCCCTGACCCCTCCACCCGAGACTGGCCCTTTCAGGTCCTCGGCCCTCATCGCGATGCCTATCGCTGCTCCGCGGCCGTGTGGCACGCGTCGTGCGGTAACGCCCCCACCCCCGAGCCCGCCTTGCCGCCAAGCCTCTCCATTACCCACAAGTGATCTAATGTGACGCATGGATATTCTGCGGAATGCGGCGCAG
>DYEI01000538.1 GCA_020725765.1 Anaerolinea sp. | reverse complement strand
GGCAAGATTGCTGCGCCAGGCCTGCGGGCTGGCTCGCAATGACGGGGTGTGAGCAAGCCCCCATCTCCTTGGCAGGCTCACATGATCCGTGTGCCAGTGAGCTTCCTGTCGCAGGCGGCAGACACGTGGCTTCCTGGCCGTGCAGTGGGCTTGACCGAACTATGGGACCCACGCGTACCACTCAGGCCCGAAATGCATCGACGATTGTGGGATAGACTCGGCTGCGCTGCGGATTTGCACGACTTGCGCCATGGGGGTATAATAGCCTCACTGGAATATCAGCCCGCTGTAGACAGCAGGTGCGGCTCAGCCGCATAATGGTTGCCTGCCGAGGCGAGGCGCGATGGATGGCAGAGGCCTGTGGCCTCTTGTCTGGAGCGTCTGCGTGTCGTCAGGCACGAAGGCGCTTTTTTTTGTTGGCCGCGGGTCTCCGGCAGGTGCCGGGGGCGGTCGCGCCGGAGGAGGTGATCTGATTGCCTGCAACCCGTGAGCAGAAGGAAAAGATCGTCGAGGAGCTTGCTGAGCGGTTCCGCGGCAGCGAGGTGATCGTGTGGGCGGAGTATCGTGGCTTGCCGACCCCCAGCCTCAATGAGCTGCGCCGGGCGCTGCGACCACACAAGGCCGAGTTCCACGTGGTCAAGAACACGATGGCGGAGCTGGCGCTACGGAGAGCCGGGCTGCCGGTGCCGGAGGCAATGCTGGTGGGGCCGACGGCTGTGAGCACCATCCGCGACGAGATCGCGGCAAGTGTGCGCGCCCTGACCGAGTTCGCGGCGGCGAACCGCGAGCTGGTGATCAAAGGCGGGCAGGCCAATCAGCGCCTGCTGAGCGCTGAAGAGGTCGCCAGGCTCGTGGACCTGCCGTCGCGGGATGTGCTGCTGGCGCAGGTCCTCGGCAACATGAGGTCACCGGTGAACGGTCTGGTCAATGTTCTGGCCGGCACACTGCGTGGGCTGGTCAACGTGCTGCAGGCGCGCGCCAGGCAGCTGGAGGAGTCCGGCGCCTGATCGGCAGCCTGTTGGCGGTACTGCCGCCGGCTGGCAGGATGCGGGTCACCGGCGGCGACCATCGGCGTGAATGGAACGGGCACGAGCCCGACCGAGATGCAGGAAGGAGAGACCGGAATGACGAAGGAAGAGATCATCAACGCCATCAAGCAGATGAGCGTCATGGACCTGGCGGACCTGGTCAAGACTCTCGAGCAGGAGTTTGGCGTGAGCGCCGCGGCGCCCGTGGCCGTGGCCGCTGCAGCGCCGGCCGCTGCGGCTGCCGCCCCCGCTGCTGCCGCCCCGGCCGCTGAGGAGCAGACCGAGTTCGACGTGATCCTCAAGGAAGTCGGGCCGGACAAGATCAAGGTCATCAAGGTCGTGCGCGAGCTGACCGGCCTCGGCCTGCGCGAGTCGAAGGAAGCGGTCGATGGGGCGCCTTCGACCATCCGCAAGGCCGTGAGCAAGGAAGAGGCCCAGACGGCCAAGGCCAAGCTCGAGGAAGTCGGCGCCGTCGTCGAGATCAAGTAGCGGCAAGCCCCCCTCGCAGACAACTCTCAGGGGCCAGAAGCCGGCAAGGATCCCCGGCAGACTACTTAACAGGGGAGTCGGGTGGCAGGGCGCACGTTGCGCGCCCTGCCACCCGACTCCCTGCGTTAACGGTCGGCCCCCGCCGCACCGCAGCGGTGCCCACCTTCGCTCAGCCCGCCGCCTCCTGCAGCACGAGCTCCTGCCGCGGGAAGAGCACCTCGCCCCGCTGAATCGCGGCCCCGGACGCAAGGGTCTCCCACTGGCGTTCATCCTGCCAGGCCGGTTGCCCCGGCTGGCCGAGGGCCTGCCACAGGGCTGTCATCTTGCCGGGCATCACGGGATAGAGCAGGACGGCCGTCCAACGCAGCGCGCTAGCCACGTCGTACAGCGTCGCGTTCACGTGGGCCTGATCGCCGCGCTTGTAGGCCATCCAGGGCGCCCTGAGCTCCAGGTACAGGTTGGCCGCCCGCACGAGCTCCAGGGTAGCCAGCACCGCGGCCTGCGGGTTCCAGTCTCGGATCGCCTGTCGGACCTGTGCAGGTGTCGACAGCACGCGCTCGATGAAGGTGCGTCGCTCCTCCGCCTGCTCATCGCCGGGCGAGGGGATGCGGCCATCGCAGTACCGCCCGATCATATGCAGGGTGCGGTTCAGGAGGTTGCCGAGGTCGTTGGCCAGCTCGGCGTTGTAGCGCACCACAAAGGCTTCCTCATTAAAGCTTGCGTCCTGCCCAAAGGTCATCTCGCGGATGAGAAAGTACCGGAAGGCGTCGACGCCGTACTTGTCGCTCAGGTCCAGCGGCCGCACCACATTCCCGCGCGACTTGGACATCTTGGCCTGATCCACGCTCCAGAAGCCGTGCACGCGGAGCCCCTGGTACATGGGGATGCCGGCCGCATGCAGCATGGTGGGCCAGTAGATGGCGTGCGGCTTGAGGATGTCCTTGCCGATCACGTGGTGAGACACCGGCCAGTACCGCGCGTAGAGCTCGCCATCGGGGTAGCCCAGCGCCGAGACATAGTTGATGAGCGCATCGAACCACACGTACGTCACATAGCTGTCGTCAAAGGGCAGTGGGATGCCCCAGGTGAGCCGGCTCTTGGGGCGTGAGATGCAGAGGTCCTCCAGCGGCGTCCGTAGGAAGGAGAGCACCTCGCCCAGGTACTGCTCGGGGCGGATCGTCTCTGGATGAGTTGTCAGATAGTCGATGAGCCACTCCTGGTAGCGGCTCATGCGGAAGAAATAGTTTTTCTCCTCGATGTAGGCGGGCTCGGTGCCGTGGTCCGGGCAGCGGCCGTCGACCAGCTCCCGGTCGGTGAGAAAGCGCTCGCAGCCCAGGCAGTACTGGCCGCCATAGGAGCCGAAGTAGATATCGCCGCGGTCGTAGGTCTCCTGAAGGATGCGCTGCACGACCGCCTGATGGCGGGGCTCGGTGGTCCGTACAAAGTCGTCGTTCGAGATCTCGAGCTTGCGCCAGGTGGCACGGAAGGCGTCGCTGAGCCTGTCGACAAAGGCCTGCGGCGACTCGCCCGCCGCCAGTGCAGCTGCGGCGATCTTTTCGCCGTGCTCGTCCGAGCCGGTCAGGAAGTGAGTGTCGTCGCCCCACAGACGGTGGTACCGCGCCATCACATCCGAGAGCACGGTCGTGTAGGCATGCCCGAGGTGGGGCAGCGCGTTCATGTAGTAGATGGGCGTCGTGATATAGAAGCGGCCGGTACGATCCTCGCTTGTCTGCATGCGCTTCCTCGACTTGCTATAAGATAGGAATGGGGGGATTGTAGGGCTTATGGGGAAGCTTGTCAAGGCTGCGAGGGGCGGTGCGATGGGCTCGCCCGCGGCCTTACTTTCCTCCCCCTCTTGCCCGGGCCAGCTCGAGCCTCGCCCGCAGCACAGCGACCTGGCCTTTGCCCAGGGGATAGTGGCTCATGGCCAGCAGAAAGATGCCGAGCGCCGCGAGCGGCAGGAGAGCCATGCCCAGGCGGATGCCGGTCGCGACCGTGTCGGGCTGGGCCGCGAGCTGCGGCGCGTACCCGCTGGCGCTGAGGACGAGCGACGTCGAGCCGCCGACGAGGACGAGCACGAGCCGCTCGATGAAGGCGTTGACGCCAAAGTAGCTCCCTTCCCGGCGTCGGCCAGTGTGCAGCTCGTCCTCGTCGATGACGTCGCTGAGGACGATGTCGCGGACGAGAGTGATCCCCGAGTTGGCCGCGCCGACCAGGAACATCATGGCGATGGCCTGCGGCAGGCTGCGCAGGAGCAGCACGGGGAGCATGAAGAGAACGAAGAGGGTGACGGCTGCGGTGAGCGTGGTCTTGGCCCCGAAGCGCAGGGCGACCCTGCGCCACAGGGGATAGAAGCCGATGGCGGCCACGAACATCCCGCCGAAGAGCAGGCTTGTCTGCCCTTCGCCGGTGCGGAGCACATACTTGGTGAAAAAGGGCACCATGGCCGCGAGCCAGCTCCAGATGTAGCAGATCATGAGGTTCGCACTGGCAAAGGCAAGGAAGGTGCGGTTGGCCAGCGTCGCCCGGAACGCCTCGCCGATGGGCAGGGCGCTCTGCACCCTTGCCTCCGGCCGCTCCTGGCTGCCGCGCAGGGAGACGGCGAAGGCTCCTGCCCCGACGAGCCCCAGGATCACCCCCGCCGCCGACCAGCCGCCGAGGTCGCTCCAGCGGTGCGAGAGGGCGTCGACCAGAAGCGGCATGGCCGCTACCCCCAGCGCCGTGCCGACTGCGGCCGCTACCTGCCGGTATAGCGAAACCTCGGTCCGCTCCTCGAGGGTCTCAAAGGCCTCCGGAAAGATGGCCGTGTAGGCCACGCTGACCACGGTGTTCGCCAGGTCAAAGAGGGCAATGGCCGCAGCAAAGTAGGCGAGGAGGCGCCAGTCGAACGGATCGGACAGCGGGCGGCCGCCGAGCGGCGGCGACCAGACCAGGATGTACAGCAGGAGCAGCACCGGCGTGCCAAAGACGACGTAAGGGATGCGCCGCCCCCAGCGGCTGCGGGTGCGATCCGAGATCGCACCCGCGAGAGGATCGTTGATGGCGTTCCACACGCCGTACGCCAGCGCAAAGGCCAGGCCGACCAGGCGCGAGTCCAGCTGGACGACATCGACATAAAAGAAGATCAGGTACGTCTGCACGCTGTTGAAGAACAGCGCCTGGCCCAGATTGCCTGTTCCGTAAGCGATGGCGGCGAGACGCTGCTTCATCGGACTGTCCTCCTGCCCTGACGAGCGATATCTTCCGCCGTGCAGCCATCCGGGTAAGAATCACCTCCGCCCGGCACAGCCCGGCGTTGCTGGCGTGGGGATGGCGCGCGCAGCCCGCTCAGCGCCGGGGTGCGGTCCCAGTCATCTGGGCGACAACCTCTGGCGGGCGCCGGACCGGCGCCCGCCGCAGCGGCCCGATCAGGGCGTTTTCCGCTTCCGGACTCGTGTCGGGGAAGAGGGTCGACACAAAAGGCCACTCCTCTGACGCGTTTGGCAACTCTGGTGCGATTATACATTGGTTTGGCGCAGGGCGGTAGCCTGGTGCCGGCGCCGTTCTGTTTGGGCTCGCACCGCCCTGCGCCGCTGCTGTCGGCACATAGGTCGTGTCGCCGACGGGGGCTACGCCCCCCACCATGCCTCCCTTCAGGGGCGGACAGGCTGCTTTGGCCGCCGTCCGTCGGCCCTTGCCGGAGGGTACCCCGTCGCCCCGTGCCCCTTCCCCGCCGCCTCGGCGGCCTATGCATTACCCCCAAGTCGGGCTGCACAGCATCACGGGTCATGAGATAGCGCCCCGGCGCCCATCCCAGCGGACCACCCGCCGTACACACCGC
>DYEI01000537.1 GCA_020725765.1 Anaerolinea sp. | reverse complement strand
GCAGGGGTGGGGGCGGCTCCGCGAGATGCTGCGCAGGCTACGGGGGCCTACGCTCCCCCCCAGGCCACTTGTGGGTGATGGATAGTGCGGCGCGGGGGCGGGGTTAGGGGTGGGGGCCCTGCCAGCAGCGCAGATGAGCCTGCCCCCATCGGTGAACTGCACCTCCTGCGTCCCGACAAAGGTGCATCCCTTCCCAACCTGGCGTATAATAGTGCCATCGGCCTTTTCCAGCGGACCCGGCAGGTGACGATGAGGACACGACGGCTTGGTGCGCGCCTGGGCCTGCGCACCGGTGATACCTTCTCCGCTCTGCGCTACCCCAACTACCGCCTGTGGTTCTTCGGGCAGATGATTTCCCTCTTTGGGACCTGGATGCAGTCTACGGCCCAGGGGTACCTCGTGTATGAGCTGACCGGATCGGCGCGCTACCTGGGGTATGTGTCCTTTGCTTCGGGAGTGCCGACGTGGCTCTTGATGCTGTATGGCGGCGTGGTGGCGGACCGGGTGCCGCGGCGCACGCTGCTCATCGTGACTCAGACCGGTATGATGCTGCTGGCCGGAGTGCTGTCGGCGCTGACGTTCCTGGGGCTGGTGCGGCCCTGGCATATCGTCATCCTCGCCGCGCTTCTGGGGGTCTGCAACGCCTTCGATGCTCCTGCCCGGCAGGCCTTTGTCCTGGAGATGATCGAGCGGGAGGACCTGACCAACGCCATCGCCCTCAACTCGGCCATGTTCAACTCTGCGACCGTGCTGGGCCCGGCCGTCGGCGGTCTGGTCTATGCCCGGTTTGGACCCGCGTGGTGCTTTGCCATCAACGGTGCGACCTTCCTGGCGGTCATTGCGGCGCTGGTGGCGATGCATCTGAAGCCGTTGCCACCTCGTTCAGCGAAGGGTAGCGTGGTCGCCGAGTTGCGAGAGGGGCTGGGATACGTGACGAGGCAGCCCGTCATCCGGGCGCTGGTGACCCTGGTAGCTGTCGTCACCCTTTTCTGTATCTCCTTTGGCACGCTGATACCGGCCTGGGCGGTGCGCATTCTGGGGGGCGATGCCAGAACCAACGGGTTGCTGGTGTCCGCACGCGGGGTTGGGGCGTTGACGGGTGCCCTGCTGATTGCGTCGCTGGGCCGTCCGCGTTTCAGGGGAAAGCTGCTATCCCTGGGCAGCGTTGCCTTTCCCCTGGGGGTGCTTGTCTTCTCGATGGTCCGCTGGTTGCCCCTGTCGCTGCTGACCCTCTTGGGGGTGGGCGTCGCCCAGATCATGGTCCTGAATCTGGCCAACTCGCTGGTGCAGACGGAGGCGGCCGACGAGCTTCGTGGGCGGGTCATGGCGATCTACAGCCTGGTGTTCCTGGGACTGATGCCGGTCGGTGGGCTCATTGCCGGCGCTGTGGCGCAGGAGATCGGCGAGCCAGCGACGGTGACCCTCTCGGCCCTCGTCGGGTTGGCCTGCGCCGTCGCCATCCAGCTGCGGATGCCGTGGCTGCGCAAGCTGCGGTGAGTCTTGCTGTCAGAGGTGAAGGTCAGAGGCTGGGGGAGGAGGATTCGAACCCCCGTTAACTGATCCAGAGTCAGTCGTCCTACCGCTAGACGATCCCCCAAAATGGAAGAGCCTTCCCGGTTGGGAAGACTCTCATGGCTGGGGGACAGGGATTCGAACCCCGGTCGCCTGATCCAGAGTCAGGTGTCCTACCGCTGGACGATCCCCCAGCAACGGCTGCATTATAGCATAGGAGGCGCGGTTTGGCAAGCGGCGCGAATCCGGAATCTGCTGAGGTTCACGGGCGGGCGTGCGGCCGGCCGCGTCACGGCGCGACCGGGCCGCCCGCCCGTCGGGAGTACGGCGGCGCTACTGGCCCAGCGTCGCCTTCAGCACTTTGGCGTAGGGATCGCGCAGGCTGACCGTGCGGTTGAACACCAGCGCGCCGGGGCGGCTGTCTGGGTCCATACAGTAGTAGCCCAGCCGCTCGAACTGGAAGCGGTCGCCGGGCACTGCGTTGGCGAGGCTCGGCTCGGCCCAGCAGCCGGTGACGACCTCGAGTGAGTTGGGGTTGATATAATCGGTAAAGTCCTTGCCCTCTTCGACGTCGTTCGGGTTCTCCTTCAGGAACAGCCGGTCGTACAGGCGCACGGTCGCCGGGATGGCGTGCTTGGCTGAGACCCAGTGCAGCGTAGCCTTGACCTTGCGTCCGTCGGGCGCATCGCCGCCGCGGGTCTGGGGGTCATAGGTGCAGTGCAACTCGACGACCTCGCCGGTCTGCGGATCCTTCACGACCCCAGTACAGCGCACAAAGTAAGCGTATCGCAGGCGTACCTCGCGACCCGGGGCCAGCCGGTAGAAGTGGCTGGGCGGGTTCTCGAGAAAGTCTTCCCGCTCGATGTAGAGCACGCGCGAGAAGGGAACCTTGCGCGTCCCTGCGGACGGGTCCTCGGGGTTGTTGATGGCCTCCATCTCCTCGACGAGGTCCTCCGGGTAGTTGTCGATGACGACCCGGAGGGGCCGCTGCACCACCATGACCCGTGGGGCACGCTTGTTGAGGTCCTCCCGCACATAGTGCTCGAGGAGGCCGATATCGACCAGGCTCTCGCTCTTGCTCACGCCGAGGCGCCGGCAGAAGGCCCGGATAGCCTCTGGGGTGTAGCCGCGACGGCGCAGCCCCGATATGGTGGGCATGCGGGGATCGTCCCACCCGCTGACGTACCCCTCCTGCACAAGCCGCAGGAGCCTGCGCTTGCTGAGCACGGTATGGCTCAGGTTGAGCCGCGCGAACTCGATCTGCTGGGGATGGTATACGCCGAGCGTGTCGAGCACCCAGTCGTAGAGCGGGCGGTTGGTCTCGAACTCGAGGGTACAGACCGAGTGGGTGATGCCCTCGATCGAGTCGGACAGGCAGTGGGTAAAGTCGTACATCGGGTAGATGCACCACCTGTCGCCCGTGCGGTGATGTCGCGCTTTGAGTATCCGGTAGAGCACGGGGTCGCGCATGACCACGTTGGGGGAGGCCATGTCGATCTTGGCCCGCAGGGTGCGTGAGCCCTCTTCGAACTCGCCAGCGCGCATGCGCTGGAAGAGGTCAAGGTTTTCCTCGACCGAGCGGTTGCGGTAGGGGCTCTCCTTGCCGGGCTCGGTGAGCGTGCCGCGATAGAGCCGGATCTCTTCGGGGCTCAGGTCGCAGACGTAGGCCTTGCCCCGCTTGATCAGCTCGATGGCGTACTCGTAGAGCCTGTCGAAATAGTCGGAGGCATAGTACTCGCGGTCGCCCCAGTCGAAGCCGAGCCAGCGGACGTCCCGTCTGATCGCTTCGACGTACTCGGCGTCCTCCTTGGTGGGGTTGGTGTCGTCGAAGCGGAGGTTGCACAGGCCGCCAAACTCTTCGGCGAGGTCAAAGTTCAGGCAGATGGCCTTGGCATGGCCGATGTGCAGGTAGCCGTTGGGCTCGGGCGGGAAGCGGGTATGGACGCGGCCGCCGTACTTGCCGGTCTGTTGATCACGGATGATGATCTCCCGGATAAAGTCTGTCGGTGCGGGAGTGTCGGTTGTGGCCATGTTGGAGCCCCCTTGTTACAGGAGTTCCGGGATCCGCGGCACCCCAGGGCGCCGGGAGGAGCCCGGTCAGGCCCCCATTATACCATAATCTGGGGTGCGTGACACTTGGCGTGGCGTAGCAGGGTGCGGTTCACTTTGGGGGCAGGCTCTTCTGCGCTGTCGGCAAGGCCCCCACCCCCGGCGCCCGCCTTTCAGGGGCGGACAGGCTGCTTTAGCCGCCGTCCCT
>DYEI01000536.1 GCA_020725765.1 Anaerolinea sp. | reverse complement strand
GCCCGACCTATGGGTAATGCCTAGGGGGAGGGGGCCCTTTCTCTGCGGGGTGTTTGGCGGCGGGGGCGCGCTATGCGCGCCCCCGCCGCCAAACACCCCGCTTTACGTATCTCCCCTCCCCAGGCGGACGCCGCGGCGTCCGCCTGGGGAGGGGACGGGGGGATGGGGTAGCCTCCGGCAAGGGCCGAGGGACGGCGGCTGAAGCAGCCTGTCCGCCCCTGAACTATAACAGGCAGGCGTCATTGCGAGCCAGCCCGCAGGGCCGGCGACGCAATCTCACCTCCACAGAATCAAACGCGCCCCAACCCCTGCCGGGTCGGGGCGCCAGCCCCTAAGAAGGGAGAGTGATGTGCGCGGTCAGGCCGTCTCACTCAGCTCCCAGTCCAGGAGCGTATCGTCTTCGCCATAGAGCTTGGGCGGTGTGCGTCGGCGGATTGTGTCGGCATCGATGACGCACCGGCGCACTTCAGGCCGAGACGGGATAGTGTACATGACGTCGAGGAGCGTCTCCTCGATGATCGTCCGCAGGCCACGCGCTCCCATGCGGTGCCGCAGCGCCTCCTGCGCCGTCACGCGCAGCGCCTCTGGCGTGAACACCAGCTCCACGCCATCGAGCGCGAACAGGCGCTGATACTGCCTCACCAGCGCGTTCTTGGGCCGCGTCAGCACCTGAATGAGCTGCTCCTCGTCCAACGGGTCGACGCTGACAACGACGGGCAGCCGCCCCACAAACTCGGGGATCAGCCCATACTGCAGCAGGTCATCGGGCGACACCCTCCGCAGGAGCTCCGCGGTGCTCAGCGTCTGCACCTCCTGCTCCTCGTCGCTGCGAAAGCCAAGGATGCCCTTCTTGCCGATTCGCTGCGCGATCACGTCCTCCAGCCCGTCGAAGGCGCCGCCACAGATGAAGAGGATGTTCGTGGTGTTGAGCTGGATAAACTCCTGGTGCGGGTGCTTACGCCCCCCTTGCGGGGGCACATTGGCCACCGTCCCCTCGAGGATCTTGAGGAGAGCCTGCTGCACCCCCTCGCCCGATACATCCCGGGTTATCGAAGGGTTGTCGCCGCTCTTGCGGGCGATCTTGTCGATCTCGTCGATGTAGACGATTCCCCGCTCCGCTCGCGGCAGGTTATAGTCCGCCGCCTGGATCAGCCGCAGCAGAATGTTCTCCACGTCCTCGCCAACATAGCCGGCCTCCGTGAGAGAGGTAGCATCGGCGATGGAGAACGGCACATCCAGGATCCTGGCCAGCGTCTGGGCCAGCAGCGTCTTCCCGCAGCCCGTCGGTCCGATGAGCAGGATGTTGCTCTTCTGCAGCTCGACGTCGTCCGCTCCCGGCGGCAGCTGGGTCCGCTTGTAGTGGTTATAGACGGCGACCGAGAGCACTTTCTTCGCGCGGTCCTGGGCCACCACGTACTGGTCGAGCCCCACATAGATATCCCGTGGCGAGGGCACGGCCCGGGGCGACGCCTCCTGGACCTCAGCCGCAGCCAGCTCTTCGTCGAGAATCTCTTTGCAGAGCTCGACGCATTGGTCGCAGATGAAAACCGATCCGGGGCCCGCGATGAGCCGGCTTACCTGCTCCTGCGGGCGTCCGCAGAAAGAGCAGCCCTGCATGGTCACTCTCTCCAAGGTACCTGCGGGGACCGGCCCGCTGCTCCCCAGTCGTGGCGCCGCCGGCCGGTCCCCGCGTTGATCCCTAGCTCTTGGCTCCCTCAGGGGTCAGAGCCTTGCTGCGTGGGGTGATGATCTCGTCGACGATGCCATACTCCACAGCGCCCTGCGCGTCCATATAGTAGTCGCGATCAAAGTCCGCGGCAATGCGCTCCTTGGGCTGGCCGGTATGTTGCGAAAGGATCTCCTGGATCTTGTTCTGCATGCGGAGCAGCTCACGCGCCTGGATCTCCACGTCGGGAGCGTATCCCTGCACACCACCGCCCGCCGGGTGCATGTGCACCGTGGCGTTGGGCAGAGCATAGCGGCGACCCTTGGTCCCGGCCGCGAGCAGCACCGTCGCCATGCTGGCCGTGGCGCCGACTGCGATGGTCGAGACCGGTGCCGTCACACTCTGCATCGTGTCGTAGATCGCCAGCCCGGCATAGATGATGCCACCGGGGCTGTGGATGTAGAGCGAGATCGGCTTTGTCGGATCCTCGGTGTCCAGATACAGCAGCTGTGCAACGATCAGATTCGCCACCGTGTCGTCGATGGCGGTCCCAAGAAAGATGATGCGGTTCTTCAGAAGCAATGAGTAGATGTCGTAGGCGCGCTCGCCGCGCCCGGTCGTCTCGATAACCATTGGGATCAGAGCACTCATCCCAGTCCTCCTGCAAAACTCCAAACCAATACCCTCAAACCGGCTACTCGGGCTGCTGCTCCCCGGTCGCCGGCTCTTCCTCGGCTCCCTGCTCGGGTGCGGTGACGTCGGTGCCCTCAGCCTTGCTCTGGGTCCTGCCGGCAACGATCTCAACCAGCCGGGCCAGGGCCTTGCGCGACCTCAGGTCGGCCACGATGGACCCGAGCACCTCCTCCCGCATGAGCAGTCGCCGCATCTCATCGGCGCGCTCGCCATAGGACGCGGCAATCGCCCCGATTGCTTCGCCCACCTCTTCGGGGCTGACCCCGATGTTTTCGGCCCGGGCCACCTCAGAGAGAACGAGCTCCCGGCGCAGCGTCTCCTCCGCCTCGGGCCGCAGCTCATCGCGCAGCTGAGCGAGCGACTTGTGAACGAGGCTCAGATAGACCTCGAGCGTGAAGCCCTGCTGCTGCAGACGCCGCTCGCGCTGATGGACCAGGAAGTCGATCTCGCGCTCCACGGCCTGGTTCGGGTACTCCAGCCGCGACTGCTCAATAACGGCCTCGAGTACGCGCTGGGCAATACGGGCTTCGGCCTGCGCCTCCAGCTCTATCCTGATGTTCTGCTGTATGCGCGACCGCAGGTCCTCCATCGACGCAAAGTCGCCAACCGTGCGCGCGAACTCGTCGTCGAGCTCCGGCAACCGCCGCTCCTTCGCTCCCCGCAGAGTTATCATCAGATCGACGGACTTGCCAGCCAGGCCCTCCACCGCAAAGTCGGCCGGATAGGCGACCGCGACCTGGCGCGTCTCCCCGACGCTCATCCCCGTGATCCCCTCGGCCAGACCGGCGGGCATGAGCTTCTCGCTCACCTCGAATTCGGTCTCTTTCTCCTCGAAGAGCGGCTCACCGTCGGACGTAGCTTTGATATCGACAATGACCTGGTCGCCCATCTGCACGGGCCGCTCGACCGGCACCCACGTGCCATGGTCCTCGCGGAGGCCATCCAGCACCTTCTGCACTTGCTCGGGGGTGACCTGCGCCTCAGGCTCGGGCTCGACACGAATGGCGTGATAGTCGGGCAGCTCGACGGTGGGGCGGAGCGGCACGCGGATTTTGAGCTCAAATGGCTCCTGCTGGCTGACCCGCAAGGTCGGGCGGTCATATGCCTCGTATCCGCCCTCCTCCATCACACGCCTGAAGAGATCAGGGGCGAGGATCTCCGCTGCCTCTTCCGTCAGGTATTCCTTGCCGACGGTCCGCTCGACAAGCGCGTAGGGGGCCTTACCTGGCCTGAAGCCCGGAATGCGTACCCGCCGGGAAATCGCCTGGGCAGCCTTCCGCCTGGCGTCATCAACCTCTTCGGCCCCAAGATGGATGGTGAACTCGACCTCGCGAGGAGCGACGGTCTCAGCCGTGTATTCCAAGGCAATCGACTCCTTTCGAGTGGCATTATAGCACAAACGATCGGTGTGTAAAGGCACCTCGTGCCCCGGGGTGTAGTTCACCCTGTGGGCAGGCTCATCTGCGTTGTTGGCAGGGCCCCACCCCCGCCGCCACACCCCCCTCTGGGCATCTCCTCGAGTCTAGCCTTCTCGCGGTTATGGTAAACCAGTGCGCCATGGTGCGCCGAGGAAGGCCCTAGACCCAGTAGGCGCTGTGCGTTTCCCCTACTGCACATAGGGGGCTATTCGAAAAGGCCAGACGCAAGGACGGGGGAGGGGCTGGTGACGGCTGGCAGAGCGCGAACTGCCCCAATAGTCAACTGCACCACCTGCCCCGGACACGCTGAGGGCTGGTTCCGTGGAACCAGCCCTCGTGCATGCTCTTAAGGAGCGGAAGACGGGATTTGAACCCGCGACCCTCTCCTTGGCAAGGAGATGCTCTACCGCTGAGCCACTTCCGCTCGCATGGCGCCGGCTGCACCTCTGGTGCGCCCGGCGCAGTGTGGGGAAGGAGAGACTTGAACTCTCACGGATTGCTCCACGTGGTCCTAAGCCACGCTCGTCTGCCCATTCCGACACTTCCCCATGGGATGTCAGGCACCACGCCTACATTATAGTGTGATCAGCGTGCCTGTCAAGGAGTCTACGTACGGGGCTGTAGCCCACCTTGGGGGCAGGGTCGGTCATCTGGGCTGTTGGCAGGGCCCCCGCCCCTCGCCGCTTCAGGGGCGGACAGGCTGTTTTGGCCGCCGTTCCTCGGCCCTTGCCAGAGGGTACCCCATCCCCCCGTTCCCCTTCCCCGCCGCCTCGACGGCGGGGAAGGGGGCGTCTTATCTCATGGAGGGGCTCGAGTTTGGCCTTCTCAGATCCTCGCCCCTCACTATTGCCTCCATCGCCCGTCAGCAGTCGTGTAGCGCGGCTAGTGTTGTAATGCCCCCACCCCCGTCCCCTCCCCCGGGCGGGCACGACGTGCCCGCCCGGGGGAGGGGACGGGGCATTTCGGATGCAGCATGGCGGGAGGCCATCTCGGCGAGTTCTGGACGGTGCCGCGGGTTGCGCCCCGAAAGGCGAAAGTCGAGCCCCTCCCATTCCAGATTCCCCGCCCCCGCGGCGCGGCTCTGCATTACCCACAAGTCGGGTCGCACACTGTTACGGCGCATGGGACAGTCCCCT
>DYEI01000535.1 GCA_020725765.1 Anaerolinea sp. | reverse complement strand
AGGGACGGCGGCTAAAGCAGCCTGTCCGCCCCTGAACCGACACGGGGGGAGGGAGGGGGCGAACCGGAAACCCGCGGGGGGCAGGAGCGGGGCAGACGTAGCTCCCCAATCGGACGAAAGAACTCTCCAAAGGGGCAATTGACAACCCCTGGCCTTAGTGATACAATTCACGTGATAGACTTCACGATCTACGGATACTGCGCGGCGTTGCACTTTGGCAGGTCGCGGCGACTCCGCGAGGCTGCTGGCGACCGCTGGCCACGGTGGTTGGCGCATGCCGGCCGCTCGTGGCCGTTGTTGTGCGGCCTGGTGCGGATTGCGTTGGGGTGGCTCGCATGACGCTTGAGCAGGTAGTCAAGATCATTGCCGGCAAGGTAGTGTCTGAAGGGGTCGACCTTTCCTCCACAGTCGAGATGGCCTGCGGTGCTGACCTCATGAGCGATGTGCTCGCGTTCACCCACGCGGGCACCCTCCTTCTGACGGGCCTCACCAACCCCCAGGTTGTCCGCACTGCTGAGATGGCGGGGATCACGGCCATCGTCTTTGTACGGGGCAAGTATCCGCCGCCGGAGACGATCGCGCTCGCCGCCGAAAAGGGTATTCCCCTTCTGGCTACCCGGTACACGCTGTACGAGGCCTGCGGGCGGCTCTACTCCGCTGGGCTTCCTGGCTGCGGCCTGTTTGGCATCACGGGAGCATGCTGGTCTGACGACGGAGGTGATCTCGCGGAGGGAAGCCAATAGGAGGCCCCTCAGGCTTTGGCGCGTGCAGGGAACTCCTCCTCCGGCCATGGCTGGTCTGCCCTCCGGCCTTGAGCCTGGCTCCCGGTCGAGATCCCGCGTGAGCGAGGAGACGACAGTGCACCAGGTGGCGTTCGTTCGGATGCCCCGCCAGAGCGAGGGCTGGCCCCGCCAGCGGTGATGTCTGATGGCCGAACGCTCGTCCGCCGACGAGGGTCTTGGATCTGCCAGGCCCCGCCTCATTACCAAGAGCCAGGAGCTCATCTATGAGCTCCGAATAGGCGACATCATGACGCCCAATCCGATTACCGTCACGCCCGACTGCCTGATGAGCGAACTGAAGGAGATTCTGAGGGTCAGGCGCATCTCGGGCGTCCCCGTGGTGGACCGCGGCGAGCTGGTCGGGATCATCAGCATTCAGGACCTGATCCAGGCGCTGGAGCAGGGCGAGATCTCGGCGCGGGTGGGCGACAAAATGACTCGCCAGGTGCAGGTCGCCTACGCCGACGAGTCCGTCGTGCAGGCCGTCAACAAGTTTGCCCGCTATGGCTTCGGCCGCCTGCCGGTGGTGGAGCGGGATGGCCGATTGGTGGGCATCCTTACGCAGGGCGACATTGTGCGCGGCCTGCTTCGGCAGCTCGAGGTTCAGTGGCACGAGGAGGAGATCCATCGGTACCGCGCCAGCCACATTTTCGAAGACATTGAATCCGACCAGACCGGGCTGGTGCTGCGATACCGGGTGGTGGCTCGCGACTTTGTGCACGGGGGCGAGGCCTCGAGCAAGCTGAAGAGGGCCCTCGAGCGGCTGGGGGCCGGGCCACAGCTGGTGCGGCGGGTGGCCGTCGCGGCCTACGAGGCCGAGACGAACCTCATCATCCACACCGACGCGGGTGGCGATCTGATCGCCGAGATCCAGCCCAACCAGATTCGCATTGTGGCTCTGGACAGAGGCCCTGGCATCCCGGATATCGAGAGAGCGCTCCAGCCAGGCTACTCGACTGCGCCCGACTGGATCCGAGAGTTGGGCTTTGGAGCTGGCATGGGCCTCAACAACATCAAGGCCTGTGCGGACTGGTTTGCGCTCGATTCGCAGGTCGGCGTCGGCACGCGGTTGGAGGCCATGTTCTACCTTACCAGTCGCACCGATAAGGAGGCCACGTGACGGTAGAGGACGTGGTCCGGGCTACGGGGCTCACGGTCATCACGGGAGAGGCCGCGCTCCAACGGGAGGTCACAGGGGGCTACGCCTCTGATCTCCTGAGCTGCGTGATGGCACGGGCCCGCAGGGGGAACCTCTGGGTGACCCTGCAGGCCCACACCAACGTGGTGGCTGTTGCCAGCCTCCTCGAGCTGGCGGCGGTGATCATCACCGAAGGGACCCAGCCCGACGAGGCGGCCCGCGCGAAAGCCGAGGCGGAGGGAGTGGTGCTGCTCTCCTCCCCGGAGACGACCTTTGCGGTAGTCGCGCGCCTGGCTGCGCTGGGCGTCGGGGCCGGCTCGTAGGAGCGCTGGCGGCGGGGGCGGCCGGGCGGGGTGAGGCGATGCTACGGGGCCGCTGGGCTGACCTGCACGTGCACACGCTGCTCTCTCCGTGTGCAGAGGTGGAGATGATCCCCCCTCTGATCGTGCGGCAGGCGCTCCAGCTGGGGCTGGAGTGGATTGCGGTCACCGACCACAACAGCGCAGGCAACGTCCGCGCCGTGCAGGCTGCTGCCGAGGGCACGGGCCTCACCGTGATGCCGGGGCTGGAGGTCGAGAGTCGCGAAGAGGTGCACCTCGTGTGCCTCTTCGACACGGCCGAGCAGGCCGAGGCCTATGCAACGGTGGTCACCGCGCACTTGCCCCAGCGGCTGAACGACGAGCGTCACTTCGGGGCGCAGTACGTCGTCGATGCCGCTGGGGAATACGTGCGCACCGAGGAGCGGCTCCTGCTCACTTCGGCGGACCTTTCCATAGACGAGATCGTCCGGGGCGTCGGTGAGCGTGGCGGGATATGCATCCCCGCCCACGTGGACCGGCCGGCGAACAGCCTTCTGGTGAACCTGGGCTTTGTGCCGCCGGGGCTGGATGTGCCGGGGCTGGAGGTCTCCCCGAGGGTCGCGGTCAACGAGTTCCGGAAGGCCAACCCCGAGCTAGCCCGGTTTGGGCTGGTCTGCTCAGGCGACGCGCATCGGCTCAGCGAGATGGTCAAGAGGACGCTGGTCGTCAGCCGGGCGGCGACGGTGCGCGAGCTGCGGCAGGCATTGCGCGGTGAAGGCGACCTGAGTGTCTCGGTTATCTGACTGGCAACGAGGAGGGAAGACGTGAGCGACGCAGTGGCGCAGGAGACGGTGGAGCTGGCACCTCTCCAGCAGATCATCGACGAGTACAAAGGCCAGCGCGGGGTCCTCATCCAGGTGCTGCAACGCGCACAGGAGACCTATGGCTACCTGCCGCCCGAGGTGCTAAAGGCCATCTCCGAAGGCCTGGGGGTGCCGCTGAGCCAGGTGTATGGCGTCGTTACCTTCTATGCCCAGTTCTACCTGACGCGGCGCGGAAAGCACGTCATCCGGACCTGCGATGGCACCGCCTGCCATGTGCGAGGCGCCGCCAAGGTGATCGACGCCATCCAGAAGGAGCTTGGCATCAAGGCAGGGGAGACGACGCCCGACTACCAGTTCACCTTCGAGGTCGTGTACTGCCTTGGCTCCTGCGGCCTCTCTCCTGTCGCCGTCGTCGACGACCAGGTCGTCGGCAGGCTCGTGCCGGAGAAGATGCTGCAGATCATCCGGGACCTGAGGGAAGCGTAAGGAGCTGTTCGTGCGCGAGCTTGCCTTGCACATCCTCGATGTGCTGGAGAATGCCGTCGAGGCGGGGGCAACGCGCATTACCTTAACCATCGAAGAGGACTCGTCCTGCGATCGGTTCACCTTCACAGTGCGGGATAACGGGCGCGGGATGCCACCAGAGCTGGCAGCCAGGGTGCTGGACCCTTTTGTCACCACACGACAGACCCGGCATGTTGGACTGGGGTTGCCGCTCCTTGCGGCCGCGGCAGAGCGGGCTGGCGGCGGTGTGCAGGTGAGGTCCGAGCCGGGCAGGGGCACGGAGGTGTCGGCGACCTTTCGGCTCCGGCACTGGGACCGGGCGCCGCTCGGCGACCTCCCGGGCACCCTGCTGGCGCTCATCCTGGGCAAGGAAGGGGTCCATCTGACGTACCTGCACCGCGTCGATGGCCGCGAGTTCCGCCTCGACACTGCAGAGCTCCGGCAGGCCCTTGGGGAGGTGCCGCTCACGCACCCGTCCGTACGACGCTGGCTGCAGGAGTACCTTCAGGAAGGTATTGCCGGGCTCGAGAGGCCGGTCGAGTAGAAGGATACGGTCAACGACCGTCCAGTAGCACGCGCTGGGGTCCGCTCGTGGACGGTCGTATACAGAGGAGGGGACGCGATGCCCAAGATCAAAAGTCTAGACGACCTCAGGAGGATCCGGGAGGAGGCGCAGCAGGACCTCAGAGTGCGGTTGGAGACGGGAACGCGCATCATCGTCGGCATGGGGACGTGCGGGATCGCGGCGGGGGCGCGCGACGTCATGCGCGCCATCCTTGAGGAGCTGGACAGGCGGAAGATTGACGCTCACGTCGAGACCGTGGGCTGCATTGGCATGTGCTCGTGCGAGCCCCTCGTCGACATCGAGCAGGCAGGCCATGCCCGCGTGACCTACCGCAACATCAAGCCCGACATGGTCCCTCGCCTGATCGAGGAGCATCTCATCAACGGGCGAGTGGTAGAGGAGTGGGTGGTCGGCCGGCTACCCGCCAGCTAGGCAGCGATGAGCCATCCACACTGACGTCAGGAGGACATCAATGGCAGAACCCTTGTACCGGGCCAACGTCCTGGTCTGCGGCGGGACAGGCTGTACAGCCTCGGGCTCGCAGGCGGTCCTGGGGGCCATGGCCAGGGAACTCGAGCGCCGCGGCCTGACCGGGGAGGTCCGGCTGGTGGAGACCGGTTGCCGTGGCTTCTGCGCAATGGGACCGGTGATGATCGTTTACCCCGAAGGCATCTTCTACTGCCAGGTCACGGCGGCGGATGTGCCAACCATCGTCGAGGAGACGCTGGTCAAGGGCCGCGTGGTCGACCGCCTCACCTACAAGGAGCCGGTCACCCAGCGGTCGATCCCCCTCTACAAAGACATTGGCTTCTACGGGAAGCAGTTCCGCATTGCCCTGCGCAACTGCGGCCTGATCAACCCCGAGAACATTGAGGAGTATATCGCCCGCGACGGCTATGCTGCGCTGGCAAAGGCGCTGACCGAGATGACGCCCGATGAGGTCATCGACACGGTCAAGCGGGCTGGCCTGCGCGGTCGGGGCGGCGCTGGCTTCCCGGTCGGGCTGAAGTGGGAGCTGTGCCGCAAGTCGCCGGGGAATGAGAAGTATATCCTCTGCAACGCCGACGAGGGCGACCCGGGTGCCTTCATGGACCGCTCCATCCTCGAGGGCGACCCGCATAGCGTCGTCGAGGGGATGATCATCGGCAGCTACGCCATCGGGGCACGGGAGGGGTACATCTACTGCCGCGCCGAGTATCCTCTGGCCATCCAGAGGCTCAAGATCGCCATCCAGCAGGCGGAGGAGTACGGCCTTCTGGGTGACAACATCCTCGGCAGCTCGCACAGCTTCCGCCTGCACATCAAAGAGGGTGCGGGAGCCTTTGTGTGCGGCGAGGAGACCGCCCTCATGGCCTCGGTGGAGGGGCGGCGCGGTGAGCCGCGTCCTCGCCCACCCTACCCGGCGGTGGCTGGCCTGTGGAACAAGCCCTCGAACATCAACAACGTCAAGTCCTACGCCAATATCCCGCCGATCATCCTGAACGGGGCGGAGTGGTTCGCCTCCCGTGGCACGGAGCGCAGCAAGGGCACGGCGGTGTTTGCGCTGACCGGCAAGGTGAACAACACCGGCCTCGTCGAGGTCCCGATGGGTATCACCCTCGGCGAGATCATCTTCGACGTGGGCGGCGGCATCCCCAACGGGAAGAAGTTCAAGGCTGTGCAGACCGGTGGTCCTCTCGGAGGCTGTCTCCCGGCCTCGCACCTGAACACTCCGGTCGACTATGAGTCCCTCACTGAGGCCGGTGCCACCATGGGCTCGGGCGGCATGATCGTGGCCGACGAGGACACCTGTATGGTGGAGCTGGCCAAGTTTTTCCTGACCTTTGCGCAGGCCGAGTCCTGTGGCAAGTGTGTGCCCTGCCGGGTCGGCGGCAAGCGCATGCTGGAGATCCTCACCCGCATCTGCGAGGGGAAGGGCACGATGGAGGATCTCGATACTGTCCGCGAGCTGGCGGATGGGATGAACACGGCTTCCCTCTGCGCCCTCGGGCAGCTTACGCCGGGCCCGGTGCGGGCAACGCTGCGCTACTTCCTCGACGAGTACGAGGCCCACATCAGGGACAAGTACTGCCCGGCCGGCGTGTGCAAGGCGCTGGTGCGCGCCCGCTGCATCAACTCGTGCCCGGCGGGGGTCGATGTGCCCAGCTATGTCGCGGCCATCGCCGCGGGCCAGTACGCGGAGGGCCTCGCGATCCATCGCGAGCGCAACCCCTTCCCGCTGGCCTGCGGGCGCGTGTGCCCGGCCTTCTGCGAGGAGCGCTGCCGCCGCGGCGATATCGACGAAGCGGTAGCGATCCGGCAGCTCAAGCGCTTCATGGCCGACCATGAGGCAGAGGTTCCGTGGACGCCGACGGTGCCGGCGCAAAAGTGGCCGGAGAGGGTGGCAGTGGTCGGCGGCGGGCCGGCTGGTCTGACGGCGGCACTGCGCCTCGCCGAGCGCGGCTACGAGGTGACCGTCTTTGAGGCGGCACCGGAGCCGGGCGGGTGGATGACCTACGGCATACCCGAGTACCGCCTGCCGAAAGCGATCCTCCGCAAGGAGATTGAGAACATCAAGCGGGCGGGCGTGGAGATCCGCACCAACACGGCGCTCGGCAGGGACTTTACCCTGGATGATCTCATGGGCAAGATGGGTTACAAGGCCGTGGTGCTCGCCATTGGCACGCAGGTGAGCCGACGGCTGCGTATCCCGGGCGAGGACCTCTCGGGTGTGATCCACGCGACCGACTATCTGCGGGCGGTGGCCATGGGGCAGGCGCCCGACGTCGCGGGCAAGCGCGTGGTCGTGGTTGGCGGCGGCAACACGGCCGTCGACGCAGCCCGCACGGCGCTGCGGCGCGGAGCGAGTGCAGTGCACATCGTGTACCGCCGGACGCGGGCCGAGATGCCGGCGCAGCCCAGCGAGATCGCCGAGGCGGAGGAGGAGGGCGTGCAGCTTCACCTCCTCGCCAACCCGGTGCGCATCATCGGCCCGGGCTATGTCACCGGTGTCGAGTGCCAGGCGCAGGAGCTTGGTCCCTTCGACGAGAGCGGGCGACGCAGGCCTGTGCCACTGGAGGGTTCCGAGTTCCTCATCCCGGCTGAGGTGGTCATTCCAGCGGTCGGGCAGGGGGTGGACCTCTCCTGCCTGAACGGCGATGCGCCGGAGACCAACCGCGACTCGACCTTCCGCGTCAATGAACGCCTTGCGACGAGCCGCGAGGGCGTCTTTGCCGCCGGCGATGCGGTCCTTGGGCCGGCGACGGTCATTGAGGCTGTCGCGCAGGGGAACCAGGTGGCGCTGGCGGTGGACGCCTACCTGCGGGGCAAGCCGGTGGTCAACGCGCGGCAGATGGTTCCGTACCGGACGGCCGAGCTGACCTACAGCATGGATGACTATGCCGAGGCGCGCCGCGCTCAAATGCCCATGCAGGAGCCGGCCGCGCGTGCCCATAACTTTGATGAGGTCGAGCTGGGGTTCGACGAGGAGACAGCCCGCAACGAAGCCCGGCGCTGCCTGCGCTGCGACCTTGAGTACGAAGAGTACATGGCGAGCCAGCGGGCGGAGGAGAACTGAGATGGTCCACATCACCATCAACGGTCGTGAGCTGACAGTCGAGCCGGGGATGACGGTCCTGCAGGCCGCGAAGCAGGCGGGGATCGACATCCCGACCCTCTGCCATCACCCGGCCATCTCGGATATCGGCGCGTGCCGCATGTGCCTGGTGGAGGTGGCCAAGCAGCGCGCGCTGCAGCCCGCCTGCACCTTCCCGGTGACTGAGGGGATGGAGGTACAGACCGAGTCGCCCAAGGTCGTGGCAGCCCGCAAGTTTGTGTTGCAGTTGCTCTTCTCGGAACGCAATCACTACTGCATGTACTGCCAGATGAGCGGCGACTGTGAGCTGCAGGCGCTGGCGTACCGCTACGGTCTGGACCACTGGATCTACGACCGGCCCTTCGAGCCGATGCCGGTCGATGGCTCGCGGCGGTACTTCCTGCTCGATCACAACCGCTGCGTCCTCTGCCGGCGGTGTATCCGGGCCTGCGGCGAGATCGTGGCCAACCATACGCTCGGCACGCGCCAGCGGGGCTCGAAGACCATGATCTCGGCCGACCTGGACGCTCCCTTCGGACAGTCGACCTGTGTGTCGTGCGGCACCTGTCTGGAGGTGTGCCCGACCGGCGCACTGATCGACCGCAAGTCGGCCTACCGGGGCCGCGTAAGCCGGGGGGACGTCCAGCTGTCTAGGAACGTCTGCGTGGGCTGTGCCGTGGGTTGCGGTGTTGTGGTCGTGCACCGTGCCGGGCATATCGTGCGCATCGAGAGCGATTGGGATGCCGAGCCCTCCCGGGGGCTCTTGTGCGTGACGGGGCGCTTTGAGCAGCTTGACGAGGTGCGACCTCGGCTCACCCGGCCGCTGGTGCGCCGGAACGGGGCGCTCGTCGAGACCGACTGGGACACGGCCATGGAGGCGGCCGTTGCCGGCTTCCGCAAGGCCACGACCTCCGGGGCGATGGCGACCGGCCGGGCGATGAATGAGACCTACGGGGCACTGGCGAGGGCGTTCACGCTCGCCGGCACCTGGGGCAAGGCCCTGCCGGTGCTGGGCTACGGCAAGCCGGGAACGCTGGCCGACCTCGAGGGTGCCGATGCGATCGTGGTGGCGGGCGCTGACCCGGCCGAGACGCACCGGGTGGTGGCGTACCGGATCCGCCGGGCGCTCGACCACGGGGCGCGGCTCTTCCTGGTCGATGGCGGCGGCGAGTACCTGCAGCCGTTCGCCACGCTGAGCGTGCCCTCTGCCGAGGCAGCAAAAGTGGTCGAGGTCGTCGCCGATGCCAGCTCGCCGGTGGTCATCTATGGCACGGGGCTGGACGAGAGCGCACTGAAGGCACTCAAGGCGCTGGACGGCAAGGCCGTATTCATGGGTCTGCCGGAGGCGGCGAACGCCCGCGGTGCCGAGGCCGAAGGCGTCAAGTCGTGGAATGGCACCGCCGCAGTCGATGCGCTGTATGTGCTGGCGGGCGATGACCCGGCCGAGCCTCAGGAGCTACCGCAGGCGGGCTTCCTGGTCGTGCAGTCGGCCTATCGCTCTGCGCTGACCGACCGCGCCGATGTCGTGCTGCCCTCTCCGGCCTGGGCGGAGCGCTCGGGGCACGTGACCAACCTGGAAGGCCGGACCTGCGCCTTCGAGGCGGCGTTCCCGGCGCCGGAGGGCGTGCCGGCCGAGTGGCAGCCGCTGGCTACCCTGGCAGAGCGCCTCGGCAAGGCGTGAGTTGAACCGCGGATTGATGCGCACGCCCGTCGCCCCGATTGAGGGCTGAGAATCGAAGCCTCGCGGGTGACGGCTGCTGACTGGAGGAAGGTGCTATGGGTAAGGTCCTGGTTGCCACCGACTGGCTGGCCGCCTGCGCGGGCTGCCACATGTCGCTGCTAGACCTCGATGAGCGCCTGGTGGGGCTGCTGGAGAAGATTCAGATCACCTCCTCTCCTATCACCGACCTGAAGCACCCTCCCAAGGAGGGGGTGACGGTCGGCATTCTCACCGGGGCCGTCAACAACACCTCCAATGAGGAGGTGGCGCGGCAGATGCGCGAGCGCTGTCAGGTGCTGATCGCCCTCGGTGACTGCGCGGTCTTTGGCGGCATCGTCACCATGCGGAACTTTTGCAGCATGAGAGAGGCCCTGCACCGGGCCTATGTGGAGTGCGAGACGGTCGTCGACGGCAAGGTGCCCGCATCGCCCGAGCTCAGCCGTCTGCTGCCGACCGCGCTGGCCGTGAACCAGGTCGTGAAGGTGGACGTCCACCTTCCGGGGTGCCCGCCTTCGGCCGATGCGATTTACCATGTACTCTCGGAGTTGCTCGCGGGCCGGGTACCCGAGGTCAAGGGCGAGTACCTGAAATACGACTGATCGCTCGGCGGTCGGCACCGGGTTGCCCGGCCTGAGAGATCGCCGGCCCGCCAGCGAGGTGCCGGCGGCGCGGGGCAGCAACTCAGCGCCGGGAGCAGATCGCCGCCAGCCCGACAAGGAGGGTTTCCTGTATGGGGAAGAAGATCACCATCGAGCCCGTGACCCGCATCGAGGGCCACGCCAAGGTGACCATCCACCTCGACGATGCGGGAAAGGTGGACCGGGCTTTCTTCCACGTCAACGAGTTTCGCGGCTTTGAAAAGTTCTCGGAGGGGCGCCCCTTCTTTGAGATGCCCCAGATCACGCAGCGTATCTGCGGCATCTGCCCGGTCAGCCATCACCTGGCCTCCTCAAAGGCCTGCGATGCCGTGGCGGGCGTCACGCCGCCGCGCACGGCCCGGCTGCTCCGCGAGCTGATGCACATGGGGCAGTACGTCCAGTCCCACTGCATGCACTTTTTCGAGCTGGCCGGTCCGGACCTCTTGCTGGGCTTTGATGCGGACCCTGCGATCCGCAACGTGGTCGGGGTGATCCAGCTGGATGCCAACCTTGCCCTCAAGGCGGTGGCACTCCGCAGGTATGGGCAAGAGGTCATCCGGCTGCTGGGGACCAAGCGGGTCCATCCCGTGTTTGGCATCCCCGGTGGCGTCAATGCGCCGCTCCTGCCAGAGAGCCGTGAGGCGATGCTCAAGCCGCTCGATGAGATGATCGCCAACGTGCAGGCGGGCATCGCCGTGGCCAAGGAGTGGTACGAGAAGAACCGCGCTCTGGTCGACAGCTTTGCCGTGTTCCCGTCCGGGTATATGGGCACGGTCGGGCCCAATGGCGAGCTCGAGCTCTACGACGGGCAGGTGCGCATCGTGGACCGGGAAGGCAGGCGCCTTGTCCAGTTCGACGCCAGGGACTATCGCGATCACATCGCCGAGCACGTCGAGGACTGGTCCTACCTCAAGTTCCCCTACTACCGGAAGCTGGGCTGGCCGGATGGGACCTACCGGGTGGGTCCGCTTGGCCGACTGAACGCCTGCGACTCGATCAGCACACCGCTGGCGCAGGCCGAGCTCAAGGTCTTCAAGCAGCTGAATGGCGGCCGTCCGGTCGAGCAGACGCTCTACTTCCACTATGCGCGGCTGATCGAGGCGCTGTATGCGCTGGAGCGGATTCGCCAGATTCTCGAGGACCCGGAGATCTGCTCGACCGACATCCTCACGCCGTGGAGCACGGTGACGGGCGAGGGTATCGGGTGCATCGAGGCACCGCGGGGCACGCTCTTCCATCACTACTGGACCGACGAGAACGGCCAGTTGACCAGGGTGAACCTGATCGTCGCGACAGGGCACAACAACTGGGCCATGAGCCGGTCCGTGGAGATGGTGGCCAAGACCTTTGTGGATGGAAGCAAGCTGACGGAGGGCATGCTCAACCGGGTCGAGGCGGCCATCCGCGCCCACGATCCGTGCCTCTCCTGCGCCACGCATGCCGTCGGCCAGATGCCGCTCGAGGTGATCGTGTACAGGAGCGACGGGCGCGAGGTCCGGCGCATCGAGCGTGGGTAGGTCGCTGCGCAGCGCACGACTGGAGGCAGGCTATCCGCACGCGCCTGACAGATCAACGTGGGTCGTCTGCCCTTCGACGGGGGCTTTGCCGGACGCAAAGCCCCCGTCGCACTTGTCGCTGACCGGACGTGTCCGAGATTGGACAGCAGATCCGGAGGCAGGCAGCGTGCCGGAGGCGCTCTCCGCCCGACCGGGCTTTGCGCTTCGCCCCGCTCCGGTGCAGGACCTTCGTCAGGAGTCTGGCGAGGCCAGGCTGCAGCCTGGCGAAGCGCCCGGCTGCGGTCCAGGCGGTGACGTATCTTTCTGTACGCACTCCGCCCGACCGGGTGCAGTTCAGTGTTGAGGCAGATCGCACTTGGCCAGCTGTCGCCAGCCCCTCCCCCCTCGAGTTTGGCCTTTTCGGGTCCTGGTCCCTTACCGCTTGCCCCAGCAGTCCTGAAGGGTCATATGGCGCCACGCGTGCGGTTGCTGCCCCTACCCCCGACCCCTCCCCCAGGCGGGCCCGTCGTGCCCGCCTGGGGGAGGGGATCATTCCCCATGGGTGT
>DYEI01000534.1 GCA_020725765.1 Anaerolinea sp. | reverse complement strand
GGCGAAGCCGCCCGCGAACACCCCCTTACCACAAAAAGCGCCCCCTTCCCCGCCGCGCAAGCGGCGGGGAAGGGGGCAGGGGGATGGGGCACCCTCTGGCAAGGGCCGAGGGACGGCGGCTGAAACAGCCTGGCCGCCCCTGAACCGCCCGAGGAGGGGAAGGAGAGGAGGTGCGACGCCCTCCTTGTCCTCTCCGCTTTACCATGATATACTGAAGCTGTCCTTCTTGGGCTGACAAGGCGGTGACGGGAATGGCAAGGTCCTGCAGGGCGGGGTTGGTAGCCGTAGCGCTCGTTGCGCTGCTCGCCGGGTTGGGCGTGCCGGCTGCGGCGCAGGCCCCGGCGGGGCCGGTCCGCGTGCTTGAGGTCCGCGGGCTGATCAACCCCCTCGTGGCGCAGTATGTGGAGCGCAACCTGAGCCGGTCGGACGCGGCGCTGTACGTCCTCGTCCTCGATACGCCCGGCGGCACGGATGCCTCGATGCGGCGGGTTGTGCAGGCGATCCTTGGTGCGCCGGTGCCGGTGGTGGTCTATGTGGCGCCTCAGGGGGCGCGGGCTGGCTCGGCTGGGATGTTCCTCCTGCTGGCGGCGCACGTTGCGGCCATGGCGCCGGGTACGAACGTCGGTGCGGCGCACCCGGTCGGGGCTGGAGGTGAGGACATCGAGGGCGCCCTCGGTACCAAGGTGACCAACGATGCGGCGACCTTTGCCCGATCCCTGGCCGAGATCCGCGGCCGTAACGCCGACTGGGCCGAGGAGGCGGTGCGCTCGAGCCTGTCGGTCACCTCGCAGGAGGCGGTCTCCATGGGGGTTGCCGACCTCCTCGCGACGGACCTCGAGGACCTTCTGCATCAGCTCGATGGCCGCCGGGTCACGACGGCGGCGGGGGAGGTGGTCCTCGAGCCCGCCTTTGTGCCACGGGAGCGGGTGTCGATGACGCTGTCCGAGCGCTTCCTGCACGTGCTGATCGATCCAAACATCGCCTATCTCCTCATGTCCATCGGCATGCTGGCCATCATGGTCGAGCTCTACAACCCCGGGATCGGGGCGCCGGGGGTGGTGGGGGCCATCTGCCTGATCCTGGCCTTCATAGCCTTTGAGAACCTGCCCCTGAACTGGGGCGGGGTCGCTCTGATCGTGCTGGCTCTGGTGCTCTTTGTGCTCGACATCAAGGTCAGTGGCTATGTCCTGAGCATCGGTGGGGCGATCGCCTTTGTGCTGGGCTCGCTCATCCTGTTCAGCCCTGTCGGGGCGCGTTCGCCGACGATGCCTCCGGTGCGGGTGAGCCCCTGGCTGATCGGCACCATGACGGCGGCTACGGTGGGGTTGTTCCTGGTGGCCCTCTCGGCGGGCGTGCGGGCGCAGCGTCTGCCGGTGCTGGTGGGCAGCCATACGGTCATCGGGGCGAAGGGTGTGGCCGTCTCGGCCCTCGAGCCGGTTGGAGTGGTGCAGCTTCTGGGTGAGCAGTGGACCGCAGCGGCAGAGGGTGGCTCGATTGCCGCCGGAGAGGCGGTAGAGGTCGTGGCGTTCGAGGGCAACAGGCTCATTGTGCGCCGCGCACAGGGTAGCTGAAGGGAGGCTTGAGGTGGGAGCATTCTATGTCATCATTGCCGTGGTCATCGGGTTGCCGCTATTGGCGCTGGTCCTGCTGCCGGCGGTGGTGCGGGTAGTGCGGGACTATGAGCGACTCGTCGTCTTCCGACTCGGTCGCTGCATCGGCGAGAAGGGGCCGGGGCTGGTCTTTCTGATCCCGATTGTGGATCACCCGGTCAAGGTCGACCTGCGCGAGCTGTACCTCTCCATCCCGCATCAGACCTGCATCACCAAGGATAACGCGCCGATCTCGATCGATTTCCTGATTTACTGGAAGGTTGTCAACCCGACCCTTAGCGTGCTCAAGGTCCGGGACTTTGCTGGAGCCTCGACCGGCATCGCGACGACCACGCTGCGCGCCGTGATCGGCGACATCCTGCTGGACGACGTCCTGGCCAAGCGCGAGGCCATCAACCAGGTGCTGCGGGTCAAGCTGGACGAGGTGACGGAGCGCTGGGGCGTGAAGGTCACCTCGGTCGAGATCCGGGAGATCCAGCCGCCGCACGAGGTGCAGGTGGCCATGAACCGGCAGATGGCGGCCGAGCGCGAGCGCCGCGCGACGGTGACGGAGGCGGATGGCAAGCGCGAGGCTTCAGTGAAGGTCGCGGAGGGCGAGAAGCAGGCGGCGATCCTCCGGGCGGAGGGCGCCAAGCAGGCGGCCATCCTGCAGGCCGAGGGCGCGCGACAGGCAGCGATCCTCAACGCCGAGGGCTATGCCATGGCGCTGGAAAAGGTCTATGCCGCGGCCCGGGCCATCGACTCCAAGACCATGAGCCTGCAGTACCTCGAGGCGCTGAAGGTGCTCGGCTCGGGGCCGGCCACCAAGTTCGTGCTGCCCATGGAGCTTACGCGCCTGGTCGAGCCCTTTATCGGCCACGCGACCAGGGCGACGGAGGAGTAGATCAGAGATCCGTGTGGCGCCGCGTGGGGTCCCGACCACGATGGGTGAGGCCCCACGCGGCTCCGGCGTGCGCTACCGCCCTCTGAGCACCAGCGGCAGAAAGGTCTTCTGCGGCGGTGGCGCTCCCGTGTCCCGCACGATGACCAGTCCGCCCCGCAGGTCTGCGACGTAGACAAGGTTGAACAGCACCGCTACGTCTACCGCACCGGTCCTGTTGTCCACCAACTCGACGTCAGCCGGCCCACTCGGCGTGTCGTAACAGGCAACCTCTGAGGGATGGGCCGGGTCCGATACGTCCAGTACGTGCACGCCAGCCTCTCCCATTGCCACATAGGCCCGTTTACCTGAGACCCCGACGCCGTAGGCCACTCCGGACGCCGACCAGCTTCCGAGCAAACGCGGTTGGTCCGGCTGCGACAGGTCGACCATCTGCAGGCCGCCCTCCCCATCGGCGACATAAGCTATGTTGCCCCGCACGAAAACATCCTGGGCGAATCCCGGCGTATCCAGCTGAGCGAGGACGCGCGGCTGTGCCGGCGCGGACACGTCGACCACCGACAAGCCCGATCCGCCACAGGCGACGTAGGCGTAGCCGGGGGAAACACTCATTCTCTGAGGAGTCCCTGGCAAGGAGCAGGACCCCAGCACGTGCGGCTGGCTGGCGGCCGATACGTCGACTGTGTGGAGGGTCCAGTCTCCCAGAAGGTAGGCGACGTTTCCCGACACAGAGACATCGCGCGCTATAGACCAGGGCTCCACATACCGTCCGAGGTATTTGGGCTCAGCGTGATCCGACACGTCTACGATCAAGAGGCCCTTTCTGCTGGCGGCGACGTAGGCATACGTCCCGCTCACGCACACGCCGCGCACCTCTGTATGGTAGGTGGGGTCGTTGGGGTCAAACGGCGGCGTCTCCACACGGTACGAGCCGGCGCGCACTGGCCTCGCCGGGTCGGCGACGTCAACGATGTCTACGCCCCAGTCTCGCCCGCCGTAACCTGCCGCCAGGAAGGCCAGGCTGCCCGATATTGCCACACGCGTCACCTGGCCGGCAGGGGCATAGCTGCCCAGAAGTCTCCAGGCGGTTGGATCGGATGCATCCAGGACTTGTGCCCCCGCCGTGCCGGAGGCAACGTACGCAGTGCCCCCTACGACGTGGATTCCCCTTGGATCGGGCGTCCCGTGAAAGCCGACCTGTACCAGGGTGCCAGAATCCACAATCTCCAGCACCCAGACGCCGGCACTCATCCTGTCAGCAGCGTACACGCGATCCCCTACAGCAAAGACGCCGAGGACCTCGCATGGCTTGTCCGGGGGACCCCAGTAGTCTATAGCCACTGGTTGGGTTGGGTCCGTCACGTCGACCATTGACACGCCCCCGATGCCCCCAAGGAAGGCATAGCGTGCGCTGCCCATGGGGGCCACATGCACGGACGTGGCCCCACTCCGCCAAAAGCGCCCCAGCTCGACCGGGCAGCCTGGAGTGGTGAGGATGTCGACGATACGGAGGCCGACGTCCCACGTCTGCGCCCGGGTTGCGAGATACAGATAGCCATCAAAAGCGAACGCTCCGCGGGCATCTGCCGGGTTGCCTGCGGAGTCGACCGGCACGTACCAACCCGTCTCAACAGGGGCTGCCGGGTTCGAGACGTCGATCACGCGGACTCCGGCGGTCCCATCGGCCACGCAGGCATAGTTGCGGAGGACGGCTACATCCCTGGCGTTTCCAGGCGTGTCGTAGCTGCCGACCTCACGGGGGTGGACGGGGTCCGAGATGTCCACCACGCGCAGGCCGGCAGTGTCAGCCGCGATGTAGGCGTAGGTGTCGGAGATGCAGATGCTCTGCACAATGCCGGGCAAGAGCAGCCTGGCAACGACGACGGGTGCGCCGGGGCTGGGGTGGTCCATCACTACCAGGCCTGGCCCGACGCCAAAGAAGGCGCGAGACCCTTGCACGGCCACAGCCTTGGAGGTACCGCCGATCTGGCCAACGAGCTCCAGCGCCTCGGCCGCAGAGCCCAGGGCGAGCGGGGCCACCGGCGGGCGCGAAGGTCCCCGGGCATGTGCTGGCCGGTAGGCCAGCACGGCGACTACCAGGAGCACGACGAAGGAAGCGGCCAGCGATCGTTTGGTCATCGGAGACCTCCTATCCGTGGCAGGAGAGGATGGCAGACGTGGTCGGACCGGCCTGGCCCAACGGAACGAGGGAGCATTCTCTGGCCGGCTATGACTGCGCTTGCACTGTATTAATATTGTGCGAATCGCCCCGTCTCATTACAGTGGAACCTTAAGAATCGGCGCCCGCCCTCCCCACGGCTTCAATGCCCGTGGAGTGCCCTTTGATCCTGCCTTTCAGCAAGATGGGGGTCTCGGGTCCGCCAGTGCGCGTATGGACCCGAGACCCCCATCATGGTGTTCTCTCCTCCGGTCGCACCCTCGGCATGTGCCTGGGCGAGGAGGCACTTCCCGCGTCTGAGGTTGGCGCCGGCAGCGGCGTGGCGCCTGTGAACGTAGACCTGGCCAGTGTTGCTGTGTCGGCCGGCAAGCTGTGGTGGGTTAGCGCCAGCAGAGGCCAGGTCTGAGTGAGGCCAGCCGCATTCCCATGGCGCGCCTCACGCCTTAAAGTGCTTGAACTGCGGCAGGTAGGGGCGGTTCTTCTCCAGCATCTCGTCGACCATCTGGTTGATCTCGCGCAGCGAGAGGACCGCGGCGGTCAGCGGGTCGTTGGCGATGGCGTGGAAGACGAGCCGCGGGTTGCCGGTGAGGGCTGCCTCGACGGCCATCTCCTCGGTCTGCGCGAGGATGTTGGTGAGGGCCGCGCACTGCGGCGGCAGCGCACCGACGTGCACCGGCTCCAGCCCCTTGCGGCTGGCCCAGACCGGCACCTCGACGCAGGCGTTCGGCGGCAGGTTGGTGACGAGCCCCGTGTTGGGCACGTTGCCGTTGAACTGGAACGGCTCGCCGCCCTGCAGGGCGTTGATGATCGAGGCGGCGTACTCGTGGCCCCGCTCCAGCGAGATGCGCTCCGGATGCTCCAGCCACTCCCTGACCGACTGACGCCAGGTGTCCTCGGTGGCCTGGTACTCCTTGAGGATGTAGGCAAACACGCCCGGGTTCCAGCCAGTGCCGTGGGTGCAGTACTTCTCGATCAGCTCCGGCCGCTTGCGGAACCACCAGTTATACTCCGAGTTGTGCCCGCTGGACTCGGTCACATAGTAGTCCAGGTGGAGGAACATCTCGTTGCGGACGATCTCCTCCTGGTAGATCTCGGGGTTCTCGGTCACCGCCTTGCGGATGAGGGGATAGGCATCCTTGCCCTTCCACTCGAACTTGATGTACCAGGCGTTGTGGTTGATGCCGGCGCAGGTGTAGGTGATCTCCTCCATAGGTGCGCCGATCCACCGGGCCAGCATGGCTGCCGTGCCCTGCACGCTGTGGCAGAGGCCCGTCAGCTTGATGCTCGTCTCGCGCTGCAGCGCCCGGCACAGCATGGCCATGGGGTTGGTATAGTTCAGCATCGTCGCGTCCGGGCAGTAGCGCTCCATGTCCCGGGCGATGCTGAGCATGACTGGAATGGTGCGCAGGGCGCGGAAGATGCCGGACGGCCCGCGCGTGTCGCCGACGTTGATGTCGACGCCGTACTTCTTGGGGATCAGGATGTCATGCTGCCAGACGTCGGTGCCGCCGGCCAGGATGGTGACCAGGACGGCATCCGCATCTCGAAGCGCCTCGACCCGATCCATGGTCGCCACGACCTTGGCCGGGTACTTGCCCTTGTCGATGATGAGCTGGCAGGCGCGGCGGGCGAACTCGAGCCTCTCGGCGTCAATGTCCATGAGGGCTAGGGTCGAGCCCTCGAGCAGGGGGAAGGTCAGGATATCCCTGACCAGGCTCCGTGTGAAGCCAAGGCTGCCGGCACCGATGAACGCGATCTTGGGCATGGGATACTCCTCTCCGGGGAAGACCTGAAGTCCGGTCGGGGAGGGACAGGGGGTCCGAGCAAGGCGAGCGCTCCAAGCGCTCGGCGGAGCCGCACGATGACCCACGACGCCGCTACCACACGACCACACTGCCTGAAGATATCCGCTTGCCGGCGAGGTAGACTCCTCTCACCGACTGCACCGCGCATGATACTACTTGCTCACCAAAAACGCCAATTCGCTGGAGAACGCAAAGCGACGGACCCGCCAATCGCGGCCCTCCATGAGCTCTCGGAAGCGGGCCTCGTAGGTCGCCGGCATCCCCTTGCGGGCGCCGCACAGGCTCTGGGCCGGGAAGGAGACGACCAGATGGTCGGCATTGAGCCCATCCAGCAGCCGCCGGCCTGCGGCGCGGTCTATCTGCTCGAGGCAGGGGATGAGCTTGAGCACAAGCGCCACGTCCACCTTCTGGCGGGGCACCTCACCGAGCACGTCACAGACCCAGGCCCCGCCCGAGACCCCCACGAGGCCGAGGAACTCGCCCACAAAGGCCACCAGGTCCTCATAGATATCGCAGGCGTAGTAGGCCGCGCCCGGCGCCAGGGGCATCCAGGGGAGGGCCAGCGGATTCAGCCCACAGCCGACGTCGAGGACCGAGCGGACGGGCGGAAGCGCATCAAAGATGGAGCCATAGAACTCGGCGAGGACGGGAAGGCGTTCCCGCGTTGACGCGTGGGTCCGCATGATCTCCAGGCAGAGGGGCCGCAGATCGCTCAGATTGCCGCGGAAGGCTCCCCGCAGCCGCTCGAGGCTGGCCTGATAGTCCGGCCGCGTCCCCCGGTAGGCGCCGCCGACCTGGTGCAGGCGGTCTTTGGTGGCCTTGATCGCCGCCTTGAGGTTGGGGCGCTTTGCCAGTTCCTGTGCACCGATCCGGGCGATGAACCCCGCGCTGACGTGCCGGTACCGGGCGCTGGCCCTGACGGCGGCGACGAGCTGCTCCAGCGGCGATCCCTGCTCAGCCATCGCGCCCCGCTCGCAGCCGGGAGGTCAGGCGGACCATCGCCCGCAGGTTGTGGATCGTCGCCAGGCGCAGGTAGGAGGCGTCACCGATCTTGAAGAGGTGGTGCAGGAAGCCGAGGGAGTAGCGGCGGCAGGCGAGGCAGTCGCAGGCCTCGTCGATGGGCCTCGCGGCCTTGACGTGTTTCTGGTCATTGACATAAACCACCGAGTGCCAGCCCTCGGCCGTGGCCGGGTCGCCCTCGAGATCGAGCACGTACAGGCGACCGGTCCGCGCGTCGCGGGTTGGCAGGGCGCTGTCGAAAAGGCCGTAGCCGAGCGCCGCGCATCGGGCGACGTAGCGGGGATGGCCGATGCCGAGCCCGTGCATGGGGTAGGCGGCCGGCACGAGCTCCCGGGTGTAGGCGATGATGTCAGTGAGGAGCTCGCCCTGCTCGTCCAGCGGCCAGCCGCCGTAGCCAAAGCCGTCAAAGCCGATGGCGAGGAGCTCCTCGGCGCAGCGCCGCCTGAGGTCGCGGGAGCTGCCACCCTGGATGACGGCAAAGAGCAGCGGGCGACGCTCCGGGGGGAGGGCCTTGGCGGCCACTATCCGGTCGAACTCGGCCTTGCCGCGCCGTGCCCACGCGATGGTGCGCCGCACCGATTCCTCCTGCACTTCTCGTGGTGCATCGGGATGCGTGCAGTCGTCGAGGCAGATGACCACGTCGGTGCCGTAGGCGAGCTGGAGCTGGACGGTCTTTTCCGGAGTAAGCAGGAACTTGCGCCCTGCCCCCTCGGGCCGGAAGGCAATGCCCCGGTCGCTCAGGCGGCCAAGCCGGGGGTTCTGGCGCACGAGCGAGTAGGCCTGAAAGCCGCCCGAATCGGTCACGATGGGCCGGTTCCAGCCGGACATGCGGTGCAGCCCCCCGAGCGCCTCGACCGTCGAGGAGCCGGGCCGCTGCATGAGGTGGAAGGTGTTCATCACCACGCCCTCGACGCCGCAGGCCTCAAGGTCGGCCGCGTCGAGAGAGCGGACGACCCCGAGTGTGGCATCGGGCAGGAAGGCAGGCAGGCGCACCTTGCCGTGGGCGAGGTGGAGGGTGTTGTCATAAACGGTCATGGCGCCTATGATACACAGGGCGGCCGCGAAAGCAAGTGGCCGCTTTGCGGCCACTTGCTTTCGCGGCGGCTTATCCATCACCAACAAGTGACCCGGAGGGAGCGCAGGCGCCCGTGGCCTGCGTGACACCTCCCGGAGCCGGCCCATCCTCTGTCGTGGAGTTTGGCCTTTTGAGGTCTTCGCCCTTCACGATTACCTCCATCGCCCGCCAACAGTCGTGTGGCGCGGCTCGTGCTGTAATGCCCCCACCCCCGACCCCTCCCCCAGGCG
>DYEI01000533.1 GCA_020725765.1 Anaerolinea sp. | reverse complement strand
GCCCGCCTGGGGGAGGGGGCAGGGGAAAGGGGCATCTCGGACACAGCATGGCTGGAGGTCATCTCGGTGAGTTCTCGACAGTACCGTGGGTTGCGCTCCGAAGGGCCAAAGTCGAGCCCCTCCCATTCTGGATTCCGCGCCCCCGCGGCGCAGGGCGGGGTTAGGAGTGGAAGTCCCCTCGATGGGCCGCGCCCTCGCCCTACGACCGAAGAAGGCTATCCGCCCTTGAGCCTCCACCTGGAAAGGCGTTCCCGGCCACAGGACCGTTGGCTCTCACAGCGCCCAACGGGCCACAGGGCGTGACCCACGCCCCTGGCGACACTCGTGCCGCCTAGTAGGTGAGCACCACCTTGATGGCCTCGTCAGGATGCGCCGCAATCAGCTCGTAAGCCTTGGGGGCGTCATAGTACGAGATGCGGTGCGTCACCATGCCTTCCGTGGAAACAAGCCCATCCTCGAGAAGGTCAATCGCCGCCCGCTGGAGCCGCTCAAGGTTCCACATGGGGTGAGCCCGATGCGGGCAGCCCCACACCGCCATGCTTGAGATCAGGGCCGGGCGGTTATGGTGCCACTCGGCACCCAGGCTCAGCGCTGAAGCGTTGCCCTGGTAGTAGCTCGCAGCCACCACCAGCCCACCAACGTGCACGGATCGAATCGCCTGGTGCAACGCCGCATACGCCCCCGATATCTCCAGCGCAGCATCCACCCCCTTGTTCTGCGTCAGATGCTTGATCTGCAGCGCCACATCGCCCTGGGCCGGATCGAGCGTCTGATCGGCTCCGTAGCGGCGCGCCAGCTCCCGCCTTGAGGCGATCAGATCAACCGCATAGACCCGCCGCGCCCCGCTGAGCCGCGCCATCTGCACGGCCAGCAGCCCGATCACCCCCAGCCCAAAGACGGCAACCGCGTCCCCCAGCTTGACCTGCGCATCGTGCACAGCATTGAGGGCAAAGATCGCGGGGTCTGTGAAGAGCGCCGTCTCGGGGTTCATGTTCGCGCCCAGGAGGTACAGGTCCGCGGCCGGCGCCACGTTCGTCGGGCGGTGCGGCAGCGGCCCGTGCACAAGGTCTCCGACCCCGAAGCGGGTGACGCCCGGCCCCACCTCGATGACCTCTCCCGTCAGCCATGAGCCAAGGCGGCGGGGATAGAACTCTGGGTTTTCATCCGGCAGGAAGAGCCGGCACTCCAGGTCGAACCGTTGCGTCAGGAACGGCGTCGTGCCGAGGTACAGGGCCATCTCTGTACCATGCTTGATGCCGCTCACGAGGCTGCGCACGCGGACCTCGCCGGGGTTCAGCGGAGGCTCCGCATACTCGCGGAACTCGATCTCCCGGGGTCCTGTGAGGATGAACTCCCTGGGCATGAGGACACTCCTGAGCAGAACGCCTGTACACCGTTTTCAGCGCAGGCCAGGAAAAACACGCGGGCGTCCCGGTGCCGTCCCGCAGATGGCACAACCGGGACGCCTCGGAAACGCCCGCATTATAGTCTACAAGACACGGGTGTCAACAAGAGTGGCTGCAAGTGGCGAGCCGACCGGATGTGTGGACCGGGCTGTCCGCTAGCTCTCCTCGCTCAGGCGCTGCACCAGCGCGTACACAAGCCACTCCGCATTGCGCTGTACGCGCGTGTAGCTGAGCACCTTGAGAGGCCACTGCCAGCGGTCGCCGATGACATCGGTGATCGCCCGCACGGTGAGAAAGGGCACGCCCCAGTCCTGACAGGCCTCGGCAATGGCAGCGCCCTCCATCTCCAGCGCCAGAATCCCGTGGTCACGCGCTAGCTGCTCGCTCCACTCCCTGCGCCTGACGATGCCATCCACCGTCGCTACACCGGCGGCGACAACGCGCGGCAACCGACGGCCAATCGGCCGAAACCGCGCCATCGCAGCTGCCTCCGCAGCCAGGCGGAGGAGTTCCGGATCCGCCGGGAAGCGCGCCGTCACCTCCAGACCCGTCACCCGGCAGACGCTCTCCCCAACCACCAGATCGCCGACGCGGACGAAAGGCGCCACTCCCCCGGATCCGCCGGTGAGGATCACCAGGCGTGGCTCGTATTCCTCGAGAAGCAGCCCGGCAGAGTGCCGCGCAGCCCGCAGCCCTATGCCGCAGGTCGCCAGCACTACCGGGCAAGTTCCCAGCAGCCCCTCACGCCAGCCACGGCGCGACTGTCGATGCCAGACGCCCGCCCGCAGGGCACGCGAGAGCCCCAGGCTCTCGAGCCCCATGGCTGTAACGATCGCGACGCCCCTTCGCCCTTCGCCCTGCACGTATCCCGAGCCCCCTGGACCTTCCTCACCCAGGCAGGACGCGGACGCAACCCCCTCGAGCCCGTCCCGGCCTCGGTAACATTCTACCGGCTGAGAAGGGGATGTCAAGCGTGGGGCAAGCGCTCACGCTCGCACTCAGAGAGGGGAAACTTACTGAAGGGGGGTGTCCGCGGGCGCCTCCGCCGCCCGCGGACACCCCCATACGAAAAAGAGCGCCCCCTTCCCCGCCGCTTGCGCGGCGGGGAAGGGGGGCGGGG
>DYEI01000532.1 GCA_020725765.1 Anaerolinea sp. | reverse complement strand
GTTGGCGCGCCTGGCCGCCCTCGGGGCGGCCAGGCGCGCCAACCGCCAGACCCCCAACAAAAGGTCCTGCACCGGGCTTGTGCGAAGCGTAAAGCCCGGTCACCGTCAGAGCGTCCCCGGCAGGCTGCCTGACCGCGAATCTGCTGACTGATCTTGGATGCACCCCACCGTACCAGCCTCTTGACACCGCCCCTTGAGGGAGTAGAATAGAGTTGTAGCCGTATCAGGGTGTGCTTACGAGGATTCGGACCATGCCGATCTACGAATACATCTGTGGGAAATGCCAGGCCCGTTTTGACCTGTTGCGCACCATGTCGCAGGCCGATTCGCCCGCCTGCTGCCCTCACTGCCATGCCGAGGGCGCGAGGCGCGCTCCCTCGCGCTTTGCCAGCTTTTCCAGGAGCGCCGATGGGTCAATCAGCCGCGTGAGCGGCACCGGAGGTGGCTGCGCCTCCTGCGCAGGTGGATCCTGCGCTTCATGCCAGCACTGACCCCCTGCAGAAAGGCCCCGCTCTTGCCCGGCCGAGCTCAGGCGCTCGGTTGCGCCAGGACGTAGCCCCGCTCCTGTCGCACTGCCGGAAGGACCATGAGGGGCACCGTCTCAACCTCAAGCTCCAGCCCTGTGTAGGCGCCTCGCAGCAGATCGAGCACGCCGCCGCGTCGGTTCAGAGCAGTGGCCATGGTCGTCGGCTCCCCGACCGCCTGGAAGATGAAAGGTGGCTCGATGCGCCGGCCATCGACCAGGATGCCAATCTCATCGGCCACAAGCGCCGAGCGAATGGTGAGCCGCACGCCGTTCAGACAGATCGCCTCGGCCCCGACGTTCCGCATCTCGTTCAGCAGGTCCTGCAGGTCGACTACGTTCACGCCAGCCCCCACCGTGACCTGCACGCCGCCACCGGCTACCTCCACGCCGCCGTTGACAATGCGCATGCGAGCGAGCTCCTCGACCATCTGCGGGATCACCGCCCTCTGAGCCGCCTTGTCGTAGGCCTGCCGCTCACCCTCCAGCTTTTGGACCTCGCGCCGTAGCTCGGCATTCGCCACCACCAGGCTGCCGATGAGCGCTGCCTGCTCCTCGGTGGGGACATCTGGGACCACGCCCCTGCGCCCGCGCATTTGCGCCACCAGGCCCAGGCCCAGGAGAAAGCTGAGCAGAACCAGTGCCAGCCGGCTGCGGATGTTCATGGTGCGAGCTCCCCGGCGTGTGCGTGGCGTATCCGGAACGTGCCCGAGTAGGCCGGAATGTCCACCTGGTTCGCCCACGTAACCTTGAACTGGACACCGTAGGCCTTGGCGCGGTGCCGCAGCTCCACGAGAAAGGCGGGGTTAGTCAGAAGCGGCTCGATCCGCTGCCGATCGCCAATGGCTCGAATGACATAGGGGGGTGAGAGTCGCGTGTCGTTGACCATGACCGTGGAGCCGACACAGTAGATGGAGGTGGTGTTGACGAGCCGCTCGCTGTTGATCGAGATAGCCTCGGCCCCTCCGGCCCACAGCAGGTTGACCACATCGCGCAGGTGATAATCGTGCACGATGTACAGCTCGGCCTCGGGGCCGCTCACCTGCGCCAGCATGCTGCTGTCATCCAGCTCGACAATCACTCCGGGCCCGGTCAGGGGAACCAGGCCCGCCCTCTCACGCTCGCGCTCGAGCTGTGCGGACAGCGTCGCGAGCAGCTCGGTGTTTTTGGCGGCCTCACGCTGAGCCTGTGCCAGCTCGCTCCGGAGGTCCGCGATCTGCGCCTTGAGCTGCTCCTGCTCGCGCTCCAGCTGCCGCACGGCCTCTGCAGCGCGCTCGCGAGCTCCAGCATTGCTCGGGGTCACCGGTGCGGTCCTCTGCCAGCGGACGGCCAGCGTGAGCCCAAGCACAAGCCCGGCCAGAAGCAGCGCCAGATTCTGCCCGCTGGCGAGCGCAAGAGGCTTTTTGCCGGCTGGAAGCTTGATCATGGTCAGCGCCTGGAACGGCCCGCCGCCCTGGCGGGCGGCGAGAGTCACACGCGGCGCCCTGGCCCAGGACGACCCCTCTGGGACCCGACGCCGCGCCGTCGTAACCGCACCTGTACACTTCCATGATAAGCAGACGGCCGGGAATGTCAAGTTCTGGCCACCTGGTTACCTCTTCGCAAGTTCAGTCATGGGCGGCCAGTCGGCACGCAATACCTCCGACCAGCCATCTGTCCCGACGCACCTGTTCAGCCTCGCGTTCAGCGCGCGGGACTGGAGCAGGCTGCCGGTAGCGCTGCTCGTCGGGATCGGCCCTGCGCCGGCTCATCGGGGAACCCGTCCCGCCATGGGCGCTAACTTGACGAACGCCAGCGTGCGTGTTTCTCCAAGTGCCCCGCACCCCGCCCCCGCCGCGGCGGGGGCCTATCCATTGCCCACAAGTGGCCTGGTGGGAGCGTAGGCGCCCGTGGCCTGCGCAGCATCTCGCG
>DYEI01000531.1 GCA_020725765.1 Anaerolinea sp. | reverse complement strand
GGGGGAGGGGCAGGGATGGGGGCACTCAGCTGCAGGACATCGCGGCTGCCGCTCGGCGTGTCCCGAGCAGCGGTGTGTATGGCGGGTGGTCCGCTGGGATGAGCGCCAGGGCGCTATCTCATGCGCCGTGATTGGGTGAGAAAAGGCGGGCTCAGGCGTGCCGGTGCCCGCCGCCCAGGCGCAGTTGCCACACCCTCACCATCGCCTCGAGGAAGATTGGCACCGACATCTTGGAGCGGCCGGCCAGCCGGTCCACAAAGACTATGGGGACCTCGATCATGCGAAAACCCCTCTGATGGCAGCGGTACTTGAGCTCGATCTGGAACGAGTAGCCATTCGAGAGGATGGTGTCGAGACCAATGGCCTCCAGCACCTCGCGCCGGTAGCCGTTGAATCCGCCTGTGCAGTCGCGGATCGGCATCCCCAGGATCGCTCGGGCGTACAGGGAACCGCCCCGGCTGATCACCTGCCGCAGAATCCCCCAGTTGGCCGTCCCTCCGCCGGGGACATATCGCGAGCCGACAACCACGTCGTGGTCCCGCAGTGCCGTGAGCAGTTCAGGCAGCCGCGCGGGGTCGTGGGACAGGTCTGCGTCCATCTGGAAGATGTTATCCATGCCCTGTGCGAGGGCATACTTGAACCCGGCGACATAGGCGCTGCCCAGCCCGAGCCGGCCCGGCCTATGGATCACGCGGACGCGCTCCCAGCGCCGGCCCAGCTCGTCCGCGAGCTCGCCGGTCCCGTCGGGAGAGGCATCGTCGACTATGGTCAGCCAGAACTCTGGCTTCAGTGCCAGAATCTGGCGGGCCACGTGATCCAGGTTCTCCCGCTCGTTGTAGGTGGGCATGATGATCATGTTGGGCATTGGTCTACCTCAGGGCGCCTGTGGCCGGTGGGCCGCCAACCGCAGGGATACTGGCGGAACGGAATGCGAAGGCGGTCGGCATTATCGTCCCGACCGGCCGTAGTGTCAACATTACGCTTCTGGACGCCCGGCAGGCCGCTACCCAGTCAGCTACTGTTCAGCCTCGCATCCTGGCAGCGACGGCTGCCACGTGTTGCCCCGGCCCTCGCCTTCTGCGCCGCGCAAGCAGCGGAGAAGGGGCGCTCTCTCTGTAAGGGGGTGTCCCTCGACTTTGGCCTTTCGGGGCGCAACCCGCGGTACCGTCCGGAACTCGCCGAGATGACCTTCAGCCATGTCGCGTCCTAGATGCCCCTCCCCCTCGCCCCCTCCCCCAGGCGGGC
>DYEI01000530.1 GCA_020725765.1 Anaerolinea sp. | reverse complement strand
GGGGTGATCACAGGCGGGCGGTTTGGGGCGGTCGAGCGCGCCGCGGGGGCGGGCATACAGAAAAAAGGGGGTGTTCGCGGGCGGTAAAACCGCCCGCGAACCCCCCCTCCATAACATAAGACGCCCCCTTGCCCGCGGCCGCGGCCGCGGGGAAGGACGACGGGGGGATGGGGCAAAGCTGCAGAGAGGCCCCCCCTGAGGGCGGCAACAGGAAACCCCACAGACCGCAAGGGCAACGGTCAGGACGGGAGGCCCTCCGTGAGCTGCCAGAAGCGGCATCGGGCTGCGAGCGGCCGCCACGCCCACGCCCTCGCGCGGGGCTGCTCGCCACCGGCCCGCGGACACCTGCCGCCACCGCACCCTCTGGCATGATTGTTGCTACTGTGCTGACGAGCCCACACCTTCACAGCAGGAGACGGTAGCGTGAAGCTTCTGTTGCTGGATGCAAGCGGCCACACCGAGAAGGAGGTGGCCCTGGACGAGGCCCGGATGGAAGTGGCACGGGCCATTCTCGATGGCCGGGCGGTCATCGTCGTGGACGGCTCAAGCGACGTTGGCACGCCCCTGACCGACGCGAATCAGCTTTCGGAGAAGCACAAGCTGGCCTACATCCTCCACCCAATGGCAGGAGGGTGAGCCGGCCCGGTTGGGGCAGAACCCGGGTCATCGACACACCGCGCTGGGAAATCCGCAGCCGCTCTCTTGCGGAGGCGGCTGCGACGTCCCCCGGCAGTGGCGCGCGGGGCTAGCCCTGCCCCCGCAGTCGCCGGCCGATGCGTGCGAGCCACTGGCCGGTAGAGGCCAGCATCCGCCGTAGAGCGGCTCCCATCGGCGCCTGGGCAGCACGGCCCCGGGCGTTGGCGGGGAGCCGCTCGCGTGTCTGGCGCACCCGGATCAGCAGCTCCGTCGGCGGGCCAAAGATGTTGCCGCTCGCCAGCAGCCTCTCCTCATCGTGCCGGGCGAGCAGAATCAGCCCGAGGACGTGATCCGCGAGCGGCACATCGCCGACCGGCACGAGGCACAGGTGCCCGAAGAGGTTTCCATCCTTGTCGGCCAGCATACACCGGCCCACGGCCTGGATGACGTATGACATTCCGGGCACGAGGCGCGAGGGAATCCGCAGGCCCGTCAGGGAGTGTAGCTGGCCGTACTCTTCCGGCGCCAGCATCGACTGCAGCAGCCTCTCGGCCCGCACCTCCTTCGGGCGCTGCAACCCATAGGTGCACATGGGGCAAAGACAGTTGCCTGCCGACACAGGCGGTTGGACAACTACACGGGGTTCCTCGCTGCTCATACCTGCACTGCCTCCCTTGCTTTCTGGCCCTTGGTGCGCGATGTTAGCAACCTGCGTGCCAACGGCTGACGGGAAGCCAGGATCGATCAGGGGGGCAGGAACTACAGTGGCAGCGCGGACTCAGGCGCGGTACTCCACACGCCGGCCGGTCAGGAGCCCGACCAGCCGCTCCATCAGCAAGATGAACAGCAGCGCCGCAAGGTCAATGGCCGCGGTAAGCGAAAAAGCGGCAGCCAGATAGCCCAGCAGGCGGGCTCCCCAGGCGAGCCATGTCTCACTCCCCTGCGGGATGCCGATCAGCGCATAGGTCACTGCCAGCACCAGAGCCAGGTACAGGCCGAAGGTGCGCCACGCCCGGCGGTCGGAGGCGCTGGGCAACATGGCGTTGGCCACAGCAAAGATCAGGTACACCCACAGCCAGGCATCGCGTGCCTGCAGGCAGCGAAGAAGCCTCGCGGGCCACAGCGCAGGCCTGAGCTCCGCCGTCGGGAGCAGCCCGAACCCCCACCGCGCCAGCACCAGCACCAGACCCGTCCCGACGACGAGCGGCGCCAACCCGATCAGGCTCTCGCGGACCGCATCCGTGCGCCCGATCTGCACCGACCCGAAACGGACCTGCTGGCCTCTCTTGCGCTGCGGACCAAGCGAGATGGGTCCGCAACGCACGCCCAGAAGCCTGGCTGCCAGCCAGTGGCTGAGCTCATGGACCACTATCCCGGGCAGAAGCAGCAAAAAGTGTACGGCGGCAACCGCACGCTCGTCGCCTGTCAGCAGGAGCACGAGCCCCTGAATGTGGCGGTGCAACTGCTCCTGCAGCAGCCACATCGCCACTGCAGCCGCCGCCGTCCAGAGCACAATCGTCCAGTATGGGGGCACGTAATCACCTGACGGGGCAATGGGCCATCAGCGGAGCACCCCGCGCGGCACAGGAGCCCGTCCCCGCCACCAGGCGCGGGGTGCCTGCGGCTCCGGCCGGATCACCGGCCTCCGCCCTTGACCTCGGCGGTGGTCCGCACGATGGCTACGAAATCTGCCGCCTTGAGGCTGGCGCCGCCGACGAGCGCACCATCGATCTCCGGCTGGGATACGAACTCGGCGATGTTATCCGGCTTGACGGAGCCTCCATACTGAATGCGGATCTCCTCAGCCACGTCGCGCCCAAACATCTCGCCGAGCGTGGCCCGCACAACTCCGCCGATGATGCGGTTGGCGTCCGTGCCCGTTGCCGGCCTGCCGGTACCGATGGCCCAGATCGGCTCGTAAGCCACGATGATGCGGCGGGCCTGCTCGGGCGAGAGCCCCGCAAGGCCCCGACGCACCTGGCCCGACACAAACGCCTCCGTCTCCCCCGCCTCGTTCTGCGCCAGATTCTCACCTACGGCCACGATCGGGATGAGCCCGTGGGCGAGTGCAGCGTGAACCTTGCGGTTGACCGTCTCATCGGTCTCGCCAAAGTACTGGCGCCGCTCAGAGTGGCCGATGATCACGTACTGGCCGAGCTCTCTGACCATCAGCGGCGATATCTCGCCGGTGAAGGCGCCCTGCTCCTCCCAGTACATGTCCTGCGCACCGACGGCGATGCCGGTGCCGCGGACCAGCTCGGCGACGGCCTGGAGGGCCGTGAACGGCGGGCAAAGGACGCACTCGACCCCCTGCAGACCCTGCAGGTCCCCCATCATGGCCTGGACCAGTGCGCGGGCCTCGGCCACCGTCTTGTGCATCTTCCAGTTGGCAGCGATGTTGGGTGTGCGCATGAGGTTACCCCCTTTTGGGTTGGTGCGCGGGGATGATACCACGGAAGGGCCGGCCTGGCAATCACCGGGCCTATCCAGGGTGCAGTTCAATATCGGGGCATTTTGCACTCTGCCAGCCGTCATGAGCCCCTCCCCAGTTCAAGGGCGGGCAGCCTTCTTCGGTCGTTGGGTGCGGGCATGGCCCATTGAGGCCCCCACCCCTAACCCCGCCCCCGCGGCGCGCTCTCCATTACCCACAAGTGATCTGCGGGAAGCGCAGGCGTCCACGGCCTGCGCGACACCTCGCG
>DYEI01000529.1 GCA_020725765.1 Anaerolinea sp. | reverse complement strand
CTTCCGATCTGAGATACTGCGAACGCCACGGGCGCCTACGCGCCCCCCAGGCCACTTGTGGGTAATGGATAGGCGCGGTGATGGGAGAGCGATCCGATCCGCCCCATCAGGCCGCGAACCTCAATCGCCAACAGAATCCTTCATGGCCATGGCATCCAGCGTGATGGCATCGAGGGATGCCATCAGCCTCTCCTGCACTGCTGCAAGCGGGGCGTATATCGGGCAGGTGGGGCTGCACTCGCAGCCTTCACGGGGATCGAGGCAACGGTTGAGCGCCAGCGGCCCCTCGATCGCCTCGATGATCTGCCGCAGAGTGATCTCAGCCGCAGGCCGGGCCAGACTGAAGCCTCCGCGCGCGCCGCGGTGCGAGCGGACGAGCCCTGCCCTGGCAAGGCTCTGAAAGATCTTCGCCAGATAGCTCTCCGGCACGCCCTCTGCCCGCGCGATCTCCCCAACCAGGACGACCCGGTCACGCGGCTGACGGGCCAGATAGAGGGTGCCACGCGCCCCATAGTCGGCGGCCCTCGTCAGTCTCACGCGCTACCTCCTCTTGCGGCTGGCCTTTCTGCTCTCACATTGTGCATTGTATCACAAGTTTCGCCTGCGGACAAGATGCCGCCTCCAGCCGGGCGTAGTTCGGTCTTGGGGCATCTCGCACTCTGCCAGCCATCATCAGCCCCTCCCCAGGCGGACGCCGCGGCGCCCGCCTGGGGAGGGGAGATGCCTACAGTGGGGTGTTTCGTGGCGGCGCGCTACGCGCGCCGCCACAAAACACCCCACAAAAAAGGGCCCCCTCCCCCGGGTCGGCACGCAAGCCGACCGGGGGAGGGGGCAGCGGGGGTGGGGACCCTGCCGGCAGCGCAGGTGAGCCTGCCCCCGGGGTCGAGGTGTTGCCCCGCCCACATGGAGGATGAGTATGGCTCCAGGGCAGCAGAATCTGCCTCAGGAGGATACCGCTGGCCTGGCACACTCGGCTGTATCCCCCTTGAGCTTGTCCAGGCCGTGCGGCAGCGCGGGCATGATCGTCAGCAGGTTCTCGCGGGCCGCCCGCGGGCTCCCCGGGAGGTTGACGATGAGAGTACACCCGGCAATGCCCGCAACCGCCCGGGAGAGCATGCCATGGGGTGTGATCGCCAGGCTCGCCGCGCGCATGGCCTCGGCAAACCCCGGCGTCTCCCGCTCGATGACCGCCCGGGTCGCCTCTGGGGTCACATCACGGGGGCTGAGGCCGGTTCCGCCGGTTGTCAGCACCAGGTCCAGCCCCTCGGCCACCCAGCGGCGCAGGGCCGCCTCGATCTCCTCCCGCTCGTCGGGGACAATGGCCCGCGCCACAACCTCGGCGCCTGGCAGCCCGGCTATCGTCTCGGCCAGCAGGGGGCCGCTGCGATCCTCCCGCTCGCCCCGCGCGGCACGATCGCTCACCGTGAGAATCCCAACGCGGTACACGAATGCTCCTCCTTGCCTCTGGCGACAGCTTGTCGCTTCCGCGCATTTGTCTATACTGAAGCCAGACCTAACGCCTGGAGCAGACCATGCGCGAAGAGTTCCTGTTTATGGAAGTAGAGCAGGCCCGCCAGGAAATCCTGGCCAGTATCGAGACCCTGGAGCCCGAGGAGGTCCCCCTCCTCGAGGCCCTGGGACGAACCCTCGCCGAGGATGTCCTTGCCGGAGAGAACATCCCTCCCTTCGACAACTCGGCCATGGATGGCTACGCCGTTCGCGCCGCAGACGTCGCCGACGCCGGACCCGACCAGCCCGTGGTGCTTGCCGTCCAGGCGGACCTCCCGGCTGGCACCGCCCCGGCCGAGCCCTTGCGCCCCGGAGCAGCCATCCGCATCATGACCGGCGCGCCCATGCCCCCCGGAGCCGACGCCGTCGTGCCCTTCGAGCAGACCGACGAGGGCACCACCGGGGCACGGCGGGCCACAGGCGAGGTGCGCATCATGCGCGCCGTCCGCCCCGGCGACAACGTCCGCCGGGCGGGCGAGGACGTGCGCCGCGGGGAGCTCGTGATCCAGCGTGGCACCCTGCTGCGCCCCCCAGAGATCGGCCTGCTTGCGTCACTGGCCCGTCCGCGCGTCCGGGTGACCCGGCGGCCGCGCGTCGCCGTGCTTGCCACGGGCGACGAGCTGGTCGACATCGACCAGCCCCTCGCTCCCGGCAAGATCCGGAACTCGAACAGCTACTCCAACTATGCCCAGGTGCTCAAGTACGGTGGCATCCCGCTGCTACTGCCCATCGCCCGGGACACCGTTGCCGAAGTCACCGACCGTATCGAGCAGGGCATCGCTCAGGGCGCCGACCTCTTCCTCACCTCCGGGGGTGTGTCCGTCGGCGACTATGACCTGGTCAAGCGCGTGCTTCACCAGCTCGGCCACATCGATTTCTGGCAGGTGCGCATGCAGCCCGGAAAGCCGATGGCCTTCGGCCACCTGCGTGGGGTGCCCCTGCTCGGCCTGCCGGGCAACCCGGTATCGGCGATGGTCGTCTTCGAGCAGTTCGCCCGCCCTGCCATCCTCAAGATGCAGGGCCGGCGGCAGCTGCGCAAGCCCGAGATCGAGGCCACCCTGCTCGACGATGCCAAGAGCTATGCGGACCGGGTCCGCTTCCTGCGTGCCATCGTGACTCAGGACATCACCGGTCAGTGGACCGCGCGGCTGACCGGCCCGCAAGGCTCCGGAATCCTGTCATCCATGGTTCGCGCCAACGGCCTGGCCATCATCCCCAAGCAGCCCGGCAAGGTCAGTGCGGGAACCCGGGTCTGGGTGCAGATGCTGGACTGGCCGGAGGTTGAGTAACGGGCAGACGGCAGCGCCCACGCCGGTTCAGTAGGGTCTGCCGCCCAGCTCCCGCTCGTCGAGCTCCCAGGTCCCGCTCTTGCCGCCGGACTTTTTCACTAGGCGAATGGACTCGATGTGTGCGGAGCGATCCACGCCCTTGATCATGTCGTAGATGGTCAGGGCAGCCACAGCCACGGCGGTCAGGGCCTCCATCTCGGCGCCGGTACGAGCGGTGACGTGCACCGTGGCGGTGATCTCGACGGCATTCGAGGCCTCGTCGGCCTGGACCTCGACCGCCACCGAATCCAGAGGCAGTGGATGGGTCAGCGGGATCAGCTCCCAGGTGCGCTTGGCAGCCTGGATGCCCGCAAGGCGGGCGGTCGCGAACACATCCCCTTTGGGGAGGTTACCTTCCTGCACGCGCGCCAGCGTCTCGGGCTGCATGACCACCCAGCCACGGGCCACGGCTTCGCGGCGCGTTATGGGCTTCTCGCCCACGTCTACCATGCGCGCCTGCCCGCGCTCATCGAGGTGAGATAGAGTCATCGGACCTCCGGGGAACCGAGCTGTCGGCTGAGAGCCTTGCTCTCAGCCCGAGGCCATTATAGGCCAAAGGGCAGGGCGTCGCAATGCGCTTGCCCCCGGGAGGCGACCGGAAGAGGAAGGCCAGCTATGACCGAGGAGATGCTGCTCAGAGACTTTCAGCCACGACCGGCGCTGGTCGTACCCGCGCACCGTGTGGCGAGCCCCCGCTTCCCTGTGATCGACGCCCACTCACACCTCGGCAAGACCTTTGGAGTCGTGAACCCGGCCATGCCGCCGGAGGAGCTCCTAGCCCGTATGGACGCCGCCAACGTGCGTGCCGTCGTCGATCTCGATGGCGGCTGGGGCGAGGAGATCCTCCACCAGCGCCTCGACTCCTTCAAGGCTGCTGCGCCGGAGCGCTTTGCCTGCTTCGGCGGGGTTCCCTGGGACCGCTGGGCCGACCACCCGCAGGACTTTGGCGAGTGGGCGGCCAACCGGCTCGAGGCCCAGGTCCGCCGCGGGGCACAGGGGCTGAAGGTCTGGAAGAACCTGGGCCTGAAGGTGCGGGATGCGCAAGGCCGGCTCGTCGCCGTCGACGATCCCCGGCTTGATCCGCTATGGGCGCGGGCGGGTGAACTCGGCGTGCCCGTCCTCATCCACATCGCCGACCCCGTCGCCTTCTTCTGGCCCCTCGACCGGCACAACGAGCGCTACGAGGAGCTCCTGGCATTCCCGGACTGGCACTTTTTCGGGCCGGAGTATCCTCCCTTCGAGACGCTCGTTGAGGGGATGGCCAACGTCGTGCGGCGGCATCCGCGCACGACCTTTATCGGCGCACACGTGGGATGCTATCCCGAGAACCTGGCCTGGGTCAGCGCGCTGCTCGAGCAGGCGCCCAACTTTTGCGTGGACATCGCGGCCCGGCTGGCCGAGCTGGGGCGCCAGCCATACTCGGCGCGCCGCTTCTTCCTTGAGCACGCTGACCGCATCCTGTTTGGCACCGACCTGATACCTGGACCGTATCCCTCCTACGAGGTGCACTTCCGCTTCCTCGAGACGTGGGACGAGCACTTTGCCTACAGCGGCGACGAGGAGAGGGCGGGCGGACAGGGCCGGTGGCGCATCTACGGCCTCGGCCTGCCGGATGACGTGCTCGAGAAGGTCTACTACCGCAACGCCGCGCGGCTGCTGGGGTTACCGGCGCTGGTGGCCGGCCCTGCCTAGAGCCTGGCGGGACCTGAACAGCTCACACTCGAGGCGAGATGACCGTAATGGGGTGCCGGGCGGCGGGGGCCTCGCAGCAGGCAGAGCGCTGCTGGGATGGCCGCCCGGCAGTGCTGACGACGGCGATCCGGTGTTGCGAGAGCGCACCGGCGCGCGACTCCCGCCTTGCAGACAGAATCATGAACGAAGAACGGCCGCCGCCATTCTCCCAGTGGGACCTCGTTTGCCATTTCTCCTCTCCTATGCTAACATCGCGCCTGCTGCACTAACCCCCTGCGGAGGTATCGCTTGACCGACACTCAACGCAGCATCGCTCAGTTGCAGGAGATGGTGCTCGCCCTGCCACAGGAGGAGCGGGACCGCGTCGCCCGCATCTACCTCATCAGCACCACGACGGGTCGGCTCCACCCCCCGGAGAGCATGCATCCCTGGATCGAGAAGTACTTTGGCTCCGTCGCCGCTGTCGAGGAGCAACGGATCGTCAAGGTTACCAACCTCATCACCCTCGAAGGCGCCCTCTACAACGAGCTACGGGCCAGCCGCCCCATGGAGGCCCAGACCGACGCGCAGGTCGAGGCGGAGATCGCCAGGACAGGCGACCCCTTCTGCGATCCCGAGCACGGCACCCCCGCGGACGTCTTTGGCCGCGTGCGGGGCAAGCATTGCATCACGGCCTCCAACGTCGCCAAGTACGACGGCTTCCACGGTTTGGTGATCTTTGACGAGCATAATCCCCTCTCCTTCACCGAGGAGGCCATCGCCGACTATGTCGACACGGCGCTGACCTGGGCACGCAAGGCCCACAACGCCGATGGTGCCGCCCGCTACTTCTTTTTCCTGTGGAACGGGCTCTGGCGGGCCGGCGCGTCGATCATCCACGGCCACGCGCAGATGACCCTCAGCCGCGGCATCCACTATGCGCGTGTCGAGGCGCTCCGCCGTGCCGCCCTGCTGTATCGCGTCGCACACGACGTGAGCTACTTTGACGATCTTGTAGCCGTACACCGCAGCCTGGGCCTGGCCACAACCTTCGGCGACGTGCACGTGCTGGCTCACCTGACTCCGGTCAAAGAGAAGGAAGTGCTGCTCATCGGCCCGCGCCTGAACCGGGATATGGCTGCTGCGCTCTACCGCGTCCTGCACACCTATGTGAGCCGGCTGGGCGTACGCAGCTTTAACGTGGCCGTCTATCTGCGCCCGATCGATGCCGTACAGGAGGACTGGACCGGCTTTCCCACCATCACCCGCATCGTGGACCGTGGCTCCCTCACCAACCGCACCTCCGACATCGGTGCCATGGAGCTGTACGGCACACCGGTCATCTCCAGCGACCCCTTCCGGCTCATCGAGGCGCTGCAGGAGGCCCCATAGGTCACGAGCCGTGCATGGCCGACCGTTGCGACGCCGACTCACCACAGGGTAAGAGAGCGCAGGGCGCCTAGACCCGGCGATCTTTGCCAGGTTCCCTCCTGAATCCTGGCCTGCAGAGGTGGCAACGATGGCAGCGCCGCTCGAGATTGAGGCCGTGATCTCAGCCGGGGCCCGGCTCGCCGGCGGGCAGCACCTGGTTACGATGGTAGTACCCGAGATCGCGCGCGCGGCGAGCCCGGGGCAGTTCGCCATGGTGCGCTGCGCCGAGGGCTGGGACCCGTACCTCCGCCGCGCGCTGCCCTTCCTGCGCCTCGAAGAGGAGAGCATCTCCTTCCTCTTCGCAGAGGACGATCCGGCTCTGGTCTGGCTTGCCCGCCGACCGCTCGGTGAGCGCGTCAGCGTGGTGGGACCTCTCGGACGCGGCTTCGACCTGCAACCGGCTACCCGTCGGCTGCTGCTGGCGACACAGACCGGCCCGGTCGCGCCGCTGCTGGGCCTCGCGGCGCGGGCCCTGGCATCGGATCTCTGCGTCAGCATCGTCCTCGAGGCAGCGGCCGCGCGGAATCTGGCTGCCATTGTGCCCGGCGCCGTGGAGGTCATCCCGGCCCCCGCCGCGGGCTTTTGGGAAGTAGTGGCCGAGCACCTGACCTGGGCCGACCAGACGGCCATCGCCGCGTCCATGGAGGACCTTCCCCGCTGGAGCGGTCTGCAAACGCTGCGGCCCGGGCAGGTCGAGTGCTTTGTGGCGAAGAGGCTGGCCTGCGGCCTGGGCTGGTGTGGCTCCTGCCTCGCCGACACCCATCGCGGGCCTCGCCGCGTCTGTACCGCGGGCCCGGTCTTCGATCTCAGGGAGCTCATCGGATGAAGAGACTCGTCGGCTTTTGCCTTTCCTGCCTGTTTGTCGCCTTGCTGCTGGCCCGATGCGTGCACACCAGCCGGGTGCCGACGCCCTCACCGAGCCCGAGCCCGGTCAGGGTCGCGGCCATCACCCCCGCCACCATCCGCGAGACTGCTCCGGCCACCCAGCCCCAGGCGAGCGCGACTGCCGCGGCCTCGCCGACGCCGACGCGCATCCCCGGTCAGAGGCCGCTCGTCGCTCTCGACCCGGGCCATGGCGGCGAGGACCTGGGCGCGCGACACTTTAACCGTGCCGGGGAGATGGACCTGCACGAGAGCACCATCACGCTGCAGCTCGCCCTCCGCATCGGCGCCAAGCTGCAAGCCCTCGGCTACCGCGTGTTCTACACCCGCGACGGCGACTATGATCCCAACCTCTATGAGCGGGATGTCACCGGCGATGGCGAGATCGACCTGCGCGACGTTGTCCAGACGCGCACTGACCTCATCAACGAGTCGGGCGCGGACATCCTGCTCTCCGTGCACCTGAACGCCTGGGAGTGCGACGATGAGGAGCTGTGGCGGGCCACGGGAGGCACCGAGACCTACTACTGCCCCGATCGTCCCTTCGGAGACCGCAATCTGCGCCTCGCCACCCTGGTACACCAGAACGTCCTCGCCGCCCTGCGCAGCGTGGGGCACGAGCCCAGCGACCGGGGCGTCCTGATCGACCACGCGCCGGCCTACCCCGGCGATCCCGGCCACCATCTGATGATCCTCGGACCCAAGGACGAGATCATCGTCCGGCCGAGCAACATGCCGGGTGTGTTGAGCGAGCCGATCTTTATAACCTGCGACGCGGAGGCCTACCTCATCGTGCGCGAGGATGCGCAGGAGGCCCTCGCACAGGCCTATGTGGACGCCATAGTCCAGTACTTCAAGGAGTACCCGCCGCAGTGACCGTGCAACTGGCGCCGCAGCACAAGGTTGGCCTGCTCGTCAGAAGCCCATTGCTGCTCGCCAACTGCACCGCCGAGCTCCTCTCACTCTGCGACCGTGATGTGCTGGGCGCCGTCGTCGCGCCCGAGATCGGTGGAGCGCGACGCAGGCCGCGCCGGGTTGTCGAGCGGCCCGGTGGCGTCGTTCTGGAGATCGCGCCCGGCGCTCACTCCATCTCCGGCTTGCGCCGGCTCCTGCGGGCGGCGGGTGAGTTGCCCGTCCTGGCGCGCGTGATGGCCTCCGATCCGGACGGTGTGGCCCGCGCCGGAGAACGCCTCGAGGAGTTGGGTGTGAGCGCCCTCGAGGTGGACCTGCAGCCCGGCGATCTCGAGCTCGCCCGCGCCGCGCTGGCCACGCTGCGGGAGGCAGTGGAGCTACCGCTCCTCGCCCGCGTGCCGCTGACACAGGCGGCGGCCTGTGCCCGGGCCGTGCGCGACCTGTCCGACGCCCTCGTCGTCGCCGCGCCGCCGCGGGGGCTCGCCCGGCTGGCTGAGGACGAACCGCCGCGCCCCGTCGAGGTGCACGGGCCCCTGCTGCACCCCCTGGTCCTCGACGCCCTCCGCGAGGTGCGGCAGGCAGTCGATCTCCCCCTTGTCGCCCGCGGTGGGATCCTCACCGCAGCCGACGCCGGGGCTTTCCTCGCCGAAGGCGCATCTGCGGTAGAGATAGACAGCCTGGCTGTTGTGCACCCGGCGGCCATTGGCGCCATCGGGCGAGAGTTGGGGGTATGACCATGGCAGCATCCCCCTGGCCCCGCGCCGCAGGGGCGGGGTTAGGCGTAAGGGTCCCTCAATGGCCATGCCCTCGCCCAAGGCTATCCATTACCCGCAAGTGGCCTGGGGGGAGCGCAGACGCCCGCGGCCTGCGCAACACCTCGATGAGCCGCCCCCTCCCCTGGCGTGGAGTTTGGCCTTTTGAGGTCCTCGCCCCCCACGATTACCTCCATCGCCCGTCAGCAGTCGTGCGGCGCGGCTCGTGCTGTGATGCCCCCACCCCGGACCCCTCCCCCAGGCGGGCACGACGTGCCCGCCGGGGGGAGGGGTGGGGGGGGGGGGCATTACAGCACGAGCCGCGCCGCACGACTGCTGACGCGCGATGGAGGTAATAGTGGCGAACGAGGACCTCAAAAGGCCAAACTCCACGGAGGGGTCAGGGGAGGGGGCGGCTCCGCGAGATGCTGCGCAGGCCGCGGGCGCCTGCACTCCCCCCAGGTCACTTGTGGGTAATGGATTGCGCCGCGGCGCGGGCGGGGTTAGGGGTGGGGGACCCTCGATGGGCCATGCCCTCGCCCTACGACGGAAGAAGGCTGTCCACCCTTG
>DYEI01000528.1 GCA_020725765.1 Anaerolinea sp. | reverse complement strand
GTAGGCGCCCGTGGCCTGCGCGGCACTTCGCGGAGCCGCCCCCACCCCTGACCCTCCCCCTGGCGGGCGCCCGGCGCCTGCCAGGGGGAGGGGCAGGGGTGGGGGCACCCAGTTGCAGGACATCGCGGCTGCCGCTCGGCGTGTCCCGAGCAGCGGTGTGTACGGCGGGTTTTCCGCTGGGATGGGCGCCAGGGCGCTATCTCATCCCCTGTGATGCTGTGCAGCCCGGCTTGTGGGTAATGCATAGCGCGCCGCGGGGGCGGGGAATCCACAACGGCCCTCCATAGCCTAAGACGCCCCCTTCGCCCCCGCCTCGGCGGCGGGCATGGGGTACCCTCCGGCAAGGGCCGAGGGACGGCGGCCAAAGCCGCCCGTCCGCCCCTGAAGGGCCGGGGCCGGGGATATTACAGCACGAGTCGCGCCACACGACCGCTGACGGACGATAGAGGAAGCAGTGAGGGGCGAGGACCTGGAAAGGCCAAACTCCAGCCATTAAACTACCGGCTCTTCGGGGGCGGACGGGCACTCTATGGCCTGCCCTGCGCGATGACCTGGGGAGCGCAAGGGAACCGGCAACTCCCGTCTGAGGCGATGACGATCTCGCCCTCGCGGGCCACGCCCGGGACGACGGGCGGCCGGCCTACGAAGCCATGCTGAGGGTCCCACCAGGTCACCTTTACATAGTACGTGCCCGGCGGTATTGGGGCATCGAGGCGGTAACCGGCCCCATCCTCCCGGGCCTCCTTGACCAGCACCAGTGCCGAACTGCCTGGATCGTAGAACTCGAGCGTGACGCTCGCGACGCCGGTCCATGGTGGCTCCAGCGCAAGCCACAGCTGGCATGAAGAGCTGCCGGGGACCTCGACGCTCCGGAACTCGGCGAGCCTGGCCAGCGAGGGGTCCGTGGGAACTTCCGTTGGAGCCGGCGAGGGCGTCGGAGGTGGCGGAGTCGGGCTCGGCGTGGTCGTTGCCGTTGGCCTGCGCGTCATCGTCGGCTCCGGTGGACCCGAGATGGCGGTGATGGCAGGGACTGGGCTGGGGAAGGGGGTGCGCGACGCAGTCGGGCGCGCCGTTGCCGTCGGGGTTCGGGGCTCCGCTGCGGCCACGTGGGCTGGCGTCGAGGCGATGGGTGCCGGTCCGGCGCCGGCCTGCCCTTCACAGAGGGGGCGCGCCGCGGCGGCTCCGGCAGCGATCAGGGCTGCTGCTCCGAGCACAGCGGCCGCCCAGCGGACGATGGGTCTGCCTGCCAGCCCCTCCGCCTCTCTCCTGAGCCTCGCCTGCTCCTCACGCCGCGCCACGAGTGCGCGCCAGCCCCGCTCCAGCTCGGCCCGCATCAGCTCCGCCGAACGGTAGCGCCTGGAGGGGAGGGCATCGTCCGCTGCGGTGCGACCGGGAGTCTCGGCCAGGGCACGGGTAACGATCGCCTCGAGCCACAGCGGTGCCGCCCGGCGGTGCTCCCGCACCCGTGAGCCCCGCACGTGAGCGGCCTTGTAGACCTTGCCTGTGAGGCACTCGAAGAGCACACAGCCGAGAGAGTAGACATCCGACGTCGGCAGGAGGAGCGTGTCGTCCCCATCCTGCTCCGGTGAGGCGTATGTGTGGTTCTCGGGGTGCAACCCGGATGCTCTGCCGGGAATCTGGGCGTGCCCAAGGTCGGCGATCTTGGCCACGCCGCCTTCGCCAAAGAGGATGTTGGAGGGCTTTAGATCGCGGTGGACCGCCCCGAGCCTCTCATGGATGGCAGACAGCCCGGCACAGGCCTCCAGAGCCAGGCGGACGGTCTCGTCGACGGAGAGCCTGCCTTCAACGTCGAGGCGGTCCTGCAGGCTTCCGCCCGGTGCGTACTCCATCACCAGCCCTATTTCACCCTCGGACTCCTCCATGCCAAAGACCTTGAGGACGTTGGGGTGGTCGAGCAGGGCTCCGAGATGGGCGGCGAGGGCGCAGCGCTCTCTAAAGCTGCGCACGGTCAGATCATCTACTCCCGGCATGTCGCGGGCCACGATGTGAACCGCACGGAGGGCGTTCTGCCGGGTATCCCAGACGCGGTAGACCTCGCCGAGGCTGCCTCTTCCAAGCCATCCGCTTACGCGGTACCTGCCGTTCAGGATGACATCGCCGGGGCGGTATCTCATGAGTCCCCACCATGCGCGATCGGGCACAGCGAGAAGGAGGCCGACGGCCCAGTCACGTGCAGCCGTCTCCCTGGTCATTGTAGCACAGAACGCAAGTTGAGGAAAGAGCGGGGCAAGTGGGCTGACCCCGCTTTGACGAGTATTAGGTTTCGTGCTACCATTCAGCGGTTAAATCTCTCAGCGTCGGTCGCCTCGTCACAAAGGCCCCGGATATCCTGGGGCAGATGGGCCCGGCGCGTGCGCGCCTCCGACAGGGCAACGGAGGTGGTTGACCCTTGTGCCCAGACGCTCTTGCACCCGAAGCACGTGCCGGAATGTCCCAGGCTTGGGATCTCGCGCGCTCGTCGTGGCCAGCCGGGTATGTGCCGCAGGAAAGGCTGGCTACCGTGAACGCCGGCGCCCGCATCCTCGTTGTCGATGACGACGAGAGCATCCTCGACTTTATCGGCGAGGTGCTCACAGACGAGGGCTATGTCACGGTTACCGCCTCCAACGGCGCGGAGGCGCTGGCGCTTATCCTCGCGCAGCCCCCGGACCTCATCATCCTCGACATCTGGATGCCCATTATGGATGGGCCCTCCTTCATCCGGGCCTACCACCAGACTCCGCAGCCGCACGCCCCTATCATTGCCATGTCGGCGGCCCGTGACGGCGCCGCCATCGCGGCCGATTCTGGTGCCGACGGCTTTCTCGCCAAGCCCTTTGGCCTTGACGCTCTCTTACAGACCGTCGGTGCGCACGTTAGCCGCCCCGGCGCGGCGCCCAAGGGACCTCAGCCCCGTACTCTCCCGTGTTGACTTGCAGGCCGGGGGGCGCTATGATGGCTCCCATCTCGGAGAGCGACCGGCGCCGGACGGCCGCCTCGACCCAACCGGCGGGCGAGGTGCATTGGATGCCGAGGGGATGCGGCTTGCTGCCCCGTCCGCCGGGCGTCAGGGTATGTTGCAGGAGCGGACCAGAGGGTGATCCTTCCAGGACATGTGGCGGCCGCGGTGCTGGTCTCTCGTCGCTTCGGCCTTGATCTGAGGGTGGCCGTGCTCGCGGGGCTGGTGCCGGACCTCGTGGACAAGTTCGTCTTCTACATCCTGCACGCCTCGCGGTGGACGCGGGTGCCTGCACACTCGCTGCTGGCGCTGGTCGTATCAGCGCTGGGCGTGGCGCTGGCAGGGCGCCAACGCCATGGAGACTGGCGCTGGGGGCTGAGCTGGCTCGGAGGCTACAGCGCCCATCTCCTCTGCGACATCATGCCCGGCGAGGGGGCCCTGCCCTGGCTCTGGCCGTTCTACTCTTACGACGACTATGTCAGCCCGGGGATTCCATGGTTCCTGGGAGGTGGGCCCGTCCCCTGGCTCACCCTCGTGACCGAGGCTCTGCTGGTGGCCATCGCCCTCATTGTGGAGACACGACGGAAACGGAGGTTGCACGCTCGCTGACATGCGCTCCTCCCAAGCCCCCTCCGTCCGGCCCGACAGACGGGTGCCGCTCAGACGTGTGGCGCTGCTCCTCGCGTCCCTGGCCCTCCTGGGTGGGTGCCTCTTTGGCCTCTCTGTGTGGTTCGAGGCTGCCACACCACCCGAGCCGCTCGGTCTCCCCACGGCCGGCACGTCGCCGACGGCCGCCATCGCCACGGTGCCCGCGCAGCGGCCTGATCCAACCGCCGGTCCGGCCAGTGTGGGGACACCTTCCGCCTCGCAGCCAACCCCCGCGACGGGGCCTCAGCCGACGGCCAGCCAGGACCTGAACATCCTGCTCCTCGGCACCGATCGCCGGCCTCACCTCTCCGCGGCCTGGCGGACCGATTCGATCATCGTCGTGGCCGTGCGGCCTGGCGCGCAGATGGTCGGGCTCTTTAGCATCCCTCGCGACCTGTGGGTCACCATCCCCGGCGGCGAGCCGAACCGCATCAACACCGTGGACTATATGGGGGAAAAGCTGTATGGACCCGGTGGTGGCCCGCGCCTGCTCGGAGCAACCCTGCAGGAGAACCTGGGCATTCCGGTGCACGCCTATGTGCGCATCGACTTTCAAGGCCTCGAGCGCATGATCGACGCCCTTGGTGGCATACGGGTCTATGCCGACCGGGCATACGACGAGTGGCTGGATGACGGATCAGGTGGGCTGTGGCACCTGATGGTGAGCCCGGGCTGGCAGCACATGGACGGGCGCACCGCCCTCGGGTACGCCCGCTCCCGCCACGACGCTGGCGACCTCGACCGCTGTCGGCGGCAGCAGCAGATTCTGCTGGCCATGCGCGATGCAGCCCTCCGCCCGGCCGTCGTGCCGCAGCTCCCGAGGCTGATCCCCGCCCTGGCTGATGCGGCCGACACCGACCTGTCGCCGGCTCAGGTCCTCGCGCTCGTGGGGCTGGCCATGCGGCTCGAGGCCGACGCCTACCGCACGCGCGTCTTGGACAGCACCATGGTCACCAACTGGGTCACACCGGAGGGCGCCATGGTCCTGCTTCCGAACCGCGAGGCGATCGAGAGCGCCTGGGTCGAGCTCACCCGTCCGTAGCCCGTCGGAGGCTCGGGGCCGGGCGGCCTTCCGGATGAGTGTACCCTGTGACTGTTTGGGCTCGCGTGCTGGCAGCCCGGGCTGCCAGCATGCGGTGCTGGCTCCCCCACGCCCCTCCCCCCTTCGGATGGGCCCTAAGGCACCGCCTCCGCGTGGCGCTCACTCTCGGCGGCCTCTCTGAGCAGACTGATGACCTCCTGGTCGGTCGTCTGATCAAAGACCTCGTAGAAGGCGCCGACCGCGTAGAACAGCTCGGGCGTGGAGAGGACGACAGCGCGGTCCACCTCGCGGCTGAGCATGGCGACCGTATCTGGCGGCCCGACCGGCACAGCGAGGATCAGCTCGCGCGGCTTCTGTTTGCGAAGAGCGCGGATGGCGGCCAGGGTGGTTGCGCCGGTCGCGACGCCGTCATCCACGAGCACCACCGTTTTCCCCTCGACCTGCAGCGGAGGACGGTCTCCGCGGTAGGTGTGCATGCGCCGCTCGATCTCGGCGCGCTCCCGTTCCGTCGCCGCGCGGATGTAGCCGTCCGGCACATCCAGGCGGGCGACCAGCTCCTCGTCAAGCACGGTGGTGCCATCGGGCGCTACCGCGCCGATCGCCAGCTCGGGATTGCCCGGTGCGCCGATCTTGCGTGCAATAAAGACGTCGAGGGGTGCCTGCAGGGCGCGGGCGACCTCTGCGCCCACGACGACCCCGCCTCTGGGTACCGCGAGGACCAGGAGGTCGCGGCGACCCTTCAGGAAGCCGAGCGCTTCTGCCAGCCGGCGTCCGGCATCACGCCGGTCCACAAAACGAGTGACCATACCTGCACCTCCGGTAGTGACCGTGATGGCTGGGGAGCACCCCATCCGGACTGTGGCCGGGAGTCAGGACGCGGGTGCCGCCTCTCGCTCTGCTGCCGGAACCCCGTGGATGCGCGCAATGGCTCGTGCAAAGAGCGAGGCCACGCTGACGACCTCCAGCCGGCCCCGTGGCTCGACGGGGATGGTGTCGGTCACGACGATGCGCTCCAGTGGCGACGCCTCCAGAGCCTCGAGGGCGCCGGGCGCAAAGACCCCATGCGTGGCTGCCGCCGACGCGCTCCGTGCGCCGCGCGCCAATACCATCTCTACGGCGCCAAGAAGCGTGCCACCGGTCGAGATGATGTCGTCGATCAGGATGGCGTGCCGCCCGCGCACTTCGCCGACCATCTCGCTCACGGCAACCCGGTCTGGCGCTGGCCTCTCCTTGAACACGACCGCGACCGGAGCACCCGGCGCCACCAGGCGCTGGAACGCCTCCGCACGCTTGACCGCACCGATATCCGGCGCCACGATCACAACATCGGCAGGGCTGACTCCCGCAAAGGCCCGGGCAAGAACCGGTGCCGCCTGCAGGTGCTCCACGGGCAGATCGAAGAAGCCTTCGATGGCTCCTGCGGAGAGGTCCATCGTCACGACCTGGTCGGCCCCGGCGGCCGTCAGGAGGTCGGCCACCAGGCGCGCCGAGATCGGCTCCTGGGGTGTGACCCTTCGCTCCTGACGCGCGTAGCCATAGTAGGGGATCACGGCAGTCCGCCGTGCCGCACCCGAGCGGCGAAAGGCATCCAGCATGATCAGCAGCTCGACCAGGTTGTGGTTCACGGGTGGGGATGTAGGCTGGACGACAAAGACGTCGTGCCCGCGGAGATCGTCGTGGATCAGCACCTGTGTCTCACCATCGCGGAAGGCACTGACGGTAGCAGCGGAGAGACTCGTGCCCAGCTCGCTTGCGATGGCCGAGGCCAGAGGCCGGTTGGCGTTGCCGGAGAAGACCATCAGATGACCATGGCCATCCGGCATTCTCATCCGCTCTCTCCCTCCCCCGCCTGTAACGGTACGGTCGCCAGGCGGCTGTAGACCGCGCCCCCTGGGCGCAACACACTGCGCATCAGGCAGACCTCGCGGACCTCCATCGCGCCCACCCGGTCGATGGCCTGCTCCCTGACCCAGGCCCCGAACTCGGCTCGCTCGCGATTGGTCGCGTGGTCGTGTATGCGGGCGAGGGTGAGGTGGGGGGTGAATGGGCGGTCCTCCGGTCTGAAGCCTGCTCGCTCCAGCTCGTGTTCAACAGCAGAGTAGAGATGCTGCAGGGAACCCGTCGGCTCCTCCACACCCACCCACAGGACGCGAGGCCGCTGCAGGCTCGGGAAGCAACCGAGGCCGGCGATGCCGATGGGGAACGAAGCAATCCGCGCGCAGGCCCGGCGCAGAGCCTGCTCCAGCTCTGGCACCCGATCCGTCGGCACGTTTCCAAGGAACTTGAGCGTCAGATGGATGCCCTCGGGCGATACCCATCGTCCGAGCCGGGCCAGAGGGGCACGCTGGAGCCTGCCCTGCAGTTCCCGGAGCGCCGCAGATAGATGCACATCCAGCTCGATGGCTACAAAGCTACGGACCTTGTCGCTTTCGTCTGTGTTGGCCATGGCCTTCGTCCACATACCTCTCGAGAGGCGCGATGCCGGGTGCCCTGCTGCATGGCTACGCCATGCGAGGCCCCTCCTTCAGGGCCAGCAGGCGGGCCGCGGCGCCTCCCAGCATCTCCCGCAGCGCTGCCTCGCCCAGCCCCGCCGACCGCACCCGCTCCAGCATCCGCTTTTGGCCGAGGAGCGGATAGTCGGTGCCAAAGAGAATGCGCCCGGGCGCGAGCTCTGCCGCCACACGAAAGATGGCGTCGTCGTACAGGAGCGGCGAGGCGGCTGTGTCGTAAAAGGCGTTGGCCAGCGCGGCGCGCACCTCGGGCATGAGCTCGTAGAAAGGGAGGCCGCCGCCCCAGTGGGCGAGGATGAGAGTCGTCTCGGGGAAGCGGCCGGCAAGCCGCACGACGCTGTCCAGCGAAGGAGACCCCTTGCCCGGGTACTCGTGGCCGACCGGCTCGCAGACATGCACGAGGACGGGCCAGCCGAGGCTGCGCGCCGCCTCGATGGTTGGCGCAAGGAGGTCGGCATCGCCCAGCGAGTAGCCCTGGCCTTCGGGCATCAGCTCTCCGATGCCCGCGAGGCCGAGGCCAGCGCTGCGGGCGATCTCGGCCTCAGCGTCGCGCGAGGCGGGGTTGACCACAGCAAAGCCCACGAGGCGCCCGACGTGGGCCCGAACCGCCTCGGCTGTATAGTCGTTCGCCAGACGGCAGAGCCCGGCATCTCCCCAGCCGAAGCCGAACGTGATCGCCACATCCACGCCCGCCGCATCCATGGACGAGACCAGCTCCTCCGCTGTGGCCATCCGGGATCTGGGGTTGGCGTAGAGCCGACCGAACCAGGCGTCCCGTGCCAGATAATCCTGGCGCCGGGCGATGATCTCCGGCGGAAAGACGTGGGTGTGGGAGTCGACGATCATGGGGGTATTGTCTCACAGCGACAGGCAAAAGTCAAGGCCATGCCGGTTTGGGGTGCATCCAAGGTGCGTCGGTGCCCGGGCCGCAGCCGGGTGTTTTGCTGGGCCACAGTCCGGCCCTACCC
>DYEI01000527.1 GCA_020725765.1 Anaerolinea sp. | reverse complement strand
GTACCGCGGGTTGCGCTCCGAAAGGCCAAAGTCGAGGCGGCGGCCCAGGCAGGCGCACCCGCCTGCCGCCCGAGGCATCCGGCTCGCGCGACACCGCGCCTGAGCCGCCTGCAGGTTGGGAGCAAGACGCACCGGCAGGCCTTTTCTTGCATCAGGCCCCCTCTCGCCGTATAATGCACACACCATTCTGTTAAGCTGAAACCAAGGGGGTTGTGTCGTGGTCAGGGTCCCTGTGGTGCGCGATATCCTGAGTGCCAACGAGCGCGTGGCTCAAGAGAACCGAAGGCTGCTGGAGAGCCGACGAATCTGTGCGGTGAACCTCATGGCCTCGCCCGGGGCGGGGAAAACAAGCCTGATCCTGCGCACCGCAGGCAGCCTCAGCGGCCGGCTACGCTGCGGCGTGATCGAAGGGGACGTTGCCTCCCGCGTCGATGCCGACAGAGTCGCCGCCGCCGGCATCCCCGTCGTGCAGATCAACACCGGCGGCGCCTGCCATCTCGAAGCGCAGATGGTCGGCGCGGCCCTCGAGGAACTGCCCCTCGATCAGATAGACCTCCTCTTCATCGAGAACATCGGCAATCTCATCTGCCCGGTCGAGTTCGGCCTCGGCGAGCAGGCGCGCGTGCTCGTTTCGAGCATCCCCGAGGGCGACGACAAGCCGCACAAGTACCCGGCCGCCTTTGCTGCCGTCGATGCCGTCGTGCTCAACAAGATCGACCTGGCGCCCTACGTCTCCTTCGACCGCGAGGCCTTCCATCGCCTGGTACGGGGCATGAACGCCGAAGCCCCCCTCTTCCCGGTCTCCTGCGCGACGGGCGAGGGCCTGGAGGCCTGGGCGGAGTGGCTGGTGGACCTGGTGGCCCGGGTGCGAGAGGGCGCATGAGTGCCAGCGCGAGAGCCCTGTTCATCCACGTCCGCGGTGTCGTGCAGGGCGTCGGCTTTCGGCCTTTCGTCTACGGGCTGGCCACCCGCCTGGGCCTGGCGGGCTGGGTCCGCAACACATCGTCGGGCGTAGAGATTCTGGTCGAAGGCCCCCCCGAGGCATTGCAGCGCTTTCGCGAGGACCTGCCCCGCCAGGCGCCGCCGCTGGCGCGCATCGAGGGGATCACCGTCGAGCCGCGCTTGCCCGATGGACTCCGGCAGTTCGAGATCCGCCACAGCCAGGCCGAGAGCGACACCTATCAGCTCGTCTCACCCGACATCGCCATCTGCGACGACTGCCTGCAAGAGCTGTTTGACCCGGCCGACCGCCGCTACCGCTACCCGTTCATCAACTGCACCAACTGTGGGCCTCGCTTCACGATCATCCGGGACATCCCCTACGATCGGCCCCTCACCACCATGGCCCGCTTCACCATGTGCCCTCGCTGCCAGGCGGAGTACGACGATCCGCGCAACCGCCGCTTCCACGCGCAGCCTAACGCCTGCCCCGAGTGCGGGCCACAGGTGACCCTGACGGCGCCCGATGGGCAGGTGCTCGCCGAGCGCGAGGACGCCATCGCCGAAGCGCGGCGCGCGATCATGGCAGGCAGGATCGTGGCGGTGAAGGGGCTGGGAGGCTTCCAGCTGGCCTGCGATGCCACGTCCGAGGAGGCGGTTTCCACACTGCGCGCCCGCAAGGTCCGCCCGCACAAGCCCTTTGCCATCATGGTGCCCGACCTGCAGACGGCGCGCCGCGTTGGCCTCATTGGCCCGGGGGAAGCAGAGCTGCTCCAGTCGCCCGAGAGGCCGATCGTGCTGCTGCGTGCCCATGGGCCGGACTCGTCTCCTCCCGAGGGAGCGCTGATCCCGCTCGCCTCGGGCGTCGCGCCCGGCACGGGGACGGTCGGTGTGATGCTGCCGTACACGCCGCTCCACTACCTGCTCCTCGAGCCGGCACCGGGATTTCCTCCGGCCCTGGTGATGACGAGCGGCAACCTGAGCGAAGAGCCAATCGCCATGGAGAACGACGAGGCCCTCGCCCGCCTCGGGCGCATCGCCGACCTCTTCCTGCTGCACAATCGTGGCATCTACGCACGTTATGACGACTCAGTGTGGTTCGTCCCGGAGACCGGCCCGCAGCCGCTGCGGCGGGCCCGCGGCTATGCGCCCTTTCCGGTGCGGCTGCCCTTCCGGGGACCGCAGGTGCTGGCCTGCGGGCCCGAGCTCAAGAACACCTTTTGCCTCACCCGCGACGAGTACGCCTTCCTCAGCCCACACATCGGCGACCTGGAAAACCTGGAGACGCTCGAGCACTATGAGCGCTCCATCGAGCTGTACGAGCGCCTGTTCCGCATTGTGCCTCGCATCATCGCCTGCGACCTGCACCCGGAGTACCTGGCCACCAAGTATGCGCGGGCGCGGGCTGCCGGATCGCCAGAGACCGCGCTCGTAGAGGTGCAGCACCACCATGCCCATGTCGCGAGCTGCCTCGTCGACAATGGCCGCACCGGGCCAGTGATCGGCGTCGCCTTTGACGGGACCGGCTATGGCACGGACGGCCACATCTGGGGCGGCGAGCTGCTGATCGCCGACCTGGGTGGCTTTCGGCGGGCGGGACATCTGGCCGGGTTCCCGCTCCCAGGCGGCGCAGCCGCCATCCGCCGGCCCCTGCGTACGGCGCTGGCCCTCGTCGAGGCCGGCGGCCTCGACGCCTCCGCCTTTCCGGCCCTCGGCACGCTGCCCGCCGGGGAAGCCTCGATCGTGCGGCAGCAGGTCGCCCGCCGCCTCAACACCCCCCTCACCACCTCGGCCGGGCGCCTGTTCGATGCCGTATCGGCCCTCCTCGGCGTCTGCGGCGACACCACCTACGAGGCGCAGGCGGCCATGGAGCTCGAAGCGGTCGCGGCGGCAGGCGATGGGGCGCCATATCCGCTGGGGCTACACGAGGAGTCCGGCACCTGGGTGCTCGACTGGCGCCCGCTGCTGGAGGCGCTCCTCGCCGACATCCGGGCGGGCGCAACGGTGCCGACCATGGCAGCGCGCTTTCATGCCGGCATGGCGGCGGGCATCGTCGCGGCCGTGCAGCGGATCGCGCACGAGAGCGGCCTCCGTACCGTCGCCCTCAGCGGAGGATGCTTCCAGAACCGGCTGCTTCTGGGCTGGACCGTCGCCCGGCTGGCGGCGGCCGGCCTCGAGGTGCTGACTCACCGGCAGGTTCCGGCGAACGACGGCGGCGTCGCCCTCGGGCAGGCGGCCATCGCGGCGGCGATGGCCGGGCCGTGAGGCCCACTGCCAGGCTGCCAGTGAGCGGGGCCGGCCTCCCGGGTTGCCGGTCTTGGACGAAAGGATGGGATCATGTGTGTCGCAGTGCCCGCCCTGATCGTGTCGATCGAGGGTCAGGAGGCAGAGGTAGACCTTGCCGGCGTGCGCCGGCGAATTGGCCTGCAGCTTGTGCCCGAGGCCAACGTCGGCGACTATGTGCTGGTCCATGCCGGCTTTGCCATCAACGTGCTCGACCCCGATGAGGCCGAGGCCACGCTCAAGCTCTTTGCCGAGCTGGATGCCATGAGCGGCGCGGAGGAAGGTGAGGCGCCCTCATGAGGTACGTCGACGAGTTCCGCGACCCGGCCCGCGCCCGGGCCCTCTTGCAGCGCATCCACGACAGGGCGCGCCGGCCGGTGCAACTGATGGAGTTCTGTGGCACGCACACCCACGCCATGTTCCGTCACGGCATCCGGCAGCTCCTGCCGCCTTCCATCACCATGCTCTCAGGACCCGGCTGCCCGGTCTGCGTGACCTCGGCGGCGGACCTCGACCGCGCCATCGCCCTCGCCAGCCTGCCGGGCGTGACCCTGGCGACCTTTGGCGACATGTTGCGCGTGCCCGGCAGCCGCGGCTCGCTGCAGACGGCGCGCGCCGCCGGTGCCGACGTGCGCGTGATCTACTCCAGCCTCGATGCCCTCGAGATCGCGCGTCGCGAGCCGGCGCAAACCGTCGTGCTCCTCGGCGTAGGGTTCGAGACCACGGCGCCAACCATGGCCGCTGCCCTGCTTCAGGCCGAGAAGGAGGGGCTGGAGAACCTCCGCCTCTACTCCCTGCACAAGCTGACACCGCCGGCCATGGCGGCCATCCTGCGCTCCGGCGAGGTCGCTCTCGATGGGATTCTCGCCCCGGGGCACGTCTCCGCCATCATCGGTTCGTCGGCGTGGGAGTTCGTCGCCCGGGACTTTGCCCTGCCCTGTACGGTGGCGGGCTTTGAGCCGCTGGACACTCTGCAGGGCATCGCCGACCTGGTGGAGCAGTGCGAGGCCGGGATCGCCCAGGTGCACAACACGTATGGACGGGGCGTCCGTGCTGCGGGCAACCCGGCCGCTCAGGCACTCCTCGCAAAGGTCTTTGAGGTGTCGGAGGCAGAGTGGCGCGGCCTTGGCCGCGTTCCGGCCAGCGGCCTGGCGCTATGCGGGCGATTCCGCCGCTTCGATGCCACTCCCCTCCTCGAGGGGCACAGCCTGGAACCCGCCGAGGCGCGAGAGCCCGCTGGCTGCCGCTGTGGCGAGGTGCTGCGGGGGGTCCTTGATCCCACGCGCTGCCCGCTCTTTGGGCGCGTCTGCACCCCCGACCAGCCCGTTGGTCCGTGCATGGTATCGTCCGAGGGGAGCTGCGCCGCCCACTACCGGTACGGAGAGGCGCGATGAGCGACACGATCCTGCTCGCCCATGGCTCGGGTGGTCAACTCAGCCATGACCTGGTCGCAGAGGTCTTTGCTGCGAGCTTTACCAACCCGATCCTCGCGCGCCTGGAGGATTCGGCGATGCTCGCCGACCTCGGGGGCGGCCGGCTCGCCTTCACGACCGACAGCTACGTCGTCCGGCCGCTCTTCTTCCCCGGAGGCGACATCGGCCGCCTTGCCGTGTGCGGCACGATCAACGACCTGGCCATGAGCGGGGCTCAGCCGCGATACTTGAGCGCCGCCTTTGTGATCGAGGAGGGCCTGCCCATCGCCGACCTCAGGCGGATCGCCCGGTCCATGGCCGAGATGGCGCGCGAGGCGGGGGTCGCGATTGTGACCGGCGACACCAAGGTCGTGGAGCGCGGCCATGGCGATGGCTGCTTCATCACCACAGCGGGCATCGGCGTGATCCCGGCTGGAGTAGATATCTCGGCCGCCAACGCCCGGCCCGGCGACGCAGTGCTCGTGAGCGGCACGGTCGGCGACCATGGCATGGCCATCATGAGCCAGCGCGAGGGGCTGCGCTTTGAGGCCGAGATCGCCAGCGACGTGGCACCCCTCCATACCCTCGTCCAGGCCATGCTGGAGGTGTGCCCGGAGGTCCACTGCCTGCGGGATCCGACGCGCGGCGGGCTCGCGACCACCCTCAACGAGCTGGCCACCCAGTCAGGAGTCGAGATCATCGTAGAGGAAGCACGCATCCCCGTTCGGCCCGCGGTGCAGAGCCTCTGCGAGCTGCTCGGGATCGATCCGCTCTACGTGGCCAACGAGGGCAAGCTGGTTGCGATTGTGCCCGAGGCAGCGGCCGGGCAGGTTCTCGCCGCGATGAAGGCGCACCCTCTCGGGCGCGAGGCCGCCATCATCGGGCAGGTCCGGTCAGGGAGGGCCGGCAGGGTCTCCCTGCGCACCACCCTCGGCGCGCACCGCATCCTCGATATGATGGTCGGCGAGTTGCTGCCACGTATCTGCTAGCGCCCTACCGCCTGCTCCAGCATCACACTGCGCCCGCCGGTGCTGGCACGGCGCGGGCAGGTGTCGCAGCAACCGCCTCAGGCTCCTCGCCAAATACGGTGATGCGCCGCCCCGAGGCTGCCAGCCGCTCCTGCATCAGCTCGACCAGCTCGCGCGCCCGGCGGATGTCGCCGGCCAGGGCGACGTAGCCAAACCGGTTAGAGGGCAGCGACGAGATGATGGAGGGCACGATCCCCTCCCGCCGCCCTCGGATCGGCCACAGGAGCCCCGACAGGAGCCGCTGCAGGTCGCCCCAGGTGAGGGACTCGCCTGCGAACCCCAGCTCGTTGTTGCTGATCACCGCCGCCCGCTCCCAGTAGCGGGGGCCGAAGAGGTGCTCGGCCGCCTCGTGGGCGTGCGTGCCGCCGGTGCGCCGCGTGTTGACCTCGACGGCGTACAGCTTGCCATCGACCCCCGCGACCATGTCCATATCGAACACGCCCACATAGCCCCGGCGGCGCATCTCCCGGGCCACGGCAACGCCCGCCGCCTCGATGGCCCTCTGCAGGTCGGGCTCAACCAGCTCGCGGTGCATCTCGACGCCAAAGAAGTAGCCACTGGCGGTGACGATCTGGCCGCACAGGTACATGTACTCGACATCCCGCGACGGGTCCGCCGGGATACGCATCTCGATCGAGGGCGACCCGCCAGCGACGCTCGAGTCCATCTCGATCAGCTCTTCGACCACGATCACGTCACTGGTCATCTGCCTGTCCCCGGCAAGCCGCGTGCGGATCGCCTCCTCCCACTCGCCAGGGCCGCCGGATAGCTCGCCCGGGCGCAGGATCACAAAGCCCACGCCGCTCTGGCTGTTGTTGGGCTTGCAGAGGCAGGCCCGCCCTCGCTGCAGGAAGGCAACGGCCAGCCGCGCCGCCTCGGCCGGGTCCGAGGCGACCGCACCCTCCGGGATCTCGAGGCCGGGGATGGCCGCCACAGCTGCGCGAAAGAACTCTCTGAACCCGGCTTTGGTGTCGAGATAGTCCCGCGCCTCGAGGCACTCCTCCGATGGGCACTCGGGCGCCACGACGGGCAATCCCGCCCTGCGCAGCGCCTCGGCAACCGCGAGGACCTCACGACTGCCCACAAAGGAGATGAGCTCGACCTCGCCCTCCCCGCGCAGGCGCTCCACGATCGACGCCCGGAGGTCCGCCTCTCGCAGGATGTCCTCGCACAGGCTCTCGGAAGGCTCCCGTGGCGCGAGGTTCTCCAGCTGCGCGTAGCCCATGGCCCGCTTCAGGTAGCGCAGATGGCCGGCATCGACCGGCAGCGACGTCACCACCAGCTTGCGATCGCCGTGCCAGAGGAGGGTCCGGTCCTCGATATAGTACGAGTCCAGCACCTCGTGCTCTCTGAGCACGGGGTCGCGTATCAGCGCCACGTTATCGCGATAGGCATCTACCACGTTGGCGATCACCAGTCGCACGTGACCACTCCTCCTCGGGCAGCGCGGCGGAACCCGCAGCCCGATAACGAAAGGCCCAGGGCGCCCTACTCGGGGACGCCCTGGGAACCTGATCGGTTGCGCTGAGAGAGCCTGGCCCTAGGTCACCGTCTCGTGGAGCACCGCCGGGTTGGGGAGCGCCTCCACCGGGACGGCACGGCTGCCTTGCGGCTCCGCGGCACTCGGGATGTCGTTCCCGAGGACCGCGCCGTTCCCTTCGAGCAGGCCGGCGACGCCTACCTGCGGGTGCCCGTTACCCTGGCAGAGCTTGCAGCCCTCGGGGCACTCGCTGCGGTACCCGCCCGGCTGGCGGTAGGCGCAGATGCGGCCCTCAAAGTTGCGCACGATCGCTTTCTCGTCCGACATCGAGATGAGATACTGTGGCAGGATGGGCACTTTTCCGCCGCCGCCGGGGGCGTCGATGCAGAACTGAGGCACTGCCAGACCCGTCGTATGGCCACGCAGGTGCTCGATGATCTCGATGCCCTTGGCGACCGACGTCCTAAAGTGCTCGATGCCCTGCGACAGATCACACTGGTACAGGTAGTAGGGCCGCACGCGGATGGTCAGCAGGCGCTGCATCAGCCGCTTCATGATGTGAGGGCAGTCGTTGATGCCCCGCAGGAGCACCGTCTGGCTGCCCAGCGGGATGCCGGCGTCGACGAGGCGAGCGCAGGCCCGCTCGACCTCGGGCGTGATCTCTGCCGGGTGGTTGAAGTGGATGTTCACGTACAGCGGCTGATAGCGGCGCAGCATCGCCACGAGCTCTGGCGTAATGCGCTGAGGGAGGAAGACGGGAACCCGCGTCCCCAGCCGCAGGATCTCCACGTGCCGGATCGCCCGCAGCCGCGCCAGCAGGTACTCGATGTGCCGGTCGCCCATGATCAGGGGGTCACCGCCGGAGATCAGCACATCCCGCACAGCCGGAGTACGCCTGACATAGTCGACGACCCGGTCCATGGCCTCGACGCTCATGACCTGCTGCCTGGCACCAACGAGCCGCCGACGGGTACAATGCCGGCAGTACGACGCACACTGATCCGTCACGAGCACAAGGACGCGGTCCGGATAGCGGTGCACGAGCCCTGGCACGGGCGAGTGCTGGTCCTCGCTGAGGGGATCGACCATGTCGGCCTGGCCAACCTGCAGCTCCTGAACGGTCGGCACAACCTGACGACGGAGGGGACAGCTCGGGTCGCTCGGATTCAGGAGAGAAGCAAAGTAGGGGGTGATGGCCATCCGCAGATGCTGTAGGGCGCGAGCCACACCCTCCTCCTCCTCGGGCGTGAGGGTCAGCACGCGCTTGAGGTCTGCCACCCCTGTCAGGCGGTGGCGCATCTGCCAACGCCAGTCGTTCCAGAGTTCGTCCGGAATAGCCTCCCAGTCTGCACTCCTGGGTGAGCAAGGTTCGGGAGGCTTATCCCCAGGAGGCTCCTCGAGCTCCTGCTGCATCATTCTCCTTTCCTCCTAATGTGACCCACACATTGATTGCGGGTTGCGGGCCGCGCGGTGGC
>DYEI01000526.1 GCA_020725765.1 Anaerolinea sp. | reverse complement strand
GCGCCTGCCATCGATAGAGGACGCGCCTGTCCGCCCCTGAACTCCTGCCGGGGAGGCCTCTCGGCCGTCTCGACGCTCCCCTGTGAGGGAGGCTGCTGCAGGCTCCATTCTAGGCCAAGCCAGAGATCGGGCAAGCGGCGCGCCCCGCCCTGTTGCCGCACCCACCCCAGCAGACCACCTGCCCCACACACTGCTGCTCGGAACACGCCCGGCGGCAGCCACGATCTGCTGCAACTCCAGAGGGCCCCCTCTACGAGAGGCTGCGCAGGCCATGGGCGCCTGCGCTCCCCCCAGGCCACCTGTGGGTAGTGGATAACGCCGCGGCACGCTCCACCGCCCGTGACGCCCCAAAAGAGTGTTCCTTTTTGCCCCGTGGGCAAGGGGGGGAGTATACCCCGCGGGTTGGGGCCCAGCAATGGGCGACCCTTGTGCGAACGCAGGCGGATGCGGGCCCTCCGCCCCTGAACCCCTCCCCCGAGCGGAGAACTACCAGCAGCCTCCCTCCGTTCCGTGGGCTGAACGCGAGCCTGAACACTTGCGTACGCCCCAAACACTTGTCAGCACCCTCCCGGTGCAGTATAATCGCACCCGACCAGCCCGGGTTCCGGGCGGCCAAAAGGGCCCCGGAGGGCGAATGGAGCTTCTTCGCCAGCGGATTCTGGCCGAGGGCCGCAACCTCGGCCACGGCATCCTGAAGGTCGACACCTTCATCAATCACCAGGTCGACGCGCAGCTCATGCTCGCCGCTGGCGAGGAGCTCGCCCGCCGCTTCGCCGCCGCGCGGGCCACCAAGGTGCTTACAGCCGAGATCTCGGGGATCGCGCCTGCCCTTGCCACTGCGCTGGCGCTGCGGGTCCCGGTGGTCTACGCGCGAAAAGTCAAGCCAGTCACCATGCCAGCCGACACCTTCCGCGAGACGGCACCCTCGCACACCAAGGGCCGCGTGGTCGAGCTCTACGTCTCCCCGGAGATTCTCTCGGCCGCCGACCGCATCCTCGTGGTCGACGACTTTTTGGCCACCGGGCAGACCATCGCCGCCCTCGTGCGCATCGTGCAGCAGGCGCAGGCCACCCTCGTCGGCATTGGAGCGGTGATCGAAAAGTCCTTCGAGGGCGGGCGACGCCTCCTCGCCGGCCTGGGCGTGCCCATCGAGAGCCTGGTCACCATCCGCAGCATGGCAGACGGGCAGATCGAGTTCGAGGAGTAGACCTGAACACCATGGGAGACACCGCGCAGCGCACAGGCGGCGAGTTGCCCCGCGAGATGATCGCCGTCATCGACTTTGGCTCGCAGTACAGCCAGCTCATCGCGCGACGCGTGCGCGAGTGCCAGGTCTACTCGACCCTTGTGCCCTACGACGTAACCCTCGAGGAGCTTGAGCGCCTGCAGCCAAAGGGCCTGATCCTCTCCGGGGGACCGGCGAGCGTCTACGAGCCCGGGGCCCCCCAGCTCCGCCCCGAGATCTATGGCACGGGCTGGCCGATCCTCGGCATCTGCTACGGAATGCAGCTCCTGAGCCACCAGCTCGGGGGCCGCGTGGCCCCAGCCTCGCACCGCGAGTACGGCCCTGCCCGCCTGGAGCTCCTCGCGGCCGATAGCCCGCTCTTCTCCGGGCTCGAACCGGCGCTGGACGTCTGGATGAGCCACGGCGACCGCGTCGAGCAGCTGCCCCCGGGCTTCCGGGTGCTCGCCCGCACCGACAACGCCCCGGTCGCCGCCATGGGCGACCCAACCCGGGACCTCTACGGCCTTCAGTTCCACCCCGAGGTCGCCCACACGCCGCGGGGCAGGGAGATCCTGCGCAACTTTGCCGAGCACATCTGTGGCTGCCAGCGCTCATGGACGCCAGCCTCCTTCATCGAGGAGACCGTCGCGCAGCTTCGGGAACAGATCGGCCAGGGCAAGGTGATCTGTGCCCTCTCAGGAGGCGTCGACTCTTCAGTGACGGCCACGCTCCTACACCGTGCCGTCGGCGATCAGCTCACTGCGGTGTTTGTGAACAATGGCCTGCTCCGACACGGCGAGGCCGAGGAAACGCTCGACGCCCTGCAGGCCAACCTCGGGGTGAAGGTCGAGTACGTGGATGCCACGTCCCGGTTCCTTGCGGCCCTCAAGGGCGTCACCGACCCCGAAGAGAAGCGCCGGCGCGTCGGAGCGACGTTCATCGAGGTCTTTGAGGAGGCAGCCGGGCGCCTCGGGAAGGTCGACTACCTCGCCCAGGGCACTCTCTACCCCGATGTGATCGAGAGCGCGACCTCGGCGAGCAAGGCTGCAGCCCGCATCAAGACCCATCACAATGTCGGCGGGCTGCCGGAACACCTGCGGTTCCGCCTCGTCGAGCCGCTGCGCTACCTCTTCAAGGATGAGGTCCGCCAGGTCGGCCTCGCCCTGGGCCTCCCCGAGGAGATGGTCTGGCGACAGCCTTTCCCAGGGCCGGGGCTTGCCGTGCGCGTGATCGGTGAGGTCACCGCTGAGCGGCTGGAGACCCTGCGGGCCGCCGACCGGATCGTCCGGGAGGAGATTGCATCCGCCGGCCTCGCCCGGAAGGTGTGGCAGTACTTTGCTGTGCTGACGCCGCTTCGCAGCGTCGGCGTCATGGGCGATCAGCGCACCTATGCAGACGTCGTCGCCGTGCGCGCCGTCGCCGCCGAGGACGCGATGACGGCCGACTGGGCCCGGCTCCCCTACGACGTGCTCGCGCGCATCTCACACCGTATCGTCAACGAGGTTCCCGGCGTGAATCGCGTCGTGTACGACGTGTCGAGCAAGCCGCCAGCGACTATAGAGTGGGAGTAGAGCGCGAATCGGCGGCTGATCCGTCCGATGGCCTCAGGAAATGGCCTGCAGCCACGACTGGCGGCCGCAACGGTGCCCGGCAAGGAGTCGTCACATGGACGTCCAGCTGAAAACGGTCATCCGCCAGCTTGGCATGAGCAAGGGGCAGCCGGTCTCCCGGCCCCGCCAGATCGCTGTGGTCGATGCATCGGCCGCGCCCGGCGCCCGGCCCAGCCGCGGCGACCTGTACATCCTGCTCGAGGTGCTGGGTGGCTTCCCTGATGCGGGCTTTGTGCTCAGCCAGCTGGCGGGCATCATCACCGAGGAGTACTACCGCGGCACCGGCAGCACCACCGGCTCGATCGGCGCCGCACTCCGGGCAGCCAACGAGTGGCTGTTCGAGGAGAACCTGAACTCGCCGCGCGAGCAGCGGGGCGTCGCCGGGGTGACCTGCGCCGTGCTGCGAGACGGCCAGCTCTACCTCGGCCAGATCGGCCCCGCCCTCGCGTACCTGTGGCAGGCGGATACCCTCCGACGCTTCCCGGAGGACTCCCCATGGCTGCGACAGGCCATCCCCTCGGACACAGAGCGGGCCGCCTCACCGCCGCTCGGGGTTCGGCGCGTGGTGGAGCCCCAGTTCCACCACGCAGCCCTCGAGCCCGGGGATGCCTTTGTGCTGGCCTCGCCAGTCCTGGCGCGGTTGGCACCGGGCGAGATGATCGCCGACATCATCGCCCTGGGGCCGGATGCAGCCACCCAGGAGATCCAGCGCCTTGCAGGCGAGCACGACCTGAACGTCCTCATCGTCGGCCTGCAGGCCGAGGGGGTGCTCGTGCCGTGGCCGGGCGTCGAGGCGGAACCGGAGGAAGCCGTCGAGGTGCCGGAGCCACGCCGGCCGCGGCGCGCGCGGCGTGCGGGCGTCCTCCCCATCCAGAGCGCGCTCGGAGTCGCGCGGCAGCTCGTCCAACGGGCAGCGCACACCCTGGGCACGCTCGCCGGCAATCTCCTTTCGGAGCGCCGCGGGGCCGCCCGACCGGCACGGCAACCCGCCCGGCGCCCGTCCGCTACGCAGCGCGCACGCTTTGACGCCCGTCTGATCGCTGTGGCAGCCATCCTCGTGCCGGTCCTCGTCCTTGCCGTCGCCCTGATCACGCGGCACCAGTATGAGAGCTCGCGCCGGGCACAGATTGCAGGCCTCCTGCGCCAGGCAAGCGACGCCCGGGCCAGCATCGTGACGATGGGCCAGAGGGACCAGCAGCGCCAGACACTGCTCCAGGCAATCTCCCTCATCGACCAGGCCCTGCAGCTCGACCCGCAAGAGCCCGCGGCGCTCCAGATGCGGCGGAGCATCATGGACGAGCTGGACGCAACAAGTGTCATCCAGCGCCTGTACACCATGTGGGAGCTCGCTGATCTGGCCGATGCGTCGGGAACCGCCAGGCTGTCTCGCGTGATCGTGCGCGGGCCGGACGTGTTCATCCTCGACACCGGAGCTGACCGCGTCTTCCACCGCCTGCTGACGCCAGCAGGCGACGCCCTCGAGGCACCAGCCCCCGCCCCCATCGTCCAGAAAGGTCAGACCTATGGCGGGGTGGCCGTCGGCGAGCTGGTGGACCTGGTCTGGATGCCATCGGGCGGCGAGCGCCCGCGCAGCAACCTGCTGATCCTGGAGCGCGGCGGATCGCTCCTGGAGTGGGACCCGCAGCGGGGCATCACTGTCCTGCCGGTCGCCGATAGCGCGGCCTGGCGCAAGCCTCAGGCGGCCGGAGCATTCAGCGGCAACTTTTATCTCCTTGACCCGCAGCAGGACCGCATCCTGAAGTACGTAGCCGCCGCCGGGGGCTACACGAACCCGCCCCTCGACTATCTCACCGAGCCATCTCCGGGGCTGCTCACCGGCGCCATAGACATAGCCATCGATGGCAATATCTACGTGCTGCTCGCCGATGGGACGATCCTCAAGTTCTACACCGGGAAGCAGCAGGTCTTCCGCACCTCGGGGCTCGACGAACCGCTCCGCAACCCGGTCGCGCTCTATTGCAGCGGTGAGGATGACACCCGCGGCTACCTGTACGTGGCCGACGCCGGGCTGGCACGGGTTGTGCAGTTCACGAAACAGGGCGAGTTCGTCCGCCAGTTCCGGGCGCCCGAGGGGCAGATGCAGCTCACACAGCTCGGCGGCCTCTTTGTCGATGAGACGCTGCAACGCATGTACCTGACCTGCGGGACCAGGCTCTACATGGCGCCCCTCTCCCAGAGCCAGCCATCCCTGGGAGGGAGCTGAGCCCCACAGGTTGCGAGCAGACCGGCGTCCGCACAGGCTCTGCCAGCGGAGATGTCGGCCATAGTGCCCGCGAGCCGGGGCGCCCGACGGCACGCTTCACGGGCAGGTGCCCGCCGGCCTTGCCCCGGAGAGAAGAAGCCTCCACGAGGTGAAAGTGGCACGGATCCTCGGCATCGAGACATCCTGCGACGAGACGGCGGTAGCCGTTGTCGAAGACGGGCGGCTCATCCTGGCGAACGTGGTCGCCTCGCAGGTCGACCTGCATCGCCAGTATGGCGGCGTCTTCCCGGAGATGGCCTCGCGCCAGCACATCCTCATGATCGTTCCGGTCGTGCGTGAGGCTCTCGAGCAGTTCGGCTGCACCTGGTCCGAGATCGACGCCATCGCCGTGACCTACGGGCCCGGGCTGCCCGGGTCTCTGCTCGTGGGGCTGAACGTGGCCAAGGGCCTCGCCTGGTCCCAGGGGCTCCCGCTGGTGGCGGTCAACCATCTCGAAGCGCATATCTACGCCAACTGGCTGGTCCGCCCGGGCGACGAGATGCCCCTGCCGCCGAGCTTTCCGGCCGTCTGCCTGGTCGTGTCGGGGGGGCACACGCTGCTCGCCCTCATGTCGGACCACGGGAGCTACCGCCTCCTCGGGCAGACCCTCGACGATGCCGCCGGCGAAGCCTTCGACAAAGTCGCCCGGCTGCTCGGCCTCGGTTACCCCGGAGGACCGGCCATCCAGGAGGCGTCGAAAAACGGCGATCCGGCGGCCTACCCCCTGCCCCGCGCCTGGCTCGGCGAGAGCCTCGATTTCAGCTTTAGCGGGCTCAAGACTGCGGTGCTGCACCTCGTGCAGAGCGGCGAGGCGCAACCTGCGCTCCGAGGCAAGAAGCTGGCGGCGCCGCTCCCGGCCGGAGCGATGAAGCGCCTGGCCATTCCCGACCTCGCGGCAAGCTTTCAGGAGGCCGTCGTCGAAGTCCTCGTGGAGAAGACGCGGCGCGCCGCGGAGGAGTACCGGGCCGCCGAAGTGCTCCTCGCTGGTGGTGTGGCCGCCAACGCGCGCCTCCGGGCAGCCATGCGTGAGAGGCTGAGCGTGCCCGTGCGCATCCCACACCCCTCGCTCTGCACCGATAACGCCGCCATCGTTGCGTCGGCAGGCTACTGGCGCTACAGACGCGGAGACATTGCCAGCTGGGACCAGGATATCCAGCCCAATGCTCGCCTGCCACAGGATTGAGGGCCAGCCGGTGAGCAAGAGCTTCTCCGACCAGGTCCATGCGATCGTCGCCGCCATACCGCCGGGTAGGGTCCTCACCTACGGCGACATCGCCCGCATCCTTGGCCGGCCGCACGCCGGTCGGCTGGTCGGCTGGGCCATGCGCAGCTGCCCCGAGGAGCTCCCCTGGTACCGGGTTGTGAACAGCCAGGGAGGCCTGAGCGTCCGGGCGCGCTACCCGGACGGGCGGCTGATGCAACGCGTCCTGCTTGAGGAGGAGGGCGTCACCTTTGACGCAGAGGGCCGACTCGATCTCGCCAGGTACGCCTGGGAGGGGCCGCAGCCGTAGAGTCCGGCACCGCGTGACCACAGGCACCAGGGACCCGCACGTCCGCTGGCCCGAGGAGACGGACCGACGGCAGATGCCCGCGGAGGTTGCGTGCCATGTCTGAGAGCATCCAACCGGGCGGAGGCGATGAGCATGCCCGGCTCCGACGCCTGCCAAGCGTCGACTCCTTGCTTCGCGATGCCCGCCTGCGGGAGCTCGCAGCGCGCAGCGGGCAGGGGCTGACCACCGATGCCGTGCGCGAGGTCCTCGAAGAGGCGCGGGTGGCGGTGCGCCGGGGTTCGCCGCCACCGCCGTCCGAGGCGCTGATACTCGCAGCGCTGGAGCGCGCCCGGGGCTGGCTGAGCCCGAGCCTGCGCCCCGTGATCAACGCCACCGGGGTGATCCTGCAGACCAATCTCGGCCGGGCACCGCTCAGCAGCCGCGCCCTTGAGGCGATCCGCGAGGCGGCCGCCTACAGCAACCTGGAGTACGACCTCGACGCAGGGCAGCGCAGCTCCCGATACGTACATGCGGAGAGGATGCTGCGGCGCCTGACCGGCGCCGACGGCGCCCTGCTGACCAACAACAACGCCGGCGCCATCCTCCTCGTCCTGAGCGCCCTCGCCTCGGGGCGCGAAGTGGTCATCTCGCGCGGGCAGCTCGTCGAGATCGGAGGGGGCTTTCGAGTCCCGGAAGTCCTGCGGCAGAGCGGCGCCCGCCTGGTCGAAGTCGGGACGACCAATCGCACCTACGTGCGCGACTATGAGGCGGCCATCGGCCCCGAGACGGCGCTCCTCCTCTTCGTGCACACCAGCAACTACCGCATCGTCGGCTTTGTCCATCAGCCCGAGGTCGAGGAGCTGGCCGCCCTGGCGCAGGACAGGGACCTCCCACTGGCAGTCGACCTCGGAAGCGGCGCGCTCCTGGATACGGCTCCCTTTGGCCTCGCCCATGAGCCGACGGTTCAGGAGTGCCTCCGTGCGGGCGCCGACCTGGTCACCTTCAGCGGCGACAAGCTCCTCGGCGGGCCCCAGGCGGGCATCATCGCCGGCCGCGCCGACCTGATCGGCCGCCTCCGCACACACCCGCTCGCCCGCGCCCTCCGCGTTGACAAGCTCACCATCGCCGCCATGGGCGCGACGCTCGCCAGCTACCTCGAAGATCGGGCTCTCGAAGAGCTGCCCGTCTGGCAGATGATCGCCCTCTCGCCCGAGGCCATCCTCGGGCGCGCCAGGCGCCTCGCGGAAGGCATCCGCAGCCTCGGAGCCGAGGCTGAGATCGTCGAGGGCCACTCCACCGTCGGCGGAGGCTCGTTGCCAGGCGAGACGCTGCCGACCCACCTCGTGGCGCTCCGCGTCCCCTCGGCCGACGCCCTCGCCCGGCAGCTGCGCCTTGGCGATCCCGCCGTCATCGCGCGCATCGAAGCAGACCGCCTCCTGCTGGACCTGCGCACCGTCCCCCCCGAGCGCGATGACGAGGTCCTCGCCGCCCTCGATAGGGCCCTGCATCCCCGCGACCGCTAGCCCTCGGGCCGTGCGCCCGCCGCCCTCCGCGGCGCAGGTTTCGGGCCGTCGGTGGCGGGGTCCGCGCCCGGCCACCCATTCTGCCCCCAGCATCCAGTAACAGGTCCCGCCCGCCTGCGCCCTCTCGAGAGAATCCCTCTCCTCCAGACGGCTATGAATTACCCACAAGTCGGGCTGTGCAGCATCACAGGGCATGAAATAGCGCCCTGGCGCCCATCCCAGCGGACCACCGGCCG
>DYEI01000525.1 GCA_020725765.1 Anaerolinea sp. | reverse complement strand
GGGGACGGGGAATCCAGAATGGCTCTCCATAACATAAGACGCCCCCTTCCCCGCCGCGGAGGCGGCGGGGAAGGGGGAGGGGGGATGTGTATAGCGGGGTGTTTTGCGCCGGCGACGCGCTACGCGCGTCGCCGGCGCAAAACACCCCATAGAGAAAGGACCCCCTCCCGCGGGTCGGCCCGCGGGCCGACCCGCGGGAGGGGGCGCGGGGGGTGGGGGCCCTGTCAACAACCAAGATGAGCCTGTCTCCAGGGTGAACCATACCCTTTCTGCGGCGAGCGGGTGCCCTCCGCAGGGATGAGGGGCTGCGGAGGCAGCTCTCGCAAAGGGCAACGGCGGTGCAACCCGGTGCGACCGGCCCGCGTATAGAGGGTGGAAGGCCTTCCTAGACCTGTGAGCGCTGGTTGTGGAGGTGCACATCATGCGTAAGTGGTGGGTGTTGCTGGCTGCAGTTGGCCTGATGCTCGTGCTGGCGCCCCCTGTACTCGCCCAGGGCGGGGGGCGCGGCCAGGTGGTTTTCGGGCGGAACGTGACGGTGGCTGCGGATGAAGTGGTGAGAGGCGACCTCGTTGTCTTTGGCGGCGACGTAACGCTGGAGCGGGGAAGCCGGGTTCAGGGCGATGTCCTCGCCGTCGGTGGATCGGTGCGGGTCGACGGGGAGGTCGACGGCGATGCCTATGCGCTGGGAGGAGGGGTTACCCTGGGCAGCACGGCGCGGGTGACCGGCGACGTCTTCTCCTCGGGCCGGGTCACGCGCGACCCGGGGGCCACGGTCCTTGGCCAGGTGGTGGAAGGTGGCCGTGAGAGCGCCAGAGTACGGACCATTCGGACCATTGACGTGTGGCCGCTCACGGGCGCTCGAACGGTTGCAGACCAGATCCTGAGGGCCGTGTTGACCTTTCTCGGCGCACTGGGGATGGCGGCACTGGGCATTGTCGTCGTGCTGCTGGCCCCGGACCCGACGCGGACGGTAGCTGGGGTGCTCGTGGCCTCTCCCGCGCCAAGCCTGGGCCTGGGCCTCCTCACTCTGCTGGCGGCGGTGCTCGTGCTTCCCTTCCTGGTGATCATCTGCATCGGCATTCCCGTGGCGGTGGTTGGCGCGCTCGCCCTCATTGTGGCCGGGGTGTTTGGCTGGGTGGCCGTTGGGCTGGCGCTGGGCGAGCGCCTGCTTGCCGCGCTGGGGCAGCCGCACAGCCCTGTGCTTGCCGTGGCGATAGGGCTTCTGGTGCTGGCCGTGCTCGTCAGCATCCCCTGCATCGGGGCTCTGGTCGCCCTGTTCGTCGGGGCCTGGGGCCTCGGCGCGGTCGTCCTGTCGCGCTTTGGGACGACGCCGTATCCCCAGTGGCCGCAGGGACCGTCGGTAGCGCCCCCTGCGCCCCCGGTACCTCCGGCGCCCCCCGAAGGGCCAGCAGAGCCGCCCGCGGCGGAAGGGCAGTAGCCGGTGCTCCTCCGGCCAGGAAGGTGACCGAGATGGGATGTCGGGCAGCGAGCGCACTCTGCCAGCCGTCATCGGCCCCTCCCTTGTCCCCTCCCCCGGCGTCCGCCGGGGGAGGGGAGATACGTAAAGCAGGGTGTTTTACGGCGGCGGCGGCGCGCTACGCGCGCCGCCGCCGCCG
>DYEI01000524.1 GCA_020725765.1 Anaerolinea sp. | reverse complement strand
GTGGTCCGCTGGGATGGGCGCCAGCGCGCTATCTTATGCCCTGTGATGCTCTGCAGCCCGCCTTATGAGTAATGCATAGCGCGCCGCGGGGGCAGGGAATCCACAATGGGAGGGGGAGTACGCGGGCGGCGAAGCCGCCCGCGAACACCCCCTCCCATTGTGGATTCCCTGCCCCCGCGGCGCGCTCGACCGCCCGGAAAGAGTGTTCCCCTCCCCTTGCGTTTGGCCTTTTCGAGAAGTCCCCTGCATGTAGTAGGGAGAACGCACGATGCCTCCCAGGTCTGGGCGCTTCCTGGGCGCACCGTGGGGCGCAGTTTTACCATAACGGCGAAAGGGCCAAACTCGAGGGGAGGGGTCAGGGGTGGGGGCGACTCCGCGAGATGCTGCGCAGGCCACGCGCGCCTGCGCTCCCCCAGGCCACTTGTGGGTAATGGATAGCGCGGCGCGGAGGCGGGGTTAGGGGTGGGGGCCCCTCGACGGGCAAGGCCGTCGCCCTACCACCGAAGATGGCTGTCCGCCCTTGAGCCCCGTCCCCTCCGCAGGCGGACGCCGCGGCGTCCGCCTGCGGAGGGGAGATGCGTAGAGTGGGGTGTTTGGCGGCGGCGCGCTATGCGCGCCGCCGCCAAACACCCCATAGAGAAAAGGCCCCCTCCCCCGGGGCGGCCCGCAGGCCGACCCGCGGGAGGGGGCGCCGGGGATGGGGGCACTGCCAGCGGGGCGGATGAGTCTGCTTCCATCGGTGAACTACACCTTCCCGTCTCCCCGACGTTGCACAAAGCGCCCGATCGTACTACAATCCCGGCACCACACTTCGGGGGAAGAGCACGTGTCCTATCTCGAAGCAGAAATCGCCGAGCAACCCGTCGTCCTTGAGCGCTTGCTCCGTGAGGAGGGCCGCAAGGTACACGATATCGCGGGGGCCATCCGCAAGCGGGAGCCTCGGTTCGTCTACGTGGCTGCGCGGGGCACTTCGGATCATGCCGGGACGTATGGCAAATACCTGTTGGCGAGTGCCTGCGGCCTTCCCGTTGCCCTGGCCACGCCTTCGCTTTTCACTATCTACCGCAGGCCGCCGTCTCTACAGGGCGCTCTCGTACTCGGCATCTCTCAATCCGGCCATTCGCCCGATATCGTGGAGGTGATCGCCGAGGGGCGGAGGCAGGGTGCCATCACCCTCGGGATCACCAACAACCCGGATTCGCCTCTTGCCGCGGCTGCCGAGTGTGTCCTGCCCGTGCATGCCGGTGCGGAGCACGCCGTCGCGGCGACCAAGACCTACACGGCCCAGCTCACGGCCCTTGCGCTGCTGGCCGTCGCCATGGCCGGCGACTCCGCCCTGTGGGCCGACCTCGAGAGGCTTCCGGAGCACATCGCCCGCACCCTGGAACTGTCGCAGGAAGCGCTCTGGCGCGTGGAGCGCTATCGCTACATGGAGCGGTGTGTCCTGATCGGGCGTGGCTACAACTATGCCACGGCCCTGGAGGTCGCGCTCAAGCTCAAAGAGCTCACCTACGTGGTGGCGGAACCATACTCGTCGGCGGATTTCCGCCACGGTCCGATCGCGATTATCGAGCAAGGTTTCCCGGCCATCCTGGTGGCGCCGCACGGTGCTGTCTACGATGACCTGATGGGGCTTGCCATGGACCTTCGAGCGCGGGAGGCTGAAGTGGTGATGATCTCCGACATGGAAGAGGCCCTGGCTCTGGCGCAGACGCCGTTTCGCCTCCCGCCTGGCGTGCCGGAATGGCTTTCGCCGATTGTGGCGGTTGTGCCGGGGCAGCTCTTTGCAGCGGCCTTGACAAAGGCCAAAGGCTATGACCTCGACCAGCCGAGGGGCCTTCGAAAGGTGACGCGCACCACCTGAGGCCTTCGCCGCCTTTTCACTACCGGGTGCCCTCCTGGACGCGATGGCGGACTGGCAGTATAATGCACAAGGCGTGTGCAGACCCGCACCCGTCCTTGCCACGGCCGGCCCGCTGTCGACTGGCCTGCTTCGAACCAGGAGGGAATCACATGGAGAAACGCTTCCGCTCGCTTCGCGTTATCGCCACCGTCTTCAAAGTCCTCGCCTGGATCGCACTGGTACTTGGTATCATAGGAGGCCTCATCATGATGGTGACGGGCCTGGCCGGGGGGATCCTTGGCGGCTCGTCGGCCCCCAGAGAGCTCGGCTCGGGCATGACCATGATGGCCGGCCTGCTGAGCGGCTTCCTGGGCGGCATCGTCACGATGGTCGCGGCCGTGCTCTACTTCCTTTTCCTGTATGCCGCGGGCGATGCCATCGGATTGGCCCTCGCTATCGAGGAGAACACCCGAGAGGTGGCGATCTACCTCAAGGGTGGGGACGTCTACCGGCAGGTGCGGTGACATTCGGACGGTGCTAACGGCGCAGCTCCATCTCAGGCCCCGCTTGCCGTCGCAGGTCGGGGCCTGAGTCTTGTTGGGCCAAAGCCCAGGGATGGATAGGGGCCCGCCCCTTCCTGGGCCTGTGCGAACCACCGGGTTGTCGTTCACCCTGGGGGCAGGCTCATCTGTGCCGCTGCCAGGAACCTCCACCTCCGTGGCCTCCTCCAGTCAGCCTGCAGACCGACTCTGGGGCAGGTGAAAGCGTGGCTGGACGCGGATTGCTCTCGAGTTGAAGTGCACCTGCTACAGAGCAGCGATTTGGCGTCTTCCTCTCTTCCGATTACAATCCCGTCCGATTGAAGACAACCTGAGAGGTGTGACTTGACGGTCGTCCTGAAGCATGCGCATCGCTGGGATGTGAGCCCCCCGGAAGCCGTGCGCATTCAGGAAGAGCTGAGGCGACACGTGGTCCCGGCAGGCGGCCTCGAGGCCGTGAGAGCCGTAGCCGGGCTCGACGTGGGCTTTCACGGAGCGCTCGCGAGGGCGGCTGTTGCCATCTACTCCTTTCCTGCGCTCGACTTGCTTCAGGAGACTGTAGCGGAGCGGCCGGTCGAGTTTCCGTATGTGCCCGGCTTGCTGAGCTTTCGGGAAGGGCCCGCGGCCCTCGCTGCTCTGGAGAGAGTCACAGTGGCCTGGGATATCCTCCTCTGCGACGCTCAGGGCATCGCCCATCCTCGCCGTCTCGGGCTCGCCAGCCACCTTGGCGTCCTGCTGGATCGGCCCAGCGTCGGCTGTGCCAAGTCGCGGCTGGTGGGGGAGCACGGTCCCGTCGGCGAGGCCGCAGGAAGCCGGGCCCCGCTCCTTTCAGGGGAGGAGGTCATAGGAGCAGTGGTGCGCACGCGGCGGGGCGTCCGGCCGGTGTACGTGTCCATAGGGCACCGCGTGGACCTCCCGAGCGCCATCCAGCTTGTGCTCACCTGCACCCGGGGCTACCGCCTACCCGAGCCGACGCGCCGAGCACACCGGCTTGCCAGCGGAGGAAGGGGTTGACGAGCGAACTCGTAGAGCGGGCCGCCTCACTGCTCCTGGAGGCCCGCCGGACGGTGGTGCTCACCGGCGCCGGAATCAGCACACCATCCGGCATCCCTGACTTTCGGTCGCCCGGCGATGGGCTGTGGGCCCAGAGGGAGCCGGAGGATGTCGCCTCGCTGCGGGCCTTCCTGCGGGACCCCGCTGCCTTCGCGGCCTGGCTCCGCCCGCTCCTCTGTCGAATCATGGAGGCGGAGCCCAACCCTGCTCACCGGGCACTGGCCGAGCTGGAGCAGGCCGGGCTCGTGCGGGCCATCATCACCCAGAACATCGATGGGCTGCATCAGCGGGCGGGCTCGCAGCGAGTGCTGGAGCTCCACGGGCATCTGCGCGAGGGCACCTGCCTGCGGTGCGGCCGCAGGGTGTCCATGGCTCGCTTCATCGAGACCTTTGTGGCCTCTGGGGAGTTGTCGCGCTGCTCCGAGTGTGGTGGGATACTCAAGCCGGATATCGTCCTCTTCGGCGAAGTCCTGCCCGAGGACGTGCTGGTGGAAGCCGAGGAGGAAGTTGCCTCCTGTGATCTGATCTGGGTGGTGGGGTCGTCACTTGTGGTGGCGCCGGCGTCGTTCCTCCCACGCTACGCCCTGGCGCATGGCGCTGGCCTCATCATCGCCAACCGTGAAGCAACCCCTCTCGACCCCCTGGCCGAGCTCATACTCCGCGGCGATGTGGCAGAGCTTCTGCCGGCGATTGCCGCCGCCTGCTACGGCCTCCTGTCTGGGGGTCGGTACCCTCACTCCTGAAGCCGAGGCGATCCGGGTGCCGCGCGGAATCTGAGCGCCTTCGAGCGACTACTTTTTGCACTCATCCCCGTCAAATACAGTCGAAGAGACTCGGGCGGGCAACACGGGCCATGCTGGAAAGGGATAGCTCATGACGGGCAGACGGGTCGGGCGGTTGTCGCAGCGGCACGTCGTCCTATCAGCACTGCTATTGGTGGTGGCGCTCTTGGGGCCGACGGCCGGCGCAGCTCAGATGCAGCGGTCGCCGCGTCCCAAGACGTGGGCTGGGGAGTGGCAGGTGACCGCGCCGAGGGCTGCACTCGCTGGCTCACTTCACGGCCTCGAGCGAGATGCAGGGCACCAGCATCTCATCCTCGCATCTGGTGTGGAGCGTGGCTATCTGGAGACCCCACCTCGCGACATGGGCCATGAGTTCGGAGCGGTAGCGGCGATCTGGACAGCAGAGACGCCCAAAGGGACCAGCCTGGAGGTGGAAGTCCAGGTGAGTGCCGATGGGCGCTCCTGGGGGCCGTGGCAACCTCTGTTACTGGACGAGCTGGGCAGCGAAGATGCCGCCGAAGGTGTTGCACACAGCGAGCTCCTCTTCGAGCGCGGCCGCTATGTGCGCCTGCGTGTTACCCTTGGACGAGGGAAGGGCGCAGCGGTGCCCCGGCTGAAGGCGCTCAAGCTCGTTGCCATAGACGCCAGCGACGGTCCCTCGGCGCCACAGCTCGCTCCTGTGGCGGCGAGCGCGGCGACGACGCCGCCAGCCCCTCCGGCCGTCATCAGCCGCGCGGCGTGGGGCGCCAACGAGGCCTACATGACCTGGCCCCCGGAGTATGCCAAGGTGACCCACTTTGTGATACATCATACCGCTACCAGCAACGCCAGCGCCGATGCCGATCCCTACCAGGTTGTGCGTACGATCTACTACTACCACGCGGTAACACTCGGCTGGGGCGACATTGGCTACAACTTTGTTGTTGACCGGCAGGGGCGTATCTATGAGGGCCGTTACGGAGGGGACGGCGTGATCGCCGGGCACGCGCGGCCCTACAACCGCGGCACCGTCGGCATCGCGCTCCTCGGCGACTATATGCCGGCTTCGCCCGGGAGCAACGTGCCCCCCGCTGCCGCGCTTGGCCTAGAAAAGCTCTTGCATTGGAAGTGTGCCTACCATGGGGTCAATCCCCTGGGCAGCTCCTGGATCTATGACCGGACCCTGCCCAACATCATGGGGCACCGCGATTGCAACCAGACGACCTGCCCCGGCGACCGGCTCTATGCACTGCTTCCGACGTTCCGCACCGACGTGGCCAACATGCTCAGCGACACCGCTCCGCAAATCGCCATCACGAGCCCGCAGGCCGGCGCAACGGTTTCGGGGGTCCTTGACGTGTCCTGGCAGGCCAACTGGGCGGTGAGCGAGGTTTCCGTCTACCTCGACGGGAACCTGCGCCAGGCCGTGGCTGCTTCGCCCGCATCCTGGACCTGGGACACTCTTGCCGTGTCGGACGGTCCGCACCAACTGCGTGTGGTGGCACGCAACCCGTTGGGGCAGTCTGCCAGCAGCGAGGTTAGCGTTCAGGTCAACAACACCCCGCCGCGCTGGCTTGCGCCCGGTGTGAGCGGCCTGCCCGTGGAAGCGCCGGCCGGCCTTGTCTCCCCTGCGGCCTATGCCACATCGACCGACGGGCTCTCCTGGAGCCAGTGGGTCTCGGCCACGCTCGCCATAGCGCCCGATGGCCAGAGCGGCACGTTGCCGCCTCAGCCCTCGTGGGAGGGCCGCTGCGTTAGAGCGCGGGCATCTGACAGCCTGGGACGAACCGCCTACAGCCCGCCCATCCGCTGGCCTGCCGCCGACGACCCTGCGCCCGAGTATCGCTGGTGGGGAGACTGCGGCGCCCGGGTCTGGATGCCCCTCACACTGCGGTAGCCAAGGCGCCCGGCTCTTGGCACGCCCGCTGCGCTGTGGTATACTCGCGCCGACGCCGGTGCTTCGGTTCGGTCTCCCGGCGCAGGAGAGCCGTGTGAGGAAGATCAGCGCTTCAGCGCCCGCCCGCATCAACGTCCTCGGCAATCCATCGGACGGTCTCGAGGGTGAGTGGCACACCATCTCTGCGGCCATCGAGGTTCGAGCCGGCGCCCGGGTCGACCCCGCCGAGGTACTCCAGTTCGACGAGTTTGTACGCGATGCCGCGGGGGGCCTGCAGCTTCAGCAGAGTATCCGCGATACCGGGGCGGCACTGAGCCCCGGGGGCGGGGCGAGCCTGCAGAAAGCAGCACTGCGGCGGCTGCTTGCGTACAGCCCCGAGTTTGCAGACAAGTTCGCCCGCGAAAAGTTTCGCCTGGCCACGTGGACCGACATCCCCCGGCAGAGTGGCCTTGGAGGCTCCTCAGTGCTTGTTCTCCTGACCCTGGCGGCCATGCGGGAGGCCTTTGACCTCGACCGCCGGGCGCACAATGACTATGTCCTGGCCGAGCTGGCCCAGCGCACCGAGGCCATAGAGCTGGGAATCACCTGCGGCTATGCGGACCGGTACGTGCCGCTTTTCGGAGGCCTCGCCTTCATCGACTACCGTGGCAAGCTCATGCAGCGGCCGCTGGACGAAGAGCCCTACTGCACCTATGAGCGCCTGGACAGCTTCGTAGGCGAGCTGCCGCTGGTCGTGTGCAGCACCGGGCTCACCCGGGATTCGGGCGAGGTTCACGCGGTGATGCGGGCCCGTTACCTGCAGGAGCACGAGGAATATGAGCGAGGCTCGGGGCCGAGGGGCGCGCCGCCCTTCATGTTGAGCGTGATGGAGCAGGTCGGCGCGACAGCCTGGAAAGGCAAGATAGCGCTCTTGCGAGGTGACTGGCGCGCCTTTGGCGCCCTGATGAACGAGAACCATCGCCTGGTGAACGAGATGATGGCCTACTGTGGCCTGGACAATGCAGGCGTCCAGGCAACTAACCGCCTGATCGAGGCTGCGCTGGAAGCGGGAGCTCTGGGCGCCAAGCTGACGGGAGCCGGCGGGGGTGGTTCGGTCTTTGCTCTCGTGTCCCCGGGCGAGGAGGCACGTATGGAGGCTGCGCTGAGCGAGGCTGCGCGCGAGCTGGGGCTGGATCAGGCGGTCGTCTTTGTGCCGAGGCTTGCGCGGCAGGGGCTGATCGTCGAGGAGATTGGCGCGCCGAGCTGATCAGGAGCGGGATGGCGGCTGCATCCGGGCCCCTGGTCGGGCTCCGCCTTCCCGGCTGCAGGGAGGAGACAGGTTTGCAGGGCGTTATCCTGGCAGCAGGCAAGGGCTCGCGCCTGCACCCCATAACCCTCAAACGTTCCAAGGCCATGCTGCCGATCCTGGGTCGGCCCATGGTCGAAAGGGTCATGGAGACGATCCGGGCCAATGGCATCCGCGATTTCATCCTGGTCGTGAGCGGCGATGACCGCGACATCGTGCGATACTTTTCCGATGAGTGCACGCTGGACGTGCAGGTCCGCTTCGTGGTGCAAGAGGAGCGGCTGGGCATGGCGGATGCTCTGCGCCGTGCTGCGCCCCTCATCAATGGTCCCTTTCTGCTCTCGGCGTGCGACAACCTTACCTCTCCCGAGCATGTAGGCGACCTCCTTGCCTGTCGGCGGGCTCACCCCGAGGGTGCGGCGGTACTGAGCGTGATGCCGATTCCTGACGAGGAGATCGGGCGCACGGGCATCGTGGCGCTGACGGATGGGCGTGTCACGCGCATCGTCGAAAAACCCAGTCGCGCCGAGGCGCCCTCCAACATCGCCAGCCTCCCGCTCTACGTCTTCTCGCCCCGGATTCTCGACCATTTGCCGAACGTCAGGCTCTCGCCCCGTGGCGAGTATGAGCTTCAGGATGCCATTCAGGCTCTGATCGACGAGGGCGGGCCCGTGTATCCCGTCTTCATTGAGCGCCGGCTCACGGTCACTGGGCCCGCCGACCTCCTCGCCATCAACAAGCACTATCTGATGGCCGGTGGTGACAGGCCGCAGCTTGCGCCCTTTACGGTTGGGCCGAACACGCATCTCATCACCCCGCTACGGATCGAGGAAGGCACGGTCATCGGGCGCGATTCGGTCATTGGGCCTCGCGTGTACATCGAGCGCGACTGCCGCATCGGCGATGGAGTGGGACTGCGCGACGCGGTCGTACTGCGCGGCGCTGTGGTTCCGGATGGTGCCTCCATCGCCAACGAAGTCGTGTCATAGACCCCAGGAAACGTGGTTATGGACCTGAAGCGCTGCAGCATCGAGACCCAGGCCGTGCATGCCGGGGAGCGGGCCGGACGTCTGGATTGCACGCCGGTCAGCACGCCCGTCCAGCGTTCCGTCGGCTACCTGTATGAGAGCATGGCGGACCTGGACGCAGTCTTTGGCAACGTGCGCCCGGGCTATGTGTACGCCCGGTATGGTAACCCAACCGTGTCGGCGCTGGAAGAGGCTGTGGCCATGCTGGAGGGGGGCGAGGCCGCCGTGGCTACGGCCTCTGGCATGGCAGCCGTGCATCTCGTGCTCCTCGCCGCTGGGCTGCGGCCGGGCGAAGCGGTGGTGGCGGCGCGGGATGTCTATGGAGCAAGCTATGCCCTTCTGGCCGGGCCGATACGCGCGCAGGGCGTCCGCGTGACGTTTGTCGACGTGACTGACCTCGACGCTACGCGGAGCGCTATCGAGGCACAGAGGCCGCGCCTCGTCTTTGTGGAGACGCTCTCCAACCCCCTCCTCAAGCTGGCTGACGTCCCTTCCCTGGCGGAGGCCGCGCACCGTGTGGGCGCCCTCCTCGCTGTGGACTCGACCTTCACAACCCCATACCTGCTCCGCCCGCTCGCCTGCGGCGCAGACTATGTGGTGCACAGCGCAACCAAGTACCTCGGTGGCCACGGGGACGTCCTCGGGGGCGTGGTCGTTGCGCCGGAGGGGCGCATCAGGGAGTTGCGCGAGCTGCTAAAGCTTACCGGCGCCAACTTGGGGCCGGACTCGGCCTGGCTGGTTCTCCGTGGCCTGAAGACGCTGGTACTGCGCATGCGCCAGCAGTGTCAGAGCGCGATGGAGATTGCCCGCTGGCTGGCCGCGCATCCCGATGTGGAACGCGTCCATTACCCCGGGCTGCCGCAGCATCCGCAGCACAAGTTGGCCACCCGTCTCCTGAGGTCGGGGCTGTACGGTGCCATGGTCAGCTTTGAGCTGGCCGATGCCCGGCGGGCCCTCCGCTTCATGGAGGCGCTCAGGCTCTGCCTTCCGGCGACGACGCTTGGTGACGTGTACACGCTCGTGCTGCATCCGGTCATGTCCTCGCACCGATCCGTACCACCGGCTGAGCGCGAACGGATGGGCATCCGCGAGGGCCTGGTCAGGCTCTCGGTCGGTATAGAGGACGCGGCCGACATCATTGCTGACCTCGAACAGGCCCTGGCTGCCAGTCGCGACGCATGATGGCGCACGGAGGTCTTCCCGTGGGCATCTACGAGCGCTATGCCGAGGTCTATGACCGCTCGGGGCAGATCAGCTTCAGCCTGCGCATGATTCCCTACCTGATGGAAATCCTCGAGCGGCGTGGCTTTGCCGGACGAACGATGCTGGACCTGGCCTGCGGAACGGGGACGGTGGCGCTGGCCTTCGCCAGCCGCGGCTGGCGCGTCTACGGCGTGGACCGGTCCCCACCGATGCTGGCGCAGGCGCGGCGCAAGGCCGACGAGGTCGGGCACAGCCTGCTCCTGAGCGAGCAAGACATGCGCTCTTTCATCCTGCCGGAGCGGGTTGACCTTATCACCTGTCTCTTTGACAGCCTCAACTATCTTCTTACGGTCGAGGACCTGCAGCAGACCTTCTCTCGAGTGGCCAGACACCTCACGCCCGGCGGACTCTTCATCTGTGATATGAACACAACGTGGGCCCTGTCGGAGATATGGGACAATAACGTCTACTTCTCAGAGGGCAGCGACGTGTCGATCATCATGGAGTCCAGCTATGACCGGGAGACGCGCATGGCGGCCGTGAGGCTGGTGGCCTTTGTCCGCCGGGGTGAGCTGTTCGAGCGGATCGAGGAGACGCACGTCGAGCGTGCGTATCCGGAGCGGACGGTCAGCGCGGCGATGAGGCGCGCGGGGTTGCAGGTACTGGCGCGCTACGAGGCATTCACGCTGAACCCTCCCACTTCTCGCACGCCCAGAATCCTCTGGATCGCGCAACCTGCCGAAGCAGGCTCGGAGCCGTGAGATGGCCGCACTGGGGGTGATGGCTCGTCTGACGTACCGTCTGAGCCGGCATCGGCTTCTGGGCGTCCCCCTCGATGTGGTCTCGGCGGTCGTGGCCGCAGGGGTCTTTCTCCATGGCGTTGCCTCTCTGGTGTTCGCGGGGCGCCGGGTGCTGGCGCCGGTCGCCCTTGTGGGGTCTGTGCTCTGGGCAGTCGTCGTGCTCCTGTTACGTCGCCGTCGTTTCGTTCTCTTCTTGATAGACCCCGAGTTCTGCCCGCCGCCCCGAAGGAAGCTCAAGCCGTTCAGGCGCGTGCCGCTGCGAGCCAGTGGAGCCTTCGCTGTCAACCAGCGCTGGCGCTACTTTGTGGAGGCACCCGGCTTTATCGAGGCCACCGAGTTTGGTGAGAGGATCCTCATGGCGCAGGCAAGGAGTGTCAGCATCCTGGGCCTCCTGAAGTCGCCTGAGGACGAGTGGGGATGGTGGTACATCTTCTTCAGACCTGAAGATGTTCGCTCCCTGCAGGCCGGAGAGATCTATTTCGGCTGGAGGCCGCGGCCTGCCTTGCGCCTCGCCGATGCCCAGGGGAACGTGCTGAGCTACCTCTCGTTCTCGGATAGGTCCACCCGCGACCATGTCGCCGGGGACCTTCTGGCGAGCGGCGCCTGCGGCTCGCCATAGCGCTGCCCGGGAGCCATCCTCCCGGAGTGCTGCTCTTTCTGTGGAACCCTTTTTCGATGGAGAGTTGGGCGGCAGGGGCGCGCAGCGCGCCCCCGCCGCCCAACTCTCCGCTTCAGGCACCTCTCCTCCCGAGGGTGACGCTGCGGCCTCTGCCCGCGGGCCGCGGGGACCAGACACAGGACCGCCGGGCGCCAATTGCCCCGAGCCTGAACTGCGTTCCCCCTGCGCGCTGCTCGTTGACTCTGGCTCTCATCGCAGGTACAATAGTTCGCATGCCCGGGGTCTGGAGCGCTCAGAAGCCTCCCTGCGACATTTCGCTCGCGAGGCCTGACATAGCCCGGCGCGGTGGCCGGCCTGTTGGCCAGCGGTACTGGCTGGTCTGGAACTGCAAGGCCTGCGCTCGCAAGTCCCCGTGGCTGGAGGAAGTGACCTTTGCCCAGGGAAAAGCTTATGCTAATCGACGGCAACGCTCTGGTGCACCGCGCCTATCACGCGTTGCCGGAATACCTCAGGACGTCCTCGGGAGAGCCGACCAATGCGGTCTACGGCTTTACCGAGATGCTCCTGAAGGCGTATAACGAGCACAGGCCGACTCACATCGTGGTCGCGTTCGACATCGGCCGCACCTTTCGCCATGAGCGCTATGAGGCGTACAAGGCGAATCGCGCCAAGATGGACGAGGCCCTTGCCGTCCAGTTCGACGCCGTGCGCGAGATCATCGACGCCTTCGGCATCCTCCGCTGCGCGCAGCCCGGCTTTGAGGCCGATGATGTCCTCGGCACGCTGGCACGGCTCGGGCGCAAGCGGAGCATGGAGGTCCTCATCGTCACGGGGGATACGGATGCGTTCCAGCTCGTGCAGCCGGGCGTCACGGTCCTGACCTCGGGGCGGCGCTTTCAGGATACGGTGCTCTACGACGTTGAGGCCATCGAGCGGCGCTATGGCTTGCGGCCAGAGCAGTTGATCGACTACAAGGCGCTCGTCGGCGACGCCTCCGACAACGTGCCCGGCGTGCCTGGCATCGGGGCCAAGACGGCTACTCAGCTCCTGCAGCAGTTCGGAAGCATCGAGGGCATCTACGAGCATCTGGATGAGGTGCGCGGCGAGCGGACTAGGGCAGCCCTCGAGGCCCACCGCGCCCAGGTGTTCGAGGCCAGAAACCTCGTCACCATCGTGACTGACGTGCCCCTGGAGTTCGACTGGGACTCGGCGCGCTTCTCGGACTATCCGCGGGAGCGGGTGATGAGCGTCTTCCAGCGACTGCAGTTCCGCAGCCTGGTCGACCGCCTTCCGGAGCCCCCGCGCCCGGGTGCGCGCGGGGCGCAGCTCGCGCTGTTTGAGGCACCGGGCGAGGCCAGGCCGGTGCAGGCGCACGGGGAGTGCCAGGCAATCCGTACCCGCGAGGACCTGGCGGACCTCGTCGGGCGGCTACGGCAGGCGCCCCTCCTGGCGCTGGACGTGGAGACGACCGGTCTCGACGCGATGCGGGCCGACCTGGTCGGCATCGCCCTCAGCGACGCCCCCGGCCGTGGGTATTACCTGCCGATTGGGCACGACGGGGCTATCGAGCCGGGACCGCAGCTCGAGCTGGGTGAGGTCGCCGAAGCGCTGGGGCCGCTGCTTGCCGATCCGCGTCTTCCCAAGGTGGCACACAACGGCAAGTACGACCTGATGGTGCTCGCCGAGCATGGGCTCGAGGTCAACGGGCTCGCCTGGGATACCATGCTTGCCGCCTGGCTCGCCAACCCCTCCGCCCACAACCTGGGCCTCAAGGCCCTGGCCTGGGAAAAGCTGGGCCTGGAGATGACGCCGATCGATGACCTTATCGGCAAAGGCCGGGAGCGTGTGACGATGGCCCAGGTCCCCGTCGAGCGGGTGATGGCTTACGCCTGTGCCGACGTGGACGTCACCCTGCGCCTTCGCGAGCATCTGGCAACCGAGCTGCGGGAGCGCAATCAGGAGCGGCTCTTCCAGGAGATCGAGATGCCGCTCGTGCCCGTTCTGGTCGACATGGAGCGCCGGGGGATCACGCTCGACGTCTCCGTGCTGCACGCCATGTCCCGGGACCTGCATGGGCGCCTGAAGAGGCTGGAGGAGGACATCTACCGCCTCGCCGGGCATCCGTTCAATATCAACTCGCCCAGGCAGCTGGCGGGGGTGCTGTTCGAAGAGCTTCGTCTCAAGCCGGTCCGCAGGACGCGAACGGGCAACTCGACGGACGCGTCAGTCCTCGAAGCGCTGCGCGGGCGGCATCCCATCATTGAGGCGATCCTCGAGTACCGTCAGCTCGGCAAGCTCAAGAGCACGTACGTCGACGCGCTGCCGCTTCTGGTGAACCCACGCACGGGGCGGGTTCACACCTCATTCAATCAGGCAGCGGTCGTTACCGGCAGGCTGTCCTCGAGCGATCCGAACCTGCAGAACATTCCGGTGCGGACTGAGCTGGGCAGCCAGGTCCGGCGTGCCTTTGTGGCGCCGGAGGGGTGGTACCTCCTGTCGGCTGACTATTCCCAGGTCGAGTTGCGCATCCTTGCGCACGTCTGCAACGATCAGGCGATGCTCGAGGCTTTCGCGCGGGGCGAGGACATCCACGCGCGCACCGCGGCTGCTCTGTATGGCGTCCCATTGGAGCAGGTGACGCCGCAGCAGCGGTCCATGGCCAAGACGGTGAACTTTGGCGTCATCTATGGCATGGGCGACTATGGCCTCGCTCAGCGCACAGACCTGTCGCAGACGGAGGCGGCCGAGTTCATCGAGAGCTACTTTGCCCGGTTTCCGGCCGTGCGGGCCTACGTCGAGGAGACGAAGCAGAAGGCGCGTTGCGAGGGGTATGTCGAGACTCTCTTTGGCAGGCGGCGATACTTTCCCGAGCTCGCGCCTGAGAGCAAGGTGCCTGGCAACACGCGTCGGGCTGCCGAGCGCATGGCGGTGAACATGCCCATCCAGGGCACGGCGGCCGACATCATCAAGATTGCCATGATCCGCCTGCACAGGGCGCTCCGCGAGCGTGGCCTCAGGTCGGCGATGATCCTGCAGGTCCACGACGAGCTGGTGCTGGAGGTGCCAGGGGAGGAGCTGGAGGTCGTGCAGCCGCTTGTCAGGTCGATCATGGAGGGGGCGTGTGACCTGCGGGCGCCACTGCGGGTTGACGTCAAGGTCGGAAAAAACTGGCTGGAGATGTGACAGAGATGCTGCTGAGCAAGGACCTGGAAAGCCGGTTCCGGGCAGCGCTCATGGCGGCACAGGCCGCCGGCGAGCTGCCCGCCTTTGAGGTTCCCGAGGTGCCCGTGGAGCGGCCAAAGCAGGCGGGCTACGGCGACTATGCGACGCCGGTGGCCATGCAGCTTGCCCGCGTAGCCCGGCAGGCGCCACTGGCAATCGCCGAGACGATGGTCCGTTTCCTGGATGTGCCCTCATACGTCGAAAAGATCGACGTGGTGCGCCCCGGATACGTGAACGTGGCTCTCTCCGCGCGCTGGCTGGCGAGTCAGGTCGACGAGATCCGTCGCCAGGGTCCGGCTTTCGGGAACGTGGAGCTGGGGCAGGGCTTGCGCGTGCAGGTCGAGTTTGTGAGCGCCAACCCGACGGGCCCCCTCACGATGGGCTCCGGCCGCAACGCAGTCATAGGCGATGCCCTCGCCAGCGTGCTGCAGGCGGCAGGCTATGAGGTCGAAAGGGAGTACTACGTCAACGACGCCGGCAGCCGCATGGCCGCCTTCTATGCCAGCCTCTACGCCCGCTATTGCCAGGCGCTTGGGGTGCCGGAGCAGGTGCCCGAGGACGGCTACCTTGGCCAGTACCTCGTGGAGATGGGGGAGCAGATTGCCGCTACCGAGGGCGACCGCTACCTGCATATGCCGCGGCAGGAGGCCGTCGCCGCCATCGGCGAGCGTGGCCTCGCGATGGTCTTGGATTCTATACGCAGCGATCTGGCGTCGATGGGCGTGGTCTTTGACTGCTGGTTCTCCGAGCGCAGCCTCTACGACCGCGGTCTTTTCCAGCAGATTCTCGAGACCCTGCGCCAACGCGGCTACATTGAGGAGCGCGAGGGAGCGATCTGGTTCCGTGCAACGGCACTAGGGGGCGACAAGGATGAAGTGGTCGTCCGCTCCGACGGCCAGCCCGGATACTTTGCCTCTGACATCGCCTACCACTACGACAAGTTCGTGCTCCGCGGCTTTGATAGGGTCATAGACGTCTGGGGTGCCGACCATCAAGGCCACGTCCCACGAATGAAGGCCATGATGCGCGCCCTCGGGCTCGATCCGGACCGCCTGGTGCTGCTGCTGTATCAGCTGGTGACTCTGCGCCGCGGCGGGGAGATCGTGCGGCTATCCAAGCGCACGGGGGATATCATCACGCTCCGCGAGGTGCTGGACGAGATCGGGTCCGATGCGCTTCGCTTCTTCCTGCTCTCGCGCTCGGCTGAGAGCCAGATGGACCTGGACCTCGAGCTGGCCGTGCGTCAGTCGGACGAGAACCCGGTCTACTACGTGCAGTACGCCCACGCGCGGATTGCCAGCATCCTCCGCCGCGCCGGTGACCTGCCCTTCGAGGAGGGCGACACTTCGCTGCTGACCAGCGAGCCGGAGCAGAACCTGCTCCGGGCTCTGCTCCGGCTGCCGGAGGTGGTCTATCAGGCAGCGGTGGACCTCGCGCCCCATCATCTGACCTACTACGCGCAGGAGCTGGCCGGCGTCTTCCACGGGTTCTATCGGGACTGTCGGGTGGTATCGTCGGATCCGGCTGACCGGGCCATCACCCTGGCGCGGCTCAAGCTGGTCGATGCCGCGCGCGTCGTGCTTGCGAGGACGCTCAACCTCATGGGTATGAGCGCACCCGAGTCCATGTAGGTGCCATATCGGGCGGTAAGGGTTCAGACTCGCGTTCAGCGTGTGGCACGGAGGCTGGCCGCTGGTAGCTCTGCCTGTCGGGATCGGCTTTGCGCCGGCCCGTCCGGGAACCCCCTCCCCCAGGCGTCCAAGGGCGGACAGCCTTCTTCGGTCGTAGGGCGAGGGCATGGCACATCGAGGGAGCCCTCACCCCTGACCCCGCCCCCGCCCCGCGCGGGCGGGGAATGCACAATGGGAGGGGCTCGAGTTTGGCCTTTTGAGATCTTCGCCCCTCACTATTGCCTCCATCGCCCGTCAGCAGTCGCGTACCGCGGCTAGTGTTGTGATGCCCCCACCCCCGTCCCC
>DYEI01000523.1 GCA_020725765.1 Anaerolinea sp. | reverse complement strand
GCCGCGGCGTCCGCCTGGGGAGGGGACGGGGGAGGGGCTGATGATGGCTGGCAGAGTGCGAAATGCCCCAATACTGGAGTGCACCCAGGGGTATTCGGACACCCTCACCGTTCGGAGCGCCCGGTGTCGGGCGTGAACGACCGCAGCCGCCGCAGGAGGATCAGTCCAACGAGCAGCGGCAGCCAGAAGGCAAGGCCCCGGAACGCCAGGGAGATGATGGCTGCCGCGCTCGCAGGGACGCCAAGGGAGGTGTAGACGACCGCAGTAACCCCCTCCACCACGCCGATACCAACGGGCGTGATGGCCACCACGGCAAAGAGGTAGCACATGGCATAGCCGGCAACGAGGGCGCCCGCATCGATCGGCGCGCGAAAGGCCGGGAAGAGGGCGAGGATGGTGGCCAGGTTGAGGAGGTGCCCCAGCCCCGCCACGGCCAGCATGCGCACCAGACGGTCGGGGTGTCGCGCCACGGCCCGGGCAGCTGCCGAGAACTCGGCAGCGCTCCGCTCGGCCCAACCCTCAGCTATGAGGGGCACTTGCCCAAACCGCCCACCCAGCCGGTTGACCGCCCCCTGTGCCCCGGCAAGGACGCGGCGAAGCGCTTCCGGACGCCTCGCCGCGAGCGCCAGCAACGCAACCATCCCTGCAACGAGCAGGAGCAGGATGCCGGACGCCGCGACCTGGTATGCCGCCAACTCATGCCGGGCACCGAGGTGTGCCAGAGCTGCCGCCAGGATCAGCACAAAGACGCCGAGCTGCGCCAGCTGCACGAGAAGGACGCCGGCCGCCGCCCGGACCGCGGGCTCGCCCCGCCGGGCTGCATCATCCGCAAAGAGCGCCGCAGCGCTCAGACCCCCGGAGGGAATCGCCACGGCCAGAGCCAGAGAGCCAAAGACGACCGGCACGAGATCGAGGAGCCGCCCCCCGACCCCTACGGACAGGAATGCGGCGCGATAGAGCGCGGCGAAGACCAGATAGTACCCAAGCTGCAGGAGCGCCGCCGCCACCACCCACGGCCATCGGCCGAGACTGAGGGTCACAGCCAGCTGCTCCAGCTCGCCAAAGCGGGCCACGGTCACCCCGAGAAGCACCGCGGCCAGAGCCCAGAACAGCCACCGGCGCCTCACACCAGCCCCTCACATGCGCCGGGCCCGGCCGCCACCGACGACCCGAGAACAGAACTCGACAATATCATTGCCGGGCATTATACATGGCCCGGGGCACGCACGCCAAACCGCACCGCCAGCTCTGACAGGGGGTGCAGATCAGGTCTGGGATAGTTCACGCCCGGCTGCGCTGTCACCGACCCCCTCCCGACGCGGATACCGAAGCGTCCGCCTGGGGCAGAAAGGTTCAGGCGCGGACAGGCTGCTTCAGCCGCCGTCCCTCGGCCCATGCCAGAGGGTACCCCAGCCGCCCGTCCCCCTTCCGCGCCGCCTGCGCGGCGGGCAAGGGGGCGTCTGGGGGCCAGGCGCCGTACACACCGCTGCTCAGGACACGCCGGGCGGCAGCCGCGATGTGCTGCAACTGGGTGCCCCAACCCTGCCCCTGCCCCAGGCAGGCGTCTGGCGCCTGCCTGGGGCAGGGGTGAGAACAGATGGGCGGTTTCGGGCGGTCGAGCGCGCCGCGGCGCGCTC
>DYEI01000522.1 GCA_020725765.1 Anaerolinea sp. | reverse complement strand
ATATACGGATTCAACAACTCCTTGACTTTGGCGTATACTGCATATGCTGGCATGGTGCCCCTCTCTAGGACCGTCCCCGGTCGAGGGGCATCATGCCACGCTTTTCTTAACGCTGCAAAAACACGCGCTATTGTTAAAGATCCTTGCCCCCTGTCCGCCCCTCAAGGGTCGGGGGTGGGGGTATTGCAGCACGAGCCGCGCCACACGACCGTTGGCGGGCGACGGATGCAATAGTGAGGGGCGACGACCTCAAAAGGCCAAACTCCACCAAACCCCTAACAAAAGGTCCTGCACCGGGCTCCAGCGAAGCGCAAAGCCCGGTTGCCGACAGGACACCCCCGCTGGCTGCCTGGCTGCGAATCTGCTGACCGATCTTGCATGCACCCGCCTGCGGCTAGCCCTTGCGCGGGCCGCTTTTCCCGGCTATAATGTACTGGAAAAGCGAAAACCTGAGCTCGTCAGTCTCGCGTGTCCTAGCCCCTCGACCCCCTGATGGCAGGGACTCCCTGGTGGGAACGGTGTAGTCCTTCGGACCCGCCGCATAGGGCGGCCTGGTCCTCTCAAGGCCGGTGGGGCTGCCCGGAGCGCAGTGGCGTCGAACCGGGCAGCAGCGATGATGCCTGCATAGGTGGGGGGAACATGGAACCAAGGGCCAAGCCGCGGATTCTGGTCATCGACGACGAGCACGCACTCGTGCAGGTGATCCGGGAGGCGCTGACTGAGGAGGGCATGGAGGTCCTGGGTGCCCACAGCGCCGAGGAGGGCCTCCCGCTCTTCTTCAAGGCCCAGCCGGACCTGGTCGTCCTCGATATCGTCCTGCCCGGGTGCGACGGCTGGGAGGTCTGCCGGCAGCTACGCCGGGTCTCGGACGTCCCCGTGCTGATGCTCACGGCGAGGAGAGATGGCGCGGACCTGGTGCGCGGGCTGAACCTCGGGGCCGATGACTATGTCACCAAACCCTTTAGCCTGGCGGTGCTCAGAGCGCGCATCGATGCGCTGCTCCGGCGAACGGCGCGGGCGCGGCGAGTGGCGGGCTCGCGCGTCCTGCAGGCAGGCGACGTCGAGGTCGACCTGCTGACACGTGCCGTGTCGGTGCGCAACACGCCGGTCAGGCTGACCCCCAAGCAGTTCGATCTCCTGGTCTACCTGGTGCGAAATGCGGGGCGGACCGTCCCCCGGCGGGAGCTGCTCCAGCAGGTCTGGGGTCCGGAGTATACCTCGCAGAACCGCTATCTGAATCTCTACATCTGGTACCTGCGCACGCGCATCGAAGAGAACCCGCGCCGACCCCGGCGTATCCTCACCTGGCGTGGCCTCGGCTACCGTTTCGTGCCGGTTCTGTGACGGGTGCTAGGGGAGCACCCGCGAGCGGGAATGGGGTACGCGCCGCAGGTATGGCGCAAAGCGCCACAGTGGCGGCGCTACCCCAAGGGCAGCCATGGCTCGCGCCAGAGAGGGGAGCACGCCCCGCTGCAGGTCGGAGATAAAGATCACGTTGCGCGCGCCCCCGACATATCGGGCCAGGAGCGCCCGCAGGCGGTCCAGCGGCAGCTGCGGCGAGAAGTAGAAGCGTGGCGCGAGCAAGTCCTCCTCCGGCCCGATGAGTCCCTGCCTTCGCGCAAGCTCCTCGAGGGGCGTGCCCGGGTAGATGCGCACGCCCGCGGCCACAAAGACGACGTCGCGCCCCGTCAGCCGGCGGGCGATGAACTGCAGCGTTTCCCGGGCCGTGGCTTCCGTCTCCCCGGGGCCTCCAAAGAGGAACGACCACATGGCCACCAGCCCCGCCGCATGCACCTGATCGACCGCCCGCTCGAGTTCCTCCCGCCGGAACCCTTTGCCCATCGCCTCGAGCACCGGGTCGGAGGCGCTGTCCGGCGAGGAGACGAGGGTGCGAAAGCCGGCACGCCGCATTCCGGCGAGGAGCTCCGGCGAGCAGCAGGCGGGCGTAAAGCCCGACCCGAGCAGGTGTAGCCGCACTCCCAGCCGGGAGATGGCCGCACATACCTCCATCGCGAAGGCGAGCGGGGCGTTGAAGGTGCTGTCCACGAACTCGAAGGCGCGATGCTCCGTGCTGCGGGCCACGGCTTCGATCTCTTCGGCAACCGCATCAGGCTCCATCGTACGATACGTTGAGCCCTCGAGGGCGGGATAGGTGCAGTAGGCGCAGCGGAAGGCGCAGCCGCGACGAGTCTGCACCGGCACCGGCGCGCCGGCACGCCGGTAGGGCCGCAGGTCCACATGGCGCAGGAGCGCCGCGAGGCCCGGGGATACCCCGGTGCGGGCGGGCTCCAGAGGCCCTTCCGGTGTGCGGGCGCAGACGATCCCCCGAATGCGGTCCGGCTCCGCGCCCGTCTCCAGCGCCCTCGAGAGCGCTAGCGCCGCCCTCTCCCCCTCGCCAAAGACGGCATAGTCGGCTCCGAGGTACCGGAGGAGAGCCCGCGGCGCAAGGCTTACCGCCGGCCCACCGAGCACGAGCGGAGCTCTGCTCGCCCGACGGCAGCACGACACAATCTCCTCCATCTGCTGGAGGTAGCTGCAGGGGCTGGCGGCGCTCGAGTTATCCAGGTTGCGCAGCGACAGGCCGATCCACTCCGGCTGCGAGCGCTCCACGGCCTGCGCCACCATCCGGTCGGCGCTGCGGGCGAAGGTGAGATCCAGCAGGGTGACCTCGTGCCCGTCTCGCTCGAGGGCCTGCGCCACGCAGGCGATGCCGAGCGGCGCCACGGGGTAAGGGCGCCGCTCGCGGTTGGCGTTGATGAGGAGGATGCGCAAGGGGCCTCCTGTTGAGGGCGTTCGGCTTTTCGGTCCCGCAACCGGCAGCGGGGCGGTCTGGAGCGATGGCACCCGCTTTCGGCAGACGTGAGACGCGAGCATGGACATGCCCGATGCTGTCGACGGCCTGCACCGACCCACAGATCGCTTCGCGTCGAGGGATCACTCCTGCCCTCCGGGCCGCGCCCTGTCGAAAGCCGCTTCCGGCGCCAGAAGCATGAACCAGAAGGGGTGGCGGTGCAGAACCGGCTGCTGCAGGCCGGCCTCGGCCGCCAGATGCTTCACCTCCCGAAAGCTGTAGGCCCTGCGTATCGAGAGCAGGCCGTCGTGTCGGCTCAGGCGGTGCTGCGGCCCCCAGAGCCGGAAGAGGAGCCATGCGCCCCAGTAGCCCAAGCGGCTGCGGGTCAGATCGGCCAGGATCAGGCCCCGGCGGGCGACCCGGCGCATCTCACCGAGCAGTGCCTGCGCCTGCCCCCGGGCAAAGTGGTGCAGGGTGAAGGAGCAGAGTGCCACATCCACACTCGCCGCCTGCAGGGGCAGGCGCAGCCCGTCTCCGCGCACGATGGTGACCCCCTCAACCCCACGAGTCCGGTAGCGCGCCTCAGCCGCGACCTGCGGATGCAGGTCGAGGGCCACCGTTCGGAGCGACACCCCCGTCTCCGTGGCAAGCTGGGCCAGGCCCCCGGCCAGGTCCGCCCCGCCGGCCGCTACGTCCAGAAGGGTGGCTTCATGGCCGGCCAGGGCCCCCAGAAGCGGCCTCAGAGTCCGCCGCAGTGCCCTATCGTATCCCAGCCAGCGTTTGATGGTGGCCAGGTCGTCCAGGTTCTGGGCGAGGTCCGCGGGCTCTATCCACCCGTTGTTGTCCAGGCACTCTCGCCCGGGCCGCAGGGGGCCGTATTCGTCCATCCTCGTTGCACAGGAGCCGCGGGCGCGGGATGGAGCGCCGCCGGAATGGGCGGCACCATCCACGCCTCAGATCCTGTAGGCGACCTCTGCAGCCTCCCGAATGGCCTCGACAGCCGAGCGCGGCTCGACGGCGTCACCGATGGTGTACAGCTCGGGCACCTTGCCCTGAAGCTCATCGGCCAGCGTCCTCGTCGGCTCGTAGCCGAGGGCCAGGACCACGCTGTCGATGGGGCCGATGGTCTCTTCGTGGCCATCGTGCGTGATGTGCACGCCGGCATCGCTCACGCGGCTGATCTCGGCCTCGGTGATGATGCCGACGTCGTGGTCGGCCAGGTCTTCGAGGACCCAGTAGCGCCGGTCCGCCGTCATGTCCCCGCCGACCGACTCGGTCAGTTCGAGGACGGTCACCTCCTTGTCCATGAGCCCGAGGTGCTCGGCGGTCAGGATGCCGACGGCGCCGCCGCCCGCTACCAGCACATGCTTGCCCGGCATGGCGCGACCCATGAGCACATCGCGTGCGACCATCGCCTTCTCGCGCATCAGGCCGGGGATCGCGGGCATCTTGGGCCGCGAGCCGGTCGCCACGATCACGGCATCTGGCTTGAGCTTGAGGACCTCGTCGGCGGTGGCGCGCTGCCCAAGCCTGACCTCGGCGCCGGAGCGCCGCACCTCGCGGATGAACCAGCGCAGGGCGTTAGCCAGCTCCTCCTTGCGCGGGGCCAGGGCGGCGACCGCAAATTCCCCGCCGAGGCGCGGGTCCTCCTCAAAGAGTGTCACCTGATGGCCACGCTCGGCGAGGACCAGCGTGGCCTCGAGCCCGGCCGGGCCTCCGCCGACGACAACCACGCGCTTGGGCTTCTGGGTCGGGGTGATGGCGAACTCGCGCTCCCGCCCAACGCCGGGGTTCACCAGGCAGCTCACCGACTTGCCCTCGAGCAGATAGTTGGCGCAGGCCTGGTTGCAGGAGATGCAGGGGCGAATCTCATCGATCTCGCCGCGCTGCGCCTTCTCCACCCACCCCGGATCGGTGAGCAGCGCCCGGCCAAGGGCGACCATGTCCGCGTGGCCGGCGGCAATGACCTGATCGGCGATGACGGGATCGTGCAGCCGCCCGACGGCGATGACCGGGATAGACACGACCTCCTTGATGCCGCTGGCGAGCGGCACAAAGATGCCCCGCTCCAGGTCCATCGTCGGGATGATGATCAGCCCGGGCGAGGCATAGTTCCCGGCCGAGACGCTGATAGCGTCGACGCCGGCATCCTGCAGGTAGCGGGCGATCGCCCTGGTCTCCGCCAGGGTGAGGCCCCCCGGCACATACTCGTCGGCACTCATCCGGAAGAGGATTGGGTAGCTCTCGCCCACCGCCTGGCGGATCTTGCGCACAATCTCGACGGCGAAGCGCGACCACCCCTCCGGGTGACCGCCATAGTCGTCGGTGCGGCGGTTGGAGAAGGGCGACAGGAACTGGTTCACCAGGTAGCCATGGGCGCCGTGCACCTCGACGGCGTCAAAGCCTGCCTGCTGCGCCCGGCGTGCTGCCTGGACAAAAGCCTCCTCGATCTCCATGATCTCGTCTACGGTCAGCTCGCGGGGCACGACGCCCGACGAGGGATCGGGGAGGGGCGAGGGGGCTATAGGTTGCGTTCCGGTCACAGCGGGGCTCGTCTGCCGACCGGCGTGGAAGAGCTGGACGGCGACCTTGGCGCCGCCCTCGTGCACCAGGCGGGTCAGCTCCTGCAGGCCGGGGATCAGGTCATCCTTGTAGATACCCAGTTCGTTGCGAAAGCCCTTGCCGTCGGGGCGGACGTAGGTGGCCTCCACTTCGATCAGGCCAACGCCGCCCCAGGCGCGGGCTACCAGGTAGTCGATCAGGCGCTGCGTAACGGCCCCATCCTCCGTAGCAAAGTTGGTCACCATGGGGGCCATCACCACGCGGTTCTTGAGCTCCATGCCGCGGATCTTGATCGGCTGAAAGAGGTGGGAGAGGTTGGCCATACCTTACTCCTTTCGTACAGGGCTGCGCGATGCGGAGCAAGATACATGCCACTTGTGTAACGGGCCGACTGGCACATTTGTTGCTGACCCGCAGCACAGGTCACGCCGATGCCCGACCGTATGGAGTAAAGAGCCAATGGCAGAACGGGATGATGCCGAGCTGACCGCCGAAGTGCTGGCAGCGCTGAGGAGAAACACCTTCCTCCGGCCCCTGTCTATGGATGTGATCGTTGACGGGGGCGTCGTCACGCTGAGCGGCTCCGTTGAGTCCGACCTGATCCGTGAGACTGCCGAGCGAGAGGTGCGCCTGATCGAGGGCGTCAGGGACGTCCGCAACATGCTGACCGTCATGGGTGCCGAATCCTCCAGCCGGTCCGATGAGGACATTGTGCGCGAGGTGCGCGAGGCCATGGCAGCGGACCCCACCATCGACCCGGGGCACTTTTACGTGCGGTCGCAGTTCGGGCGGGTTATCATCAGCGGCACGGCCGAGTCGTACGAGGAGCAGGAGTCGGCCATCGCTGCGGCCAAGCGGGTGCCAGGGGTAGAGGAAGTGGAGGACCGCATCGAGGTCTCCGTGCCGATGATCAGCGAGGAGCGGGAGCGCTAGCGTCTGAGGCGGCGCGAGGGCGGGACCCGGCATCGGTCGGCTGTCCACGGGCAGCGGCGCGGTGCCGGGCTCTGCCTGCGTCGGAGAGCCTGGAACCGGAGGTGGCCATGGAGAGCGATCACGAGAGGGCAGTCCGCCTTGCCCGGGAGCTCTACCTGCAGAAGAAGGCCGAGGGCATGGATATGAGCAACGGCCCATGCCTGGCCGAAGAGATCATACCCGACTGGTGCGTGGACGTCGTGCATTCCCCACGCCAGCCCATTGACAATCTCCCTGAGAATCAGTGCCAGTCCTACCGCTCTGGGCGCGTGCACCACTTTGTGGAGCTCGACCTGGAGGGGAACGTCCTCCGCGCCCGCTAGCGCGGACCCGCGTTCCGGGTCGGGGCCCTCGAGCCCGTGAGGTCCATCTGCCATTGTTGAGACCGCCGTTCGCCGCCCGGCGTCAGGGCCGTTCCTGGAGGTCGCGCGGTGGCGGCTGCCAGAGCGACCTGCCAGCGGGTCATCAGTAGCGCCCCCACCCCTGGCCTCGACTTTGGCCTTTCGGAGCGCAACCCGCGGTACCGTCCAGAACGCGCCGAGATGGCCTCCAGCCATGTCGCGTCCGAGATGCCCCTCCCCCT
>DYEI01000521.1 GCA_020725765.1 Anaerolinea sp. | reverse complement strand
TGACAGATGGGCGGTTTCGGGCGGTCGAGCGCGCCGCGGCGCGCTCGACCGCCCGAAACCGCCCAAGAAAGAGAGTTCCCCTCCCCCTGGCGGACGCGTCGCGTCCGCCAGGGGGAGGGGCCAGGGGTGGGGGCGGCTTCCCGAGATGGCGCGCCGGCCACGGGCGCCTCTACGCTCCCCCCGGGCCACTTGTGGGTAATGCATAGCGCGCCGCGGGGGCGGGGTTAGGGGTGGGGGCTGACGTGACGCGGAGGCCGGCGTCAGGCGCGAGCACAGGAGGCGGGCCTCGGCGGGCGGCGAGGGGCACGGAATGATGCCAGGAAATGGGGCGCGCCGCCCTATCGGCCAGCGATGCGGCAGGCTGGCGGAGGTGAGTCGGGCGGCGCGCCTATAGCGGCCGGGTGTGCGCCCCCGTGGAGACTGGGGGCCACGCGGATGCGCCTCCTGAAACAGGAGGTGGCTTGGACCCCTCCGTTCGCCAGTGCCCGGCGATGGTGCTGCCGGAGCCGCGACAGCGGAGGACCCCCCGGCCGTCCGTCTTCACAGCCTTCCCGCGGAAGGCCTGCCCCGCGCATAGCAAGAAGTGTGCCAGGGCCGCTTCGGCCCAAGAGCGCGCAGAGTGGTGAGATTGTGCACGCGTGCGGCGGCTGGTACAGAGCTTGCGGGAAGGGGGCAGGCGTCAAGCCAGGCTGTACATGTCGAGAAGGGAGATGGAGCGGCGGTGGGCAGGGGGCGAGCTTGCGCGGTCCTGATCGTTGAGGACGACCCGGCAGTCACAGACTTTATGGCACCGGTCCTCGAGGGCGAGGGGTTCTCGGTGCGTGTGGCGCACTCGGGCGCGGAGGCATTCCAGCAAGTCGAGGAGGCGAGGCCCGATCTGATCCTGATCGACATGCTGCTGCCCGATATGGATGGCAGCGAGCTCCTGGTGCGTCTGCGGGAGCGGCTGGGACCGGAGATACCGGTGATCCTGAGCACGGCAAGGCGGGAGGAGGCATCGCGGGCCGCGGAGATCGGCGCCGCGGGCATGCTGCGCAAGCCCTTCAGCCTCGACGCGCTGGTCGCCGAGGTGCGACGGGTGGCTGGTGCCACGACCTGCCCTGAGGTGTGAGCACCCGCCGAGGCCGCGGGCTGAGAGGCTGCAGAGCAGGCGCGGCTAATGTGACGCATGGATATTCTGCGGAATGCGGCG
>DYEI01000520.1 GCA_020725765.1 Anaerolinea sp. | reverse complement strand
TTCCGATCTAAGACATCGCAGGGTGGTTTGGGCTCCGCTGGCGCGCCGCGGCGCCCCAGCGGAGCCCAAAACACCCATGAGGAATGACCCCTCCCCCAGGCGGGTTCAGGGGCGGACAGGGGGAGGGGGCTCCCCGACGAGCCGGCGTATAGCCGATGCCGACGGACACAGCTACCAGCAGCCTGCCTCTGTTCCATGCGGTGAGCGCGAGTGTGAACAGTTGCTCTCCGCAGGCATGTTGACGCGCCTTTTTCCACGTGCTATACTCGGCAGGGTTTGGGTTGAGGAAGAGTGTCAGACCTGACATGACCGTCTGCAGACGTGTTGTTTCCCTGGGTATTATCCTCGCGCTGTCGGTCCTCGCCGTTTCCTGCACGCCCAATGGTCAGGGCGGCGCAGTTGAGGTGCCGTCGCAGACCATCCAGAACAAGGGATCGGACACGATGGTGAACCTGGCCCTGGCCTGGGCCGAGGCCTACGCCCAGCGCCGGCCAGAAGTGCGTGTGTCCGTGACCGGAGGGGGGTCGGGCACAGGCATCGCTGCCCTCTTTAACGGGACGGTGGACATCGCCAATGCGTCGCGGGCGCTCACCGAGGAGGAAAGGGCGACGGCTCGACAGAAGGGGTTCGAGGCGGTCGAGGAGGTGGTGGCACTCGACGCCATCGCCGTCGTGGTGCATCCCTCCAATCCCGTCGATGTGCTCACGATCCCCCAGCTTGCGGACATCTTTACCGGACGCATCACCAACTGGCGCGAGGTCGGGGGCGAGAACCGACCTATCGTCCTCGTGTCGCGGGAGTCCAACTCGGGCACGTATGCCTACTTCCTCGAGCAAGTGGTTCGCCAGGGTCGCGCGGACTCCCAGGACCTCTTCTCGCCGAACGCGCTTCTGATGCCGTCCTCCGAGGGCATCTCCAACGAGGTACGGCAGAACCCGAACGCCATCGGCTACGACGGGCTGGGATACGTGACGCCTGACCAGAAGGTCATCCGTGTTGCCGCGGCGCCGGGCGCGCCCGCGGTTGCCCCATCCCCGGAGACGGTCAAGGACGGCACCTACCCTATCGCGCGCCCGCTGTATGTGATCACCCGCGGTAGGCCTGTGGGGGCAGTGGCGGAGTATCTGGAGTGGATCAAGGGACCGGAGGGACAGGCCATCGTGCGCGAGCTCGGTTTCGTGCCTCTGCACTAGGCACGGCGCACCCGGTCGGAGGGTAGAGGGAGACTTGGCGATCGAGCAACAAGCCGCGACGCAAGCAGTGCCCGTGGCGCGCCGGCGGCGCCTCAGGGGTGAGACTGCCGCCGAGGCCCTTGTCCGCCTGAGCGGCATCTCGGTCATCATCTTTGTGGTGCTCGTGTTTGTGTTCCTCGCGCGGGAGGGGATTCCCGCCTTCTTTGAGGTCGAGGCCGGGAACCTGCTGGGCACGCGCTGGTACCCCACGGTTGGGCGGTACGGCCTTCTGCCGCTGATCACTGGCTCGCTCCTCGTCACCGCCGGTGCGGTGCTTATCTCGGTGCCGTTGGGGCTGGCCGCGGCCATCTACATGCACGAGCTAGCACCAGCGTGGCTCCGCGAGATACTCAAGCCCCTCATCGAGATTCTGGCCGGGATTCCGTCCGTCGTCCTGGGGTTTCTGGGCATGATCGCCGTGGCGCCGCTCCTCCGCGAGCACCTCAACATGCCGACCGGGCTGAGCGCCTTTGCGGGGTCGGTGATGCTGGCGTACATGGCGCTCCCGACGATCATCTCCGTGTCGGACGACGCGATCGATGCGGTGCCCCGGAGCTATCGCGATGCCTCCCTCGCCCTCGGCGCCAACCACTGGCAGACGGTCTGTCACGCAGTTGTGCCCGCAGCGCGCTCGGGGATCATGGTGGCGGTGATGCTGGGCATCGGTCGGGCGATCGGGGAGACGATGGCCGTCCTGATGGTCACTGGAAACGCAGCGCGGATGCCCGACGGTCTGAGCGCGCTCTTCCAGCCGGTGCGGACGATGACGGCGACCATCGCGGCGGAGATGGGCGAGGTAGCCAACGGCAGCGTGCACTACCATGTGCTCTTTGCCATCGGGATCGTGCTCTTCCTGATCACTTTTCTCGTCAACCTGCTGGCCTCGGTGCTGATGCTGCGCCGCGGCACACGGCGCGATCAGCTGCTGGAGTAGGAGGCGACCGGGTGTCCCGAGAGATGAAGCAGAAGCTGGCTTTCGCGCTGCTCACCGCGGCCGCCGTGGTCGTGGTCGTGCCGGTGCTTCTGGTAGCGGGCTACATTATCTGGCGGGGCGCCGGGGCGATCAGCCTGGAGTTCCTCCTCAGCGCTCCGCGCCATGGCCTGCGGGAGGGCGGCATCTTTCCGGCCGCCATCGGCACAGTGATCCTGACGCTGGGCACGGCCATCGTCGCCCTTCCTCTGGGGGTTGGGGCGGCCATCTACCTCTCTGAGTATGCGCGGGACGATCTGCTCACCCGGCTGATCCGTATGGCCATCATCAATCTGGCGGGTATCCCATCGGTGGTGTATGGGCTCTTCGGGCTGGGCCTGTTTGTCCTGTTCCTGCGCTGTGGCACCTCGATCCTGGCCGGCTCGCTGACCCTGGGGCTCCTGACGCTTCCTGTGGTCATCAGTACGGCGGAGGAGGCGATTCGGGCAGTGCCGCAGTCGTTCCGGGTGGTGAGCGTCTCGCTGGGGGGCACCAAATGGCAGACGATCCGCCATCTGGTGCTGCCGAATGCCCTGCCGGGGATCATCACCGGCGTCATCCTTGGCCTGGAGCGGGCCGCTGGCGAGACGGCACCGATCCTCTTCACCGTGGCCGCCGTCTACCTGCCCCGTCTGCCCCGCTCGATCTTTGACCAGACAATGGCGCTTCCCTATCATCTGTTTGTCATCTCGACTCAGGTTCCGGGCATGCCCATGACGCTGCAGTTTGGCACGGCCCTCGTGCTGCTCGCCTTCGTCCTGTCCCTCAATGCCGCTGCGACGATCATCCGCAGCCACTTCCGGAGGCGGCGCTCGTGGTGACCGGTGCGATGCCGCCCACGAGCGCGCAGCCACCATCCGAGGGGACTTGCGATGCCATGACGACAACCGCCGTGCCCAGCAAGATACGAGTAGAGAAGGTCAGCTTTGCCTACTCCAACGCCGAGGCGCTCCGCGCCGTCTCGCTGGACGTCTATCCCCACGAGGTGACGGTGCTCTTTGGCCCGGCGCGGTCAGGCAAGACCACGCTGCTCCGCCTCCTCAACCGCCTGACCGACCTCCTCGAGGGCACGCGTCGCTCGGGGCACATCTATCTGGATGGTCAGGATATCTTTGCGCCTGATGTGGACGTCGCAGAGCTGCGACGGCGGGTGGGGATGGTGTTTGCCATGCCCATACCGCTCCCCATGAGCATCCGGGCGAACCTGACCTACGGCCTGCAGCTCAAGGGGATACGGGACCGCGCCCTGCTCGAGGCGCGCGTAGAGAGCGCTCTGCGCGCCGCGGCCCTGTGGGACGAGGTGAAGGACCGGCTCGAAGACCCGGCCTCTTCCCTTTCGGGCGGGCAGCAGCAGCGCCTCTGCCTGGCACGCATACTGGCGCTGGAGCCGGAGGTGATCCTGCTGGACAACCCGACCTCCGGTCTGGACCCGATATCGACCTCCAAAGTTGAGGCCTCGCTGCACGAGCTGAGGCAGCGGTACACGATCATCGCCGTGCCGCATAGCGTGCAGCAGGCGGCGCGCATCGCCGATCGGGCGGCCTTTATGCTTGGTGGCGAGATCATCGAGGTCGGTACGGCGCGGGAGATCTTTACGAGGCCACGCGACCCGCGCACGCGGGACTATGTGGAGGGGCGCTTTGGCTGACGGGCGCTACTCGTAGCGCAGCGCTTCCTGAGCGGGCATGCGGGCGGCTGCGAGCGCGGGGCCGACGCTCGCCGCGGCAGCGAGGGCGAGGGCAAAGGCCAGCGACGTGCCGATCAGCGAGGGCGAGAAGACATAGTCAATGCGGAAGAGCACCCCTTCCATCAGGCGGGTGAAGAGCCGGCCGAGGGGGTAGCCCAGTATCAGGCCGAGGAGCCAGCCGGGCATCGCCATGGCGACCCCTTCGCCGACAAAGGCCACCACGAGCGGCCGGTTCGTCGCGCCGATGGCGCGCAGCACCCCGATCTCCCTCCGCCGCTCCAGCACGCTCAACCCCAGCGTGTTGACCACCCCGATCGCTCCCACGAGCCCTACCAGAAGCACCATCAGAGCCAGCGCCAGTGTAAGGAGCTGCGAGGCCTTGCGAGCGCTCTCGACATCGGTGTACGTCGGCTGCGCGCCGGGGCGCAGAGGTCGGAACTCTCGCTCGATCTCGGCGATCGTCCGATCGACATAAGCTGGAGAGCCGTTCAGGAGGGCGACGGCGAAAAAGTCGGCCACGCCCTGCCGGCCAAGCAGCCGGGCGACCACGTCCCGCGGGGCAAAGACCTTGCCAGCCAGGGTGCTGCCGAGGAGGATGCTGTTGTCGATGGCGATACCGACGACCTCAGCCTCGCGCCGCCGCCCCGCGACTTCCAGCTCGAGGCGATCGCCCAGCCGCACGTCCTGCGCGGCAGCCAGCTCTGACGAGACGACGATGGAATCCGTCTCCTCCGGCGCGAACCAGCGGCCCTCTTGCAGCCGGGGGCGGTACAGCCGGGTGTTGGCGGGCACCCCCCACAGCCTCGCCGGGACGCCCTCCAGCCAGCAGTCGGTGAGAGTCCAGGCCTCGGCGCTGTGAACGCCAGGGACGCTCTCGATCTGCTGGGCAAAGTCTTTTCCGACGGGCTCGCTGAACCACACCCACACATCGGCGCCGTAGGTCACAAAGGCGTCGTCGATGGTTCGGTTCACAGAGGCCCGCGTGGCCTGCGTGGCAAGGAACGACGCCGCGGCGAGGGCGATGACGCTGATGGTAACCAGGCTCCTCCCCTTGCGGCGGGCCAGGTTGCGGGCCGCCATGGCGAGGGTGGGCGGCAGGTGAGCCAGGCGCCGCAGGCTCTTCTCGAGCCAGCCGCGACCGAAGGCGGGGGCGATCCCATACCCCTGCAGGGCCAGGCGCACGGGCGTCCGCGCGCCGACCCAGGCCGGAATGAGCCCGGCGAGGAGCGTAACGCCCAGGCCAACGACCGTTCCGAGGGCCACGCCGCGCGGCGCCAGCCGGAAGGGGACCTCCACGTTGCCCAGTGCTGCGACCAGGCGGAGCAGCCACCAGCCCACCAGAGCACCGAGGAGCAGGCCGACAAGCGTGCCGGCCAGCCCATAGATGGCTGTCGTGTAGAGGTAGAGCTGCACGATCTGTCCGCGGCTGCCTCCGATCGCCTTGATGATGCCCACCTCGCGGACCTGCTCGGCCAGCAGCGCCAGAAGCGTGTTGATGACGAGGAAGCTGCTGACCCCGAGGCCGACGGTCGAAAAGACGGTCAGGAGCACCAGCAGGCCGTCCAGCTCGCGCTTGCCGGGAAAGCTCTGAGGGTCACGAATGAGGGGGGCGCCGTGCCAGATGCCGCGGCGCTCGAGCAGGCGGTTGATACGGGACACCGTCTCCTGCGCCCGCCTCACGTCGTGCAGGCGTACAAGGAGCTGGTTGTATCCCTCGATGCCCAGTTGCCGACGCACCTCGCTCGCAGGCAGATATGCGCGGGTGATGCTGGTGAGGACGCTGGAGAGGTAGCTCGGGCTGCGGCTAAAGCCCGAGATGGTCAGAGTGCGCTCCCGAAGGTCCTGACCGTCGCGGTAAACAATCTCCTGCTCGAGCTCGAGGGGGGCGATGTCGCGGGCTGAGACCTCGATCAGAACCTCGCCCGGCCGGGGCACGCGGCCGGCAACAATGGCGAACTGATTGAGGGTGATGGTGCCAAAGTTGGGGATGCCGATCAGCTCGATGTCGCGCCAGGAGGTGCCGACACGCCACTTGGTGTGATAGCTGGCACGCAGCTCGGCACGGTCGACATTGGGCACGGACTCGAGCGCCCGCAGCACGCCCGGGGAGGCGTTCCATACCCAGTAATCCAGGTCGGCCTGGGAGGTGTTGGCGTAGGTCTCGGCCTGAGCCTGGGCAATGTTCTGTCCGAGGGAGACAATGGCCACCAGGCCGGCAACGCCAACGGCGATGCCAAGGATGGTGAGGGACGAGCGCAGCGGCCGGCGGGCAAGGTCTCGCAGGGCTTTGCGTAAGAGACCAGGCACGTGCATGACGACATTATACTACTGGCGGAAGTGTGGCAAAAACCGGACCCCGACGGGTCCGGCGACTCGAGGGCAGGGATAGGGCCCGGGGCCAACCTTCGCCGGGCCGGGCAGGCCACTCGCTGTGGTTTCTGCCTGGGGCAGGTGGCCCCGGTCCGGAATGCAGGCCCGGAACTGCTTTACGAAGACGATTGGGCGTGTCCCGGGCTCTGCTGGCACGCCAGCAGAGCCCGGGACACGCCCAGAGAATGGCCCCTCCTTGCCTTTGGCCTTTTCGAAGAGCCCCCTAAATGTAGTAGGGAGAACGCGGCGCCTCCTGGGTCTGCGGCCTTCCTGGGCGCACCATAGCGCACAGGTTTACCATAACCGAAAAAGGCCAGACTCGAGGGGTGCAGGGGTGGGGCAACACGTGGCAGCCGGCGCTGCCAGGATCCGAGTCTGCGCAGTTACGCTTTGCTTTTACTTTGCGCTCTCGTTCAGCCATGGTATAATCCCGCCGTCGACGGCCGGCCCGGGAGGGCCGGCGCGCAGCGCGTCGCAGATACCCCACGCTGTTGATGCTACTCTCTCACCTGGACGCGCTGTTCCAAGGCGTCGTCGCTGAGGAGTAGTGAGCTTGAGAGCTGATGCCACCAGGGCCCGGGCTGCAGGGGCCCTATTGGGCGACCTGAGGTCCCCCGAGGCCGAGTCGCGCTGGCGAGCGGCGGCGGGCCTGGCGCAGGCGCGAAGGGTAGATGTGGTACAGGCCCTCGGCTCGGCGCTTTCGGATCCAGAGCCATTTGTCCGCTGGGCAGCGGCCCAGAGCCTGGGGGAGATCGCCCGGCAGACGAGCGAGGCAGCGATCCGGGTGGCGGCGGGGCAGGCTGTGCTGGAAGCGGCTGCCGCGCCCGACCCCGGCACCCGCGCCGCGGCCGCTGATGCGGTCGCGGCCTGGAGGGACGGTGCGCCCCTCGAGCCTGTGCTAACGCTGGCCCGTGACGCGGATGCGAGTGTGCGGGCAGCGGCCGTGCGGGCCCTCGGTCTGGCGGGAAGCCATGCCATTAACGTCGTCTCCCGAGTGCTGCAGCAGGCGCTCGATGATGCAGATGCGGAAGTGCGGCGCACGGCGGCGAATGCGCTGGCCTGGTGCCGCGATACGTCCTCCTGCAGCGCACTGCGTCGGAGGCTCAGCGACCCGGCAGGCACCGTCCGGGCTGCCGCTTTGCGAGCGTTGGCCAGGCTGGATAGTCGCGGCGAGGTCTCCGTGGCGCTGCCCTTGCTCCAGGACGCCGACCTTGCCGTGCGCATAGAAGCCATACGGCTGCTGCGGCTCAGGGGCGGCCGCGAGTGCATCCCGGCACTGTCGGCGCTGAAGGATGATCCCTCTCCGGCTGGCGATGCCACGCTCGGTGCGCTGGCCGAGGCCGCGAGCAAGGAGATTGCGCGACGGGACACGCCCTGGCCGCTTCGCCTGCTGCGGAAGCGTCGGGCATAGCCCGGGAGGGCAGGGGCCGGATGGCCAGGTCTCATGACGAGGTATCGTCGCCCGAGCAAGATGAGGTGCTGCACGCCCTTGTGTCCGCGGTGACCGATCGGCACCTCGAGGTGCCGGCTGCGATGCTCCTGGAGGTCGCCCGGCCATTTCACCTGCTCATCCAGCAGGCTTTTCTCCTGACCCATCCGCTGCTGCGTCCCTGGGTCGGGGACCGGCCGCTCGTGTGGGCCGAGATGCTCAAGGATGATGGGGCAATCGACCGGGCACTGCGCCTCCTCTCCGGTTCGCGGACGCCCGTCGATCCGGAGCACCGGAGAGCTACGCAGGGGGACCGGTAGCTGGCAAGGCGGTGCACCTCGGGCGAGGGGATGGATGAACCTGCTCAGGCTGCTGTGGGAGTCGACCTCGATTACGGTTGAGGGGCTCGCCGCGCTCGTGGCCCTTCTGGTCTTTGGCGCTTTGATCCTGGCGCTGACGCTGCGGGCGAGGCTGGTCAGGCCCTTCACCGTGCGACCGCTCGCGGCAGCAGAGCGCGTGCGCGGCGTGCTCGGGCGGGCGATGGAGACTGGGGAGCCGCTGCATGTAGCCCTCGGCATCGGAGGGCTCGGCGACGTGAGCACCGCCGACACCCTGGCCGGGCTCGCCCTGGTCTCCTTCCTTGCCGACCGGGGTGCCCTGGCCGAGGTGCCGGTGCGGGTGCGCCTGGCGCAGCCGACGGCTCTGGTCGGTGCGCTGGCTACCTTGCAGCGGGGGGCAGAGGGTGCCGGTTACCCGGAGGCCTATGACCCGGTGCAGGCCGCGTTTGTTGCCCCGGTGCCCCTGGCCTATGCGGCGGGCACGGCCGAGGCGCTCCGCAGCGAGCCCCCGGTGGCCAATGCCATGGTCGGCGCCTTCGGCGCAGAGGTCCTCCTCCCGGCACAGGCCGGCGGTGATCAGCCGCAGACCGTTCAGGTTGGCGGTACCAGCGATCCTTCGGTGCTTCCCCTCCTGCTTGTGACGACCGACTCCCTGCTTGCAGGTGAGGAGATCTATGCCCTCGGCGCCGCTCTGGGGCGAGCCGATCACACGGGGAGCCTGGCGGCCCAGGATCTGGCCCGTGCGCTGTTGGTCCTTGCGATCGTCTTGGGCGCAGTGCTGGCGCTCGTCATTGCCTAGAGGAACCCATGAGACGCATCCTGCCGGCCCTGGTGGCGCTGCTCGTCGGCTCGGTAGTGCTGCTGGACTATTTCCTGGAGAACCCGGTGCTCAATGCGGCGGGCCGATTCCTCCTCGAAGGAGCCATCGTCCTCGCAGCGTTTGCGCTGCTCCTGGGCCTCTGGAACCTCCTTCTCGTCCACGAGCGACAGATCCGCCGCCGCGAGCCCGGCTGGCCGGCGAGTGTGGTCATCCTGCTCAGCACCGGGGCCAGCCTGGCCCTGGGTCTGGCAGGCTGGGGCTCTGAGGCCCTGACATGGTTCTACCGCTTTGTGCTCTTTCCCCTCGAGGCCAGCGCAGGGGCGCTGCTCGCCTTTGTGGCCGTGTCTGCGGCGGCACGGGCCTGGCGCCTCAGCAGCCTGGAGGGCGGCGTGATGCTGGCGGTGGGCGCGATCGTCCTCGTGGGGACTCTGGCCCCGCAGGGCGCGGCCCTGACCGCGCTCGGGCCGCTTCGTGACTGGATTGTCTCCGTTCCTGCGATGGCGGCGGTTCGCGGCTTACTGCTGGGGGTCGCCCTTGGGATCATGGCGACCGGCCTGCGGGTTCTCCTGTGGATAGACCGACCCTACGAGTGAGAGGGTGTTCCGGTAGGGGGCCTGGTCGATGATCTTCTGCCAAGCGTGCGGCACGACGAACCGGGAGGGGAGCCGCTTCTGTAATCAGTGCGGTGCCCGGCTGAGTGAGACGGCCGACATCGCCTGCCCGCGTTGCGGAGCTCCCAACGCACCGGATGCGCAGCACTGCCAAAAGTGCGGTCTCGACCTCGCCCGCGGAAGAGACGACGTCTGGGAGGGGCCGCTGCCTCGGGTGGACGTGCCGGAGGAGGGGGCATCGGAGGCCGGCCGGCGGGCTCTGGGCACGCCGGAGGGCGGCCCGGCCAGCCGGGCGAGGCCCTACGGGCTGCCGCCATGGCTCGACAGCGCTGAGCGCCCGGAAGAGGAGGCCTCCCCAGAGTCGGGCGCCGGGCCCTTGCCTGCCGACGAAGAGGCGCTGGCTCCCGAGGCGGCAGAAGGCGAGTGGTCGGGCGAGGCGATCCCGATAGAGCCCGTCGTAGGCGTCCCCTATCGGGCGCGGGAGCGCAGCGAGCAGCCGCCGCCTCCCGAGCAGCGAGAGGCCGCCGACCTGTTCGCCATAGTGTCTGACGAGGACGTGCTTGCCTCGCGTCGGCCGTCGCCATCCGAGCAGAAGCATGAAGCTGAGAGACGGCCCGAGATGTGGCTGCGGCTCCTGGTGGCGCTGGTGCTGCTTGTGTCGACTATGGTGCCTGTGCTCCTGCGGGGCGGCCCGATCTCTGCCGAGGGCTCTATACCTCCGCCGGTGGCGGCGGCTGCGCGGGCCGTTGAGGAGCTTCCGCCCGGAGCGACGGCGCTCGTGGCCTTTGAGTACGATGCCGGGCTGGCCGGAGACCTCCAGCCCGTGGCCGAGGCCCTCATTGGCGAGATGCTGGGGCGGGGGCTCTACGTCCTCGCGGTCAGCACACAGCCAGAGGGCGCCGCGCTGGCAGAGATCGCATTGGACCGCATCCGGCGTGCTCGCGCCGAACCCGGCATGGATGCGAGGGTCGTCAACCTCGGCTACGTAACAGGGGGCCAGGCGGCCATCCGCGCGCTGGCGGGAGACATCCGCGCAGCCATCTCCTCAGACTGGGAGGGCCGGGGGCTCGCGGATATCCCCGCGCTGTCGGGGATCGGCGGAGCCGGCGATCTTCCCCTCGTGGTGGTGTTGGGGCGCGATGTGCTCGCCGTACAGGCCTGGATCGAGCAGGTTGGCGCACCGTATGGGGCACCGCTGGTCGCCGGCGTGCCTGCGCTGGTGGAGCCTGCCCTCGTGCCATATCAGACCTCAGGGCAACTGGAGGGCGTGGTTGGCGGCGTGGCAGGGGCGGCTGCCTTTGAGCGTCTGACCGGGCGGCCTGGCATCGGGGTGAGGTCGCTCGGCGCAGTGCGGGCCGGCGCCTGGGCTGCCGGATTGCTGATCGTCACGGTGAACATCGGGTTTGCCCTGGGCCGCCTGCTCCGCAGGCGGGGTCGCTAGAGGAGTTGCCAGATGCTCACCTGGCCAACGCTGCCTCCTGCCAATGTCGAGGGCATCGGCATCACAGTGGCTGCTGTTCTGACCCTCGCGGTGCTGAGCGCGGCCTTTGGCTCCAACCGCGTGTCGCGCCTGGCCTTCGCGGTGCTTGTCGGTGCGGCGGTCGGCTATGCCTCTACGGTCGCGTGGTGGCTGGTGCTGTGGCCCCGGGTGATGCGGGTGGTGCGCGATCCCTTGCGGGAGTGGCCGCTTATCCTGTGGTTTGCTCTGGGGTTGCTGCTGCTGGTGAGGGGGCTGGGAGCCGCGCCGGGTATCAGCAGCGTGCCGCTGGCGTTTCTGGTGGGCGTTGGCGTGGCCCTGGCGGCCGCAGGCGCGGCGCTGGGAACCGGGCTCCCACTGGCCGTGACCCCCTGGCCGGGGTATGGTGCGGACGTGCAACAGCCCTGGGCCAGGGCACTCAACACGCTGCTTGTGGCGGTCGGAACTGCAGGCGTGCTCCTGCGCTTTGCCTATACTGCCCGCCGTAGCGAGAGTCGCCCGGGGCGGCTCTGGGGCGCGCTCGCACGGGGCTGGGGCCGTATTGGCTACATCTTTATCCTGGTCGCATTCGGCGCGCTCTTTGCCGCGGCCATCATCTCTCTGGTGGGAGTGCTGGCCTCGCGGCTCGAGTTCCTCCTGATCGACTGGCTGCTGGTGGTCCGAGGCTAATGTGACGCATGGATATTCTGCGGAATGCGGCG
>DYEI01000519.1 GCA_020725765.1 Anaerolinea sp. | reverse complement strand
GGGGGCACTCGGTTGCGGCACATCGCGGCTGCCGCTCGGCGTGTCCCAAGCAGCGGCGTGTACGGCGGGTGGTGCGCTGGGATGGGCGCCAGCGCACTATCTTATGCCCTGTGATGCTGTGCAGCCCGACTGGTGGGTAATGCATAGGGCCGCGGCGGGGGCGGAGATACACAAGAATAGGGGGTGTCCGCGGGCGGCGAAGCCGCCCGCCATGGAACCCGCCACGCGCGGGTGGCGTCTATAGGATGCAGAAATGCAGCGCCCGGGGTGGAGGTGAGGCCTGCCCCGCCCCGCCGGCGCATCTGGAGTGACCGATCCCATCAGGCCCGCCCCACAGGAGGCATGAGATGTTCTGGACCAGACCCAGGCTGCTGCCCGTGATCGCCCTTGCACTGATTGCCGCCACCCTTCTCAGTGGCTGCTCCCAGCCGGCCGCGGCGGCCCCGGAGCCACCGGCGCCGGAGCGCACCATCACCGTGATCGGGCGCGGAAGCGCCTCAGCCAGGCCGGACCTGGCGCTGGCCAATCTTGGCGTCGAGACCTTTGCGGATACGGTCGGCAAGGCCGTCGAGGAGAACAATGCACGGATGACAGCCATCCTCGCCCGGCTCAAGGAGCTCGGGATTGCCGACAAGGACGTCCAGACCTCGAACTTTTCGATCAACCTCGAGCGGCGTGACTATGAGCCCTCCGGTGGCACCTACCGCGTCTCCAACATGGTGCAGGTCAAGATCCGCGACGTGAAGCGGGTCGGGGAGATCATCGATGCCGTAGTCGGCGCCGGCGTGAATCAGGTCTGGGGCGTGAGCTTTGCCATGGACGATCAGAACGCCTTCGAGGCCGAAGCCCGGGCCAAGGCCATGGAGGATGCCCGGAAGCGCGCCGAGGCCCTCGCCGACCTGGCCAACGTCGAGGTCGGGGAGGTGCTCAAGGTTGACGAGAACTGGATGCCAATGCCCATCTTTGGCGGCGGCGCGGGCGCAGCCGGAGATGCGATGGCTACGGCCATAAGTCCCGGTGAGGTGACCGTTTCCTACCAGGTACAGGTGACCTTCGCCATTCAGTAGAGGAGCAGCCTGGGTCAGCGCAGCGACAGGAGGCGAACGATGATACACAGGACTCTCGCGATCACTGTGCTGCTCGCCGTCTTTCTCGCGGCCTGCACCGCCGTCGCTGGCGGGCCTGGGCCCACCGAGACGGTACCCCGGCTTACCTACACCGTGTCGGCCTGTCAGGACCACATCGATGCCGAGGAGCTCCCATCCTGGGCCAGGGTGGAGGTGACCGCTGCGGAGGGCGCGATCCAGGTACACCAGAACCTGAGCTACGTCTGCTGCGCCACCGTGCAGCTCGAGCTGGAGCAATCGGGGAGCGTCCTCAAGATCGTGGAGACCAATGTCGGGGAGATGTGCCGCTGCATGTGCGGCTACATCGTCGACGCCCGCGTCGAGGGGCTGCGGCCGGGTCGCTACACCATACAGGTCTGGGGCGTCCGCTTCGAGGAGATGGAGCCCGAACTCCTTGGGGAGCAGGTCGTCGAGATGTAGGCTCGGTGCGGGTTCAGCAGGTCGAGGCGATAAAACCTTGATTTTCGTGGAGGCGCGTGGACCTCACGGTCCGCGCGCCTCTTCCTCCTGTTGCTAGAGGCGCGAGGGCGCGCGACCTCGCCCCTCACTCCTCCGGCGCGGCAACGACCTCCCAATCGGTTCGCTGCCCCCCGCGAAGGAAGACGCTGAAAGCGACCCCGCATCCATCGGCCGAGACCTGTGCCGGCACGCGCCTGCGGTTGACGAGGACCTTCGGATGCCCGGCCAGAGCCTGCCCGCACTCGACGCGGATCTCGGCCGAATCGTTCCCCTGCGGCACGACGTACCCCCCGACGCGCCCGGGCTCCCACCGGACCCCCATTCGAGCCGCCTCGAAAGCGAACGAATCGAAAGGCAGCTGCGCCCGCAGCCGATAGCCCCGGGCATCGGCCTGCAGGCCAGCCAGCCGCCCCGCTGCATAGAGCAGATGCGTGGCACTGTGCGCATCGGCAACTGGAAAGTCGGTAGCAAGCCTCCCGGTGCCGGCGTGCCCCCGCCGCCGCAGGCACCCGGCCAGACACTCCGGCCCGCTCCAGATGCTATACCAGCGCTCGGGGTGCGCTTCGGCGTGGCTGGCCAGCGTGCAGGACTTGAGCGTCTCCCAGGCGGCCAGAGGATCGGTCTGCGCCAGCGCGCACACCAGCGCAGGGAGGGCCGAGAAGGGCACGCGGTCCAGAGGCTCCAGGCTCCTGTCCCCGCGCGCGCCGAGGGGCAGGTGTTCCCCGATCTCGTGGAGCACAATCACGCGCTGCGCCTCGCTGGCCGCCCCAGCCAGCAACACCCACGGCTGACATTCGAGGTAGGGCCACGGCAGCGCTACCTGGCGCCGGCGCTCAGCCGGGCTGTGGCCGAACCATCGCCCATTCCAGACCTGCGACAGCGCCATCCGCATGCGAGCGGCAAACTGCTCCGTCGCCTCGGCCCGCGCCCCCTCGCCCAGCCAGCGGTAGAGCTCGGCCACCCTCGGGAGCACCACCCCCGCCAGCGCCCCGGTCAGGACGGAGCTCGCGTCCGCCCGCAGACGCAGACCCTCCTGCCTGCGCCGGGGTCGGGAGAGGACCCGCTCCCCGACCTCCCGTGCCAGATGGAGGAGGCCATGGTCCGTCATTGCATGCTGCACATGGCCCAGGCTGCGGTGCAGCTGCTCACGGACCGTCCGACTCCCCCGCAGGGCAAGGGGGAGGAGTGGCAGCTCCTGATCGATAAAAGCCCGATCCCGGTACCAGAGCGCATACTCCGCAATGAGCCAGAGGAGCCACAGGTGCTGGTCCGGCGGCTCCTCCCGCGCACTACTCCACGGCACGTGCAGACGGCCGGGCGCAGATGCTCCATTGGATAGGGACAGTCGCGCGAGGTGGCGAACGGTGCTGCGCACCTGCGCCGGGCTGTTGGGCAGGAGCGCCAGGCCATGCTCACAGGAATCGCGGGGCGGGCAAGGCAGACCGAGGGAGAAGGTCCTGGAGCCCCCTTGATCGAAGAAGGTCTCGCCTGTGGCCGCGCTGTAGCTGGCAAGCGCCTGGCCGTAGTAGGAGGCCCAGGTCACCTCCCGGCCGAGCCAGGGGTTATCAGGGGCCTGCAGCTGCACGAGGTTCTCGCGCCAGCTCCCCAGGCTCTGCTCGAACCAGGCGTGCGGCGGCCGGGAGCTGTACCGCTCCACAAGGCCCACCGGTGTCGTAGAGCGGGAGGTATCCCGGCGGCCAGCATCCCACGATCCGCAGCCATAGAGGTGGGCGAGGGCCACCTGGTAGCGCGGCGGGATGGTGACCTCGCGCTGAAGGGTCAGCACGATGCGGTCGGCTCGCGTCGGCTCGCAAAAGCTGTTGCATGCCAGGAAGGGGGCCTGCAGGGCGTCGGGCGTCTCGAGACCTCCCGCCCCAAAGAACACGTCGCGGGAGGTCTCATAGGCCGCAACCGGCAGACCGTCGATGGCGGCGAGAAAGATGGTAGGAGGGTCGGGATCGCGTCCGCCGGAGGGCACTCCTGGCCCCGGGAAGTTGCCGACGGGGCAGCACAGCAAGAGGCGCCGCGCGCCGCAGTAGCGGGTGGTTCGCCGCACTCGCAGACCGCGCAGCATCCGCGAGCGCTCGCCCCGACCCGGCAACACCGGGCTGAGCAGAACGTCCCAGTACTCCACATAGGTTACTGTCAGCGGCCGCAGGCCGCGGTTTCCAAGGGTCGTCAGGTGGATGAGTACCGGGTCCTCGCCGTAGGGGACGAAGGCTACCTGGTCAACGGTCAGGTCTCCCCAGGGCGCACTCTTGCGGAAGTATCCCACGCCCCAGACACGCCGATACATCGGGCTCTCGAGATGCCGGTAGAGCGTCGAGCGGACGTTCCCGCTCATGCGCAGAAAGCCAAAGCCGCCGGCAAAGGCACCCCATTGCGGCGCATACCGGTTCAGCCACGTGCCAACGGTATCGGGCCGGAAAAACTCGATATAGCCCTCATTGTGCGCGATGGCGCTGACGTGGAGGTTGCCCAACAGGTGGAAGTGATCACGGCTCTTTCCTCGGGGTGTGGCGTACTCTGCCACCGGGTCGGTCAGATGATTGCAGGTGTACTCGTATGCGGGCAGACCAGCTTCGTCGGTAACCCACCGGCCATAGTGGCCGCTGCCAAATGCGCGCATCACCGGCTCCTCCGCCAGAGCGAAACCGCGCCAGATAGGGTCGCACACCAATCAGCGGAAAAGGTCGTTTCAGGCCGCGTGAGGCTACACCGGGGGCAGGCGCTGCCTCGCTGCGGCAGCTCCAGAAGACGCAGGCTCCAGCCAAGGCGCGGCGGCCCTCTCGCCGGACCGGGCGCCCCTCGCAACCATAGACGTGTGCACCATCAAACAGTTACGGTGTGAGCCTGACACACGCTCTGCCAAGGCCCAGAGCCGATCCGGGCCGACTCACGGCCCCGTGGCAAGGCCACCGACGGCGCGACGCCGGCGCGTTCGCACCCGGCCGGCTTCAGCCGAGCGCCCGAAGCACGCTCGAGCGGATGCCCTCCGGCTGCAGGCCGTGCTTCGCCAGGAGCTCGTCGGCGAGGCCCGACTCGCCAAACTGATCGCGGACTCCCAGCCGGGTCACCGGCACCCGCGCCTCCTCGGCCAGCACCTCACACACGGCGCTGCCGAGCCCGCCGATGATGCTGTGCTCCTCCACGGTGAACGCCCGCTGCACGCCGGCAGCCTCGCGACGGACCGGCTCGGCATCCAGCGGCTTGATCGTCGAGACGTTGACGACCCGCGCCTGCAAGCCGTCCCGCGCGAGGAGCTCGGCCGCCTCCAGCGCCTTGGCTACCATGTGCCCACAGGCGAAGAGGACCAGGTCGCCGCCATCCCGCATCCGCACCATGCGCCCGACCTCGAAGCGATAGGACTCGTCAAACAGGCGCGGCGTCGGATACCGCCCCAGCCGCAGGTACACCGGCCCCGGCCACCCGGCAATGGCAAAGGTCGCCTGATGGGTCTCGACATCGTCGGCGGGGACGACGACCGCCATGTTCGGCAACCCGCGCATCAGCGAGATATCCTCCAGGGACTGATGGCTGGCCCCGTCCGGCCCCTGCGTGAGGCCCGCAGAGGAGCCCACCAGCTTTACCGGCAGGCCCGGGTAGGCGATCTGAATGCGGGTCTGATCGTAGCAGCGCGCGGTGATGAACATGGCGAACGAGTTGCAGTAGGGGATGAGCCCACTCGCCGCCAGGCCCGCCGCTGTGCTGACCATGTCCTGCTCGGCGATGCCGAGGTCAAGAAACCGCTCCGGGAACGCCTCGGCAAAGAGCACCGTGCGCGTGGAGCGGTAGAGGTCGGCATCGAGCACGACCACGTCCTGCCGGGCCCGCCCCAGGGCGAGCAGCGCCTCGCCGTAGGCAACGCGGGTCTCTACGCGCTCTGGCATCCGGTCACCTCCTGCAGGCGGGCGGTCAGCTCGGCTATCGCCGCGGCATGCTGCGCCTCGGTCAGCGCGACGTTGTGGTAGGCCACCTGATTCTCGATAAAGCTCACCCCCTTGCCCTTGACCGTGCGTGCCAGTATGGCCGCCGGCCGCTCGCTCTGCGAGGTCGCCCAGTCCAGTGCCGCGCAAATCTCGGCCATGTTATGGCCGTCGATCCGCCGCACCGCCCAGCCAAAGGCGGCAAAGCGCTCGTCCAGCGGCTCGAGGTCCTTGGCCGCTGCTACCGCATCCATGGCCTTGAGGCCGTTCTGGTCGACGATGGCGGTCAGGTTGGTCAGCCGGTGCTGCGGCGCCGTCATCGCCGCCTCCCAGACCTGCCCCTCGTGCAGCTCGCCATCGCCAAGCAGGCAGTAGACTCGATAGCTCCGCCCCTGCAGGCGTGCGGCGAGGGCCAGGCCGTTGGCATACGAGAGACCCTGCCCCAGCGAGCCGGTGCAGCCTTCGAGACCGGGCGTGTAGTGCATGGCAGGGTGCCCCTGCAGGCGGCTGCCGAGCTGCTTCAGGGTCGCGAGCTCTTCCAGCGGCAGGACCCCCAGCATTGCCAGCGCGGCGTACTGCGCCGGCACCGAGTGCCCCTTGCTCATGAGGAAGCGGTCTCTGTCGGGCCAGGAGGGGTTGGCGGGGTCGAAGCGCATCTTGTAGAAGTAGAGCGCCGTCACCAGGTCCGCCGCGGAGAGCGACCCTCCAAAGTGGTGTGCCTTGCCGGGCCCCATCATGCGCACGATCTGCAGCCGCATCTCGGCGGCCAGCCGCTCCAATCGGCGGATCTCTTGAGGCGTGACCATAGGGCTAGCCCTCGGGATCCAGGAGGACCTTCACGGCCCTGCCGCTTTCGACGGCGTCGAAACCCTCGCGCCAGCGGGAGATGGGCATCCGGGCGCTGATCAGCGGGGCCGTCCGCAGGCGGCCCTGTGCCATGAGCGCGAGCACCCGCTCCCAGGTGTGCCAGGTGTGGCTGAAGGCGCCCTGAAGGGTGATCACCTTCTCGATGATCGGGTCCAGGCTAAAGCCAACCGGCTCCGGGCCCCAGCCGATCTTGGTGACCTGCCCGTTGCGCCGGACCATGGCCAGGCTCTGCTTCAGCGTGGCCGAGGGGCCGGCGGCGTCGACGACCAGGTCCGCGCCAACGCCCCCGCTCAGGTCCAGCACGCGCTGCACCGGGTCCGCCTCCTCGGCGTTCACGATCACATCGGCGCCGAGCTGTCGCGCGATCTCCAGGCGCTCCCGGTCTCGCCCCATCCCGCTAACCACGATGGTGCCGGCGCCGAGCAGCCGCGCCACCTGCACGCAGAAGAGGCCGATCGGTCCCGGGCCGAGGATCGCGACCAGATCGCCGGCGCGGAGGTGCGACTTTTCCACCAGGGCGTTGTAGGCCACGCAGAGTGGCTCCGTCAGCGCCGCCTCGGCCAGCGAGACCCCTTCCGGGACGCGGTGCAGAATGCCCTGACGCACGGCCACGTGGCGGGCAAAGGCGCCGTTGGCCGTAAAGCCAAACGACCGTCGCTCCGGGCACACGTTGTACTCACCGGCCCGGCAGAACCGGCAGCGGCCGCAGACGAAGGCGTGAGTCTCGGCGGTGACGCGGTCGCCGACGGAAAAGCCCTGCACCTGCGACCCCTTCTCGACGATGACGCCGGCGAACTCGTGGCCGAGGATGAGCGGGGGGCTGAGCCTGTAGCTCACCTCGTTGTGGTAGATGTGGATCTCGCTGCCGCAGATGCCGCAGGTCTCGACCTCGACCAGCACCTCATCCGGCCCGATGCTCGGCCGGGGCATGTCGCGGAGGTCCACGCACCCTGCTTCCTGCCTGTAGAGGACTACGGCCTTCATGGTGAGCTCCTTGGGGACTGGGGGGAAGTGTCCGGGAGCAATTGTACCATTGAGCGGCCCAGCCTCAAAGATAGGGGGGCCACGTCCCACGATCGTCGATGCTTCTCGGGGCTGAGTGGTACGTGTGGGTCATACAGTTCGGCTTCGCCGATCGCACCAGCAGGCGGCCCGCGCCGCCTCGGCGGCGGGGAAGGGGGCGTCCTATGCTATGGAGGGGCTCGATTTTGGCCTTTCGGAGCGTAACCCGTGGTACCGTCCAGAACTCGCCGAGATGACCTCCAGCCACGCTGCGTCCGAGGTGCCCCTCCCCCTCGCCCCCTCCCCGGGGCGGACGCCGCGGCGTCCCCCCGGGGGAGGGGGCGAGGGGGGGGGGCACCTCGGACGCAGCGTGGCTGGAGGTCAGCTCGGCGAGTTCTGGACGGTACCACGGGTTACGCTCCGAAAGGCCAAAATCGAGCCCCTCCAT
>DYEI01000518.1 GCA_020725765.1 Anaerolinea sp. | reverse complement strand
TACGCATCTCCCCTCCCCAGGCGGACGCCGCGGCGTCCGCCTGGGGAGGGGACGGGGGAGGGGCTGATGACGGCTGGCAGAGTGCGAGATGCCCCAAAACTGAGCTACGCCCGAGTCGCGTGGGTGTGGTTCAGCTCTGGGGCAGGCGGGTGCGCATGCCTGCGGCGCCGCGCGGGGCTGAAAGCCCCGCGCCGAAAGAGGTGAAGCCCCTTCGGGGCTGGGTTGAGGGGCGGGCAGGCGCCTCTCTGGCGACGCGGCTGCAGAGCTGGCAGCCATGCAACCACAGGATCGCGTCCTGGCCCGTCCGCGAGCTCCCTGGGCGGATGCTTTCGCCTCGCACAGCACCACCTGTGCGCCCCCAAAGGGCCGGGGGTGGCGGCGTGGCCGCACGCCGGACGCCACAAGGCCGCCGAGAGGCGATAGGGGCAAGGCGCCTGAACTAGGCATAAAACCGATTTGGACCTTATGCAAAGTGATGGTAGAATAGGCTGGAGCAAGCTCGGGACTGACGGCGCCTTTGCAAGACCAAGCCTACAAGGGGGTGCAAATGATGGAAGAGCAGATTGGGAGCTTTCTCAAATCGCTCGAGGTCGAGAAGGGCTACTCGGTCAACACCCTGATCGCCTACCGGAACGACCTCCAGCAGTTTCTCCGCTTCCTGAGGGAGCAGTCGTCCGGAAGGACCCCCGTTAACTCGTGGTCGGACGTCACCAAGCAGGACCTGGTCGCGTTCATTCTGTACCTCAAGACCGAACGGGAGTACTCCTCGGCCACGGTCGCTCGCAAAGTCGCCGCCGTCAAGTCCTTCTTCCACTACTTGCTGACCGACCGGTTCGTGCAGGAGGACCCCTCCGCCAGCCTGGACTCGCCCAAGGTGCGCAAGTACCTCCCGAAGGCGATCTCTAAGGAAGAGGTCGACATGCTGCTCGCCGCGCCGGCCGGCGTGGAGAGTGCCCGGGGCCGGAGGGACCGTGCGATCCTCGAGCTCCTGTACGCGACCGGTATGCGCGTGAGCGAGGTCGTGAGCCTCGACGTCGGAGATGTCGATACGGCTTCCGGCACGGTCCGCTGCGTCGGCAAGGGCGGCAAGGAGCGGGTGATCCCGATCTACGACCGGGCCATCCGCGCGGTCGAGGACTATCTGGAGCGGGCGCGCCTGCAGCTCCTCAAAAAGCCTGATGAGAGGGCTCTGTTCCTGAACCACCGCGGCAACCGGCTGACCCGCCAGGGGCTGTGGCTGATCATCAAGCGCTACGTGGAGCAGTTGGGGATCAAGACTCCGGTCACCCCGCACACGCTGCGACATTCATTCGCCACGCATCTGCTCAACGGCGGAGCCGACCTGCGGAACGTCCAGGAGCTGCTCGGGCACGCCAATATCTCCACCACCCAGGTGTACACGCAGGTCTCGAGCGATCGCCTGCGTTCGGTATACGACCAATCGCACCCGCGCGCCAAATAGGGCTATCGGAAAGGACAGGAGCCTCGTGTCGGCCCGCCCGGCCCCTGCGCGTGTCGGGCGAGGCGCGAGTTCGCCCGGGTGCGGCCCTGCCCCCGCGGGACGTCGCGAGCAGGGAGGCGCACGCGGCTGGGGCAAGGTGGCCAGGGAGTGCCCGACGCCTTGCCCCGCCCAGGGCTTTGTGTCGGTGGCGTCCCCCCTTCTTGTTTCAGGAGAGACCCAATGCAGCAGCAACCTCCGCGCTCACTCTACCAGTCCATTGCCGCCTACATCCGAGGACAGATCGAAGAGCGCCCCGACGTCGGCATCATCCTTGGCTCCGGCCTCGGCATAGTGGCCAGCCGCGTTGAGGAGGGCGTGGTCTTCCCCTACGAGACTCTTCCCTTCTGGCCGAGGAGTGGCGTTGAGGGGCATCAGGGCGAACTGGTCATCGGCCGATGGGCCGGGCACGTGGTGGCCGTAATGCGGGGCCGGGCCCACTACTACGAAGGCCACTCCATGGTCGACCTGGCGCTTCCCGTGCGGGTGCTGCATGCGCTCGGAATCAAACACCTGGTCGTGACCAACGCGGCAGGAGGGCTCGACCCGGCCTTCCACGCCGGCGACCTCATGCTGATCACCGATCACATCAACCTCGTCGGTATGGCGGGCCTGTCGCCCCTGCGCGGCCCCAACGACCCGGTGCTCGGGCCGCGCTTCCCGGACATGAGGCAGGCCTACGACGCGAACCTGGCTGGCCTGGCGCGAAGCGTGGCTAAGGAAAAGCTCATCACGCTGCGCGAGGGCGTCTACGTGATGGTGGCCGGGCCGGTGTTCGAGACTCCGGCCGATATCCGCTTCCTGCGCCTTATCGGAGCGGATGCGGTCGGGATGTCTACCGTTCCGGAGGTTGTGACGGCACGGCACCTGGACCTGCCAGTGCTGGGCCTTTCCGGGATCACCAATGTGGCGCCGCTGTCGCCAGACGACGATCCGACGACGCACGAGGAGGTGCTGGCGACGGCGCAGGTCATCGGCCCGCGCATGCGGACGCTCATCGAGGGGGTGCTCGAGAGGCTGTAGGCCTCGGCTGCCGTCAGCAGCGCTCGAGGGCCTCGACCTCGCGGGCAGGAAAGCTCGCCGGCGTCTCCTGGGTGTAGGCAGCGATGAGCTCGGGGTCTACCTTGGGGCGTCGGTGATAGGTGAGCAGCCCGTTGACCTCGCCCTCGACGTCTGTGAGCTGTGTGAAGCAAAAGCCGCAGACATCCTCCATGTCGAGAATGCCGCGCGTCAGGTCGTGGTAGCGCTGCAGGTACTTCTCGCGCGTGTCTACGCCGCAGGCCTGCAGCGGCTTGCCGGCGGGCGGCGGATACCCCTCCATGGCCATGCCTCCATACTCGCTAAAGACCACGGGTTGGCCGCCATAGTGGTATCCGACGGCGAAGAAGGGGTGGCCCGAATCGTACACGTAGGTCTGCCCCGCCCGGAAGCACGGCCACCAGACGTGAAGCTGCTCCGCGGTGCGCAGATAGCTGTGTACGTCGGCAATGTCGGTGTCGGTGTGCTCCCAGCCGCTGTTGTCGATCACCAGGCGCGTCGGATCGTGCTCGCGGGTGAGGCTCACCACTTCCCGCACCGCCTGCTGCACCTCCGGACGCTCCCGCACGCCCCAAATGCCCCAGGACTCGTTGAATGGGACCCAGACGATAAGGCAGGGGTGGTTATGATCCCGCGCCAGGACCTGCCTCCACTCCTCACGCAGGTCGGCGATGGCCTCGGGCGAGAAGTGGTAGATGCTGGGGGAGGGCATCTCGCCCCAGACGAGGAACCCGAGCCTGTCGGCCCAATACAGCCAGCGCGGGTCCTCAATCTTCTGGTGCTTGCGGGCGCCGTTGTAGCCAAAGCGGCGGGCCCAGAGGATATCAGCGCGGAGCGCGTCGTCGGAGGGGGCGGCGTACTGGCCGTCGGGCCAGTACCCCTGATCGAGCACCAGGCGCTGGTAGTAGGGCCGGTCGTTGAGGAGGACGTTCCGGCCCTCGATGGAGACCTTGCGGAGGCCAAAGTAGGAGTCCACGCGGTCGATCGCGCTGTCCCCTGAGAGGAGCGTCACGCGCAGGTCATAGAGCACGGGGGCCTCGGGGGACCACGGGCGGGGTCGGGGAATGCGAAGCAGCAGGCGGCTCTCACCGCGCGCGCCCCTCGCGTGCGAGACCTGCTCCCCCAGATGGCTGGCCGTCGCCTCCAGCGACAGGGCGGCGACGTCCCCCTCCACCCCGGCCTCGATCCGCAGGCTTGCATCGTCCAGATCGGGCGTGAGCACAAGCCGGCGGATGCAGGATGTGGGGACGGGCTCCAGCCACACCGTCTGCCAGATGCCGGTGGTTCGGGCGTACCAGATGCCGGTCGGCTCGTCCCGCCAGTACTGCTTGCCGCGGGGCTGGTCCATGCTCGGGGGATCGAAGGCGCGCACGACCAGGGTGTTCTCGCCATCGCGCACCGTATCCGTGATGTCGAAGGAAAAGGGCGTGTAGCCTCCCCGGTGGGTGCCGAGGAGTGTTCCATTGAGCCAGACCGTGGCCTCATAGTCGACCGCGCCAAAGTGCAGGAGGAGACGCCCGCCGCGGGGCCGCGCCGCCTGAAAGGCCCGTCGATACCAGACCGTGGGATGTATGGCCTGGTCACCGATACCGCTCAGGGCGCTCTCGAAAGGGAAAGGCACGACGATCCGGGCGTCGAAGGGGCCATCGTCCTGCCAGGCTTCGGCGAGCCCCCGGTCCCGGTCATCGAAGGCGAACTCCCACGCCCCGTTCAGGCTGGTCCACTCGCCGCGCCGCAGGTCGGGGCGCGGATACTCAGGGCGGGGCAGGTCTCGTGCAGAATCCTCGCGTGCCATGGGTGGCGAGCATGCCGGATTTAAGCGGGCGTGTCAAGCCGGTTGATGGGATCGGGCCACCGGCCGACAGGCTCGAGACCCGGAGGCTCAAAACGTCACACCTTTTTCTTATCGAAATCGCACGCCCCATCCCCCTGCCCCCTTCCCCGCCTATGCATTACCCACAAGTCGGGCTGCACAGTCTCACGGCGCATGAGACAGCCCTGCGGTGCTCATCCGAGGGGGCCGTCCGCCGCTGACACTGGGGCTCGGAACACGCCGAGCGGCAGCCGC
>DYEI01000517.1 GCA_020725765.1 Anaerolinea sp. | reverse complement strand
GGCTGCGGGCGCCTTGGTTTCCGGTAGGTCACTTGTGGGTAATGGATAGCGGGGCGCGGGGGGGGGGTCGGGGGGGGGGGCGGGCCCGCCAGATGCGGCGCAGGCCGCGGGCGCCTGCGCTCCCGCCAGGCCACTAGCCGCCAATGCACAGGCCGCGGCGGGGGGCGGGCCCGCGATGGGCGGTGCCTCTGGCGTCGTCGCCCGGTAGGGGCTGTCCGCCCCTGCGGGGAAAGGCGCGGGGCCAACGCCCTCTCGCGGGAAGACTCACGCGGGAGACGTGCCCGGCGCTTGACAGGCGCCCCCATTCAGCGGTATGAAGTAAATAAGGGGATAGGTGCTGGCTCGGCCCTTGCCTGAGGCCTCTGTTTGCTCCGGCGTCAGGCCCGATTTCAAGACCAGGTGCACTTTGCCAAGAGCGCGCAATCGCTATAGAATGGGGGCTGGTGCGCGGCCGTCTCGGTGCGGTGACGGTCAAAGCACCGGCCGGGAGGCAATACACTCCGCATCCGCTCCTTCCTCCCCAACGACGTGCTGACGGGCAGGTCCTTGCGCTCGCCCGCCTGGTTGCAGCGGGCGCGGGTTGCCCGCGCGTCCAACACGCCTCAGGGAGCTGCGATCCATGCATGGAAAACAGGCACCCCGCCCGCCTGGAGGCCGCCGCGCAGCGGCGGTTGCCCTCGCCGGAGCAGGCCTGGTGCTCATCTACCTGGCTCTTGCAGCGTCCAGAACGAGTGTACCATCGATCGTCCCCGTCAACCGTGACGCCCGGACCGTTGCCAGCGCCCGTGGCAGCACCCTCGGTGAGAGGGCACGAGGGGCGGGTTACGAAGTGGCCAGGGTAGTCTGGCCGGCGACGCCCCAGCCTACGCTGGTGCGCATGCGCGCGGTGTCCATCCCCCAACCGACGGAAGAGGCGACCGCAGCAGCCGCAGAGATTCCTACCATGGCCGAGCCGCCTACGCCTACCGCTATCCCGCCGCGGACTGAGGTGATCACCTACCAGGTTCAGCCGGGGGACAACCTCTGGCTCATCGCCCAGCGCTTCAACCTCGATCAGGATACCCTGGCCTGGGCCAACCCCGAGGTGGAGGCCAATCCCGATCAGCTCCGCATTGGGCAGGAGCTTGCCATCCCGCCGGTCGACGGCGTGCTGCATACCGTGAAGGCTGGCGAGACTCTCGCGGGCATAGCCCAACGCTATCAGGTGGACGTTCAGCAGATCCTGGCCTATGAGCCCAATGGGATCGCCGATGCCGCGTCCCTCAAGGTCGGCCAGAGGCTGATGGTGCCGGGCGGGGTGAAGCCGCCTCCGCCTCGACCGACTGCGGCGCCCAAAGCGGCTGCACAGCCTGCGGCGACATCGAGCGGCGCACGCCTGATGATCCCGGCGGGGGCACCCGCCGTGCCGGTAGATGCACCCGCCCAGCCCGGGCGCTTTATCTGGCCGACGCAGGGCATCATCACCCAGGGCTATGGCAAGTGGCACGGGGCCATCGACATCGCCAACAGGCTGGGCACGCCCGTGGTGGCGGCCGATGCGGGCACGGTCACCTTTGCCGGGTGGTCCGGCGGCCTTGGCAACGCCATCCAGATCGATCATGGCGATGGCTTTGCGACGACCTACGCGCACCTGGACTCGATCTCGGTGCAGGTCGGACAGGTGGTGGCGAAGGGTGACGAGATCGGCCGGATGGGCACCACCGGGCACTCGACAGGGCCGCATCTGCATCTGATCCTCACCTACCAGGGCGGGATCATAAACCCGCTGGACTATCTGCCGGAGCGCTAGCCTTCAGGGATATTGCTTCGTCGGCCTGGGCCACTTCGGGGCTTACCCCTCGATGCCGCGCAGAGGCCATTGGAATGGCGCTCAATGGCCCTGCGTTCGAGGACCCGCTCCCCCGGCAGTCGGCAGGGTTCCGTATCTCGGGCCATGGGGCTGCTCCTCTGAAGCCCTGCCTCGTCTGCTCAATGCTTTTGCTCTGGTGGTCCTGAAGGGTGATATGGCGCCACACGTGCGGTTGGCGCCCCACCCCGAAATCTCTTCCCCCTCCCCGAGGCGGACGCCGTGGCGTCCGCCTCGGGGAGGGGGTTCAGGGGTGGACAGGCTGCTTTGGCCGCCGTCCCTCGGCCCTTGCC
>DYEI01000516.1 GCA_020725765.1 Anaerolinea sp. | reverse complement strand
AGGGGGTGTTCGCGGGCGGCGAAGCCCCCCGCGAACACCCCCTCCATAAGCTGGAGGTCATCTCAGCGAGCTCTGCACTCCGCAGGGCCAGATTCTGGCACTACCCGATACCCGCCGCGTCGCCGGCCCGGGAGCGGCAAGGGCAGCTCAACGCTCCCTGACCGGCGCAGCGCTCCTGCGAGGAGCGTGGCCGGGAGTGAGCCGCGGCAGGAGAGCATCGAGAACGTGCCCGGCCAACCCATCCCTCGTGCCAGGCTCGACATCAAAGATCAGCGGCGCCAACGGCAGGCGTCCGGCCAGCACCTTCCACCATGCCCGACGGACCACGAAGAGCCTTGGGCAGGGCGCCCGCACCAGCGCCTCGAGAACCGGGGCAAAGCCCACCCCAGCCTCGAGCTCCAGCGGGCCGACCTCGTCCAGGAGGATCAGATCGGGGCCCGCTGCGAGCGCCACCTCCACTGCCCGGCACCCCCAGGCAAAGGCCTCCGCGGCAAAGCTGTGCCTGCCGCAGCGCGGCCCCCCGAGGTCGCGCTCCAGACTCGCCAGGAGCCGCTCCTCGCCGGTCCACAGGTCCTCGGCGAGGAGCGCCGTCCGCCGCCCGAAAGCATCACAAAGCGGCCGGGTGATGATCCCGCCCACACGCCAGCCCTCCGCGAGGGCCTGCCCGGCCAGGCGCGTGCAGACGGTCGTCTTCCCAGCGCCGGTCTCCCCCACCAGCAAGCCGATTGCCGAGAGGGTCACGAGGCCACCTCCGACTCACCCGTCGGGCGGGCCGGTGCCCTGCGCCGTCGCGGCGACAGAAGCACCGCCAGGGCGAAGAGGGCCGTGGCCGTGAGCACGATCGTCGCGCCGGAGGCAACGTTCAGCCAGTAGGAGAGGAAAAGGCCCGCAACTGCCGAGAGGACGCCTATCCCGACCGCGATCGCCATCATGCGGTGGAAATCGTCGGTCAACTGATAGGCCGCGGCCGCTGGCGTCACGATCAACGCCTCAACCAGGATGACCCCGACCACCCGGATCGAGATGACGATGGTCACGGCGATCAGCCCGAGCAGCAGGTAGTAGAGCTGTGCCGCCGGAACGCCCACCACCTGCGCCATCTCCGGATCAAAGGAGATGAACATCAGCTCTTTGTAGAGGAGCCCCACGGTGAGCAGCACGACCGCCCCGAGCACAGCGCTCAGGATCAGGTCCTCCCGTGTGACGGCCAGGACACTCCCAAACAGGAAACCGAAGAGGTCAACGTTATAGCCCCTCAGCAGGCCGACCAGCAGCACGCCGAAGGCCATGCTGGCAGTGAAAAAGATGCCGATCGCGGCATCCTCGCGGAGCTCGCTCCGCCTGCTGACGAGCCCGATACCGATGGCCCCGGCGAGTGAGAACGCGCTCGCGGTAGCAATCAGGTTCCAGCCCAGCAGAAACCCCAGCGCAACCCCGCCAAAGGAGGCATGCGCGATCCCGGCACCGATGAAGGCCATCCCCTTCAGGACCACATACACGCCGATGACCGCCGTGACAATGCCGATGACAGTCGACGCGACCAGGGCCCGCTGCATGAAGGTGTAGCCCAGAATCTCAAACAAGCCAGTCCTCCGCCTACCTCTCCGGGGGGCGGGCGGGGGGCGTCCCGCCTTCCGGGTGTGTCTTGACCACGATGTGGGGAAGCCGCCCATGGGCGAGGAATATCGCGCCACGGCCGTAGCACCCCTCGAGGGCCTCGTCACCAAGCACCTCCTCGGGCCGCCCATGCAGCACGATTCGCCGGTTCAGGCAGGCGACCTGATCCACAAGCTGGGAGACGACAGCCACATCGTGCGAAGCCATGAGGATCGTCATTCCCTCCTGGTGTAGCCGGTTCAGCAGCTCGTAGAGGCTTCCCCGTGCGCCGGGGTCCACCCCTGTCGCCGGCTCGTCAAGGAGCAGGAGGTCCGGCTCGAGGGCGAGGGCACGCGCCACAAACACCCTCTGGCGCTGCCCGCCCGAGAGCTGTCCGATCTGGCGGTCGGCGAGATGCTGCATGCCGACCCGCTCCAGCGCCCGCCGGGCCGCGTCGCGGTCGGCAGCGGTGGGGCGACGCAGGAGCCCGATCTGGCCGAACCGACCCATCAGCACAACGTCGAACACGTGCACGGGGAAACGAATGTCCACTGGGGCGATCTGCGGCACATAGCCCACGCGGCGGCGCAGCGGTCCGACGGTATCGGCAGGCATGCCGAACACCCGCACCTCGCCGCGCACCGGCCTGACCAGGCCGAGGATTGTACGCAACAGCGTGGTCTTCCCCGAGCCGTTGGGGCCGACGATACCCACGAACTCGTGCGGTGCCACGCGGAGCGACACATCCTCCAGCGCCACGGTGCGGCCATAGGCCACCGTCACGTTCTCGAGCTCAACAGCCGGAACGGCCTCGACTCCCATACCCCTACGCCTCGTTCCTTCCAGGGCACGCGATCCAGTCGCAATGCGTGTAGATTGTATGTCGAGGATGGAGGCGGGTCAAGGGGGATACAGTGCCAGCCTCACTGTACCGACCAGCCGGGGCCTGGTTTCGACGGGCAACTGTTCGGCCTCGCATCCTGGCAGCGCGGGCTGCCACGTGTTGCCCACACCCCGCTCCGTGAGTCTGGCCTTCTCGGGGGGCCCCACGTATGGTAGACCAGGCGCACAGTGCCCTCAGGCAGAGAGCCCTCAGGGGCGGACAGGCTGCAATAGCCGCAGTCCGTCGGCCCTTGCCGGAGGTT
>DYEI01000515.1 GCA_020725765.1 Anaerolinea sp. | reverse complement strand
CGCCGCATTCCGCAGAATATCCATGCGTCACATTAGGACGCAGCATGGCTGGAGGTCATCTCGGCAAGTTCTGGACGATACCGCGGGTTGCGCTCCGCAAGGTCAAAGTCGAGGGACGGGGAGGGGGTTCCCTGACGGGCAGAGCTACCAGCAGCCTGCCTGCGTTCCATGCGCTGAACGCGAGTCCGAGCACTTACACTGGCATGACAATTTGCTCATAGTGTGGTAAGATAAGCGGCGGCGAGAGGCCATCGAAGGAGGTGCCATGCCCGTCCTCACGGCCATCAGAGACGTTGCCATCATACTGTTGGCGGTCGAGTCGCTGGTGATCGGCGTCCTCCTGATCATCCTGCTGTTGCAGATTCGCAGCCTGGCGCGTCTGCTCCGGGATGAGGTCAGGCCGATCCTGACCTCCGCTCAGGAGACGATGGGCACTGTGCGGGGGACGACCACAATCGTCAGCCAGTATATTGTGTCGCCCGTGGCACGCGTGGCGTCCTTCGTGGCTGGTTTGCGCGAAGGGTTGGAGGCGCTCGTGGGCAGCGCGCGGCACGGCGACGGCACGTAGCCGGGAACGACGAGTTTCACTGCGATAGGAGGTGCAGAGATGGCGCGAAAAGGTGGCGGCCTGGAGTTCCTGTCGGGCCTGTTCATCGGTGGCATGCTGGGTGCCGTGATCGGGCTCTTGCTGGCCCCACAGTCTGGCCAGGAGACTCGGGCGCAGCTCGTGGAGCGAGGCATCGAGCTCAAGGACGAGCTGCAGGAGCGTGCCGCCGCTCTGCAAGAGAAGGTGCCGGCCATCGTAGAGGAGCAGCGTGCGCGCGTCCAGGAAGCCTACGAGAAAGGCAAGGCGGCCGCGGCCAAGAGGCGACAGGAGATTCTCGGCGCACTGGAGGCCGAGAGCACGCCCGGAGAGACCAGCTAGCGGCCCGGGTCTGTGGCCGTCCGAGGCGGAGGGGATGGGGCCTCCCGGCGCCGATTGGCGAAAGGCCAGCCAGGCCCGCCGGGGGTCCCCCGGGCCGAGGGGAGGCGCCAGCGCTCGGGCTGCTCTCGCTTTCCACCGAGCTTTTCCACGGCGCACCTCTACAGGGGTCGCAATGGGGCGCATCCTCGCACGGATGGGTCCCAAAAGTTCTTTCTGCCCGCCCCGCCGGGATACGGTCAGGCAACGTAGCGGATAAGGAGTGGGGATGTTCCTCCGCCGAGGTGCAGCCAGATTGCTTGCTGCGCTGGTCGCCCTCCTGCTTGTCGCCGTTGCGGCGCTGCCCCTTGCCTGGCGGCCGGTCGTCAGGCCGTGGATGTATGCGCGTGTTGGCGAAAAGAACACCGATGAGCTCGTCAAGGGCACCATCGCCTACCTCTACCTCCAGGTCACCCGGCCCTGCCCCGATCTCGCCCCGTATGTGCCGATAGCCCACTCGGGTGTGCCCCCCTTTGGCGTCAACACCTTCCTCGAGCAGGAGGTCGAGCCCGCCAAGGTCGCCCGGTCCCTGGATATGATCCGCGATGCGGGCTTTCGTTTCATCCGGCAAGAGTTCCCCTGGGAGGACATCGAGATCTCCGGCAAAGGGGATTATTGGGACCACAAGTGGAACAAGTCCGCCTGGGAAAAGTACGACCGCATCGTGGAGATGGCAAAGGAGCGGGGCCTCGAGCTGATCGTTCGACTGGACAACCCGCCCGAGTGGACCCGCGCCGATGGCAACGCCCGCGGCACCCTTGCCCCGCCCGATCGGGTAGAGGACTTTGGCGACTTTGTGGCCGCAGTCGTCGGGCGCTACCGTGGGAAGGTGCGCTACTACCAGATATGGAACGAGCCCAACATCTACCCCGAATGGGGCGAGCAACCGGTTGACCCCCGGGGCTATACGCAGCTCCTGCAAGAGGCGTATCGCCGAGCCAAAGAGGTCGACTCCAACTGCGTGATCCTCAGCGCCGGCCTTGCCCCGACCATCGAGATGGGCCCACTCAACCTGAGCGACCTGGTCTATCTCCAACAGATGTACGACGCCGGCGCCAGGGACTATTTCGACATCCTCGGCGTGCAGGCCTACGGCCTCTGGACCGGGCCAACGGATCATCGCCTTGCGCCCGATCGCACCAACTTTGCACGGCCACAGCTCATCCGTGCCATCATGGTGCGCAACGGCGACGCGAACAAGCCGATGTGGGCCACCGAGATCGGTTGGAATGCGATACCGATAGGCCACCCCGATACCCCCATGTTCGGCCGGGTTAGCCGTGAGGAGCAGGCGCGCTACGCTGTAGAGGCCTATGAGCGGGCCCAACGCGAGTGGCCCTGGATGGGTGTGATGAACTACTGGTTCTTCAAACGGGCCACCGACACCGAGAAGAACCAGGCCTTCTACTACTTTGGCCTGGTCGAGCCGGACTTTGCCCCCTGGCCGGCCTACGAAGCCCTGCGCGAGTACCTCAACCGACCGCCGGTGGTCTACCCGGGATACCATCAGGAGGACCACTGGGCGCTCTCCTACTCCGATGGCTGGGAGGAGCGCCGCGACCCGGCGAGCGTCCTTGACGGCCACCGGCGGGGCATGCCCGGGGCGACCCTGCGCTTTACCTTCTGGGGCAGTGAGCTTGACCTGGTCGCCTTTGGCTCCGTAACCCCGGGGGCGCTCAGGGTCACCCTCGATGGCGCCCCGGTTCGGCCCCGCCCGGTACGCATCGATGGGCAAGCCGGGCTCGCGCTCGCGCGCTATGCTTCTCCGGCAGAGCACACGGTCGAGATCGAGGTTGCCGCCGAGGGGTTTGCCCTCGATGGCCTCGTCGTTCGGCGCACCGATCGGCGGGGCGCCTATGCAGGAACAGGCCTGGCCGCTCTCGCCGCGGCCGCAGCCGGTCTGGTGTTGGCCCGACGTCGAGTCGGCAGGGCGCGGGAGGCCTGCAGGCATGGCTAGAGGGGTGGATCGACGGCGCAGGCTGCTGGCGGTCGCGCTCGCGCTGGTGCTGGCCCTGGGGACGGGCCTCCGCTTCTACCGCCTGGAGGGGCAGAGCCTCTGGAACGATGAGGGCACCAGCGTCGCCCTGGCGGAGCGCTCCCTGGGGCAGATCACGCTCAGCGCTGCGGCGGACATCCACCCGCCTCTGTACTACTACCTCCTGCACTACTGGCTCCGGCTCTTTGGCCCGAGCGACGCGGCGGCGCGGTCGCTGTCGGCGCTCTTGGGGGCGGGGCTTCTGGGGCTGATCTACCTCCTCGGTGCGCGCCTGTTCGACCCGCTCACGGGGCTACTGGCCGCGGCAGTGGCCGCAGTCTCTTCCTACCAGGTCTACTACGCCCAGGAGGCCCGCATGTACATGCTGCTGACCTTCCTGGGCGCCGCCTCGTGCTACCTCTTCTATTGGGGGTGGCTGAAGGAGCGGTTGAGGCATCGCACCTGGGCCATGGCCGCATGGGTTGTCATAACGACGCTGGCCATCTACACCCAGTATCTGGGGGCAGCGCTGATCGTGGCGCAGGACGTGGCCTGGGTCATGTCCACTGCCGTTGCTCTGGGCCGCCGGGAGCGGGAGTGGCGGCGGGTCTTGCGGGAGGCGCTGACCCTGGGCGTGGCGCAGGCTGTGGTCGGCGTGCTGTTTCTGCCCTGGCTCCAGCTGACTTGGGCGCAGCTCCACCGCTGGCCAGCGGTGAGCCAGCCCCTAACCCTGGTGGGGCTGCTGCAGCGTGCGCTGCCGGTCTTTGCCCTCGGACCGACAGTGCAGGCGGAGGCCCACCGCTGGTTCACAATGGCGCTGGTCGGCCTGGCCCTGTTGGGGTTCGGTGCGCCATCGCGAGAGGGGGAGAGTGTATCTGGCCGGCTGCTGGCGGGCTGCTACTGGCTGGTACCGCTGGCTGTCGTGCACATCCTCTCACAGTCGCGACCCATGTATCACCCAAAGTTTCTGGTCATGGCTTCCCCGGGCTTTGCCCTCCTTCTCGCCCGCGGGATCACCCGACTCCTGCCGTCGGCGCAGACAGCCGGCCTCGAGGCGCGGCAAAAGGGCGCGCCCGGCAGCACGGCCCCTCATCGGCTGGCGAGCCCTGCGCCGCAGGAGCGGCGATGGCTTGCCCTGGGCCGCCTGGGGCTCGCCTGCATGGCTGGGCTCGTCGCCATCCTCGGCAGCCTCCCCGGGCTGCGCAACTATTACTTCAACCCGCGGTACGCCCGCGACGACTATCGGGGCATCGCCGCATACATCTCGGCGGTCGGCGGGCCGGAGGACCTCCTTTTGATCAACGCCCCAAGCCAGATCGAGACCGTCGCCCGCTACTATCGGGGTCCGGTGCCGATGGTGCCGCTTCCGTTGCGTCGCCCGCCCGATCGGGAGGAGACCGAGGCTCAGCTCACAGAGCTGCTGGAGGGGAAGCGGCGAGTCTTTGCCATCTTTTGGGCGACCAATGAGAGCGACCCCGAGGGCATCGTCGAGGGGTGGCTGAACCAGCATGCCTACAAGTCCCTGGATGCCTGGTACGGAAACCTGCGGTTCGTGATCTATGCCGTGCCTCTCGACAAGGCAGGCGAGGACATGCAGCACCGGCTGTCGGCAACGCTGGGCGATCTGGTGCGGCTCGAGGGGTACAGCCTGGTATCCGATGAGGTCACATCGGGGGACATCCTGCAGCTCACCCTCTTCTGGAGGGCGACCGGGCCCATTGAGCGCCGGTACAAGGTGTTCACGCACCTCATAGACCCGGCGGGGCACCTCCACGGTCTGCGGGATGCCGAGCCGCAGGGCGGCGCCCGGCCGACGACCTCCTGGCAGGAAGGGGAGCTGATCATCGACCGCTACGGGCTGCCGGTGCTGGCGGGCACGCCGCCGGGCGAGTACTCCATCGAGATCGGCATGTACGGTCTGGAAGACGGCCGGCGGCTGCCGGTGACCCTGGAGGATGGGCACGAGGCCGACCACATCATCCTGCAGAGGGTGCGCGTGGTGAGGCCGCAGGCACAGCCGCCGGTGGCGGCCCTGGACATGCAGCACGCAAGGCGCATCGACGGCGATCCCATCCGGCTGCTGGGCTTTTCCTTCGGCCGGGCCGGCGCGCTCGACCAGCCCGTGACCTCGCTTCGCCCCGGCGAGGTGGCCGAGCTGGTCTGCTTCTGGCAGGGGCGAGAGGCTCCAGCCGATGGCTGCGAGGCGTCAGTCCGCATAGTCGATCAGGGCGGCGGGGTCCGGCTCGAGCAGAGATGGGCGCCGGCCGGAGGGCGCTACGCCTCGCATGAGTGGCTCCCCGACGAGATCGTGCGCGACACGGTGCATCTTCCCCTCCCTGGCGACCTCACGCCTGGAAGGTACACGCTCCTGCTCAGCTGGAAGCCCGCAGGCGCACCTCACCCCGGCCGGCCGGGGTACTCCCTCCTCAGCCTGGTGGTTCAGTAGTCCGGGCCAAGGACCCGCAAGCCCCCGGACGGGCGCGGCGCCTCTCACGCCTGAGGTCCCGCTGCGGATAGCCGTACCCAACGGTACGCCGGGCTCCCCAAAGAGTGTTCCTCGAGTCTCGCCTCTTCAGGTCCTCGTCCCTCACCTCTACCCCTTTCTTCTGTTTGTGGGGCGGTTTCGGGCGGTCGAGCGCGCCGCGGCGCTCTCGACCGCCCGAAACCGCCCGAAAAGAAT
>DYEI01000514.1 GCA_020725765.1 Anaerolinea sp. | reverse complement strand
TCCGGCAGGCGCGAAATGGTTGCAGTCTGCACCGACGATTCTGGGATACACCCCCGCACAAGGCTCCGCGCAGCCGACGCTTCGCGCCCACCCACTGAGGTCGACCCCTGCCGGTCCCCAGCACTCAGCCCCGTGGCTGTGCCTGGCGGCACATCCAGTCGCTACAGAGCCTGCAGGAGGTCGCGCAGCCTGGCAGTAGCGAGGGCAATGCGCATGTCGGCCGCGCCGTAGTAGACGTACACCTCGTCTCCCACCACGACCGAGCCACAGGTAAAGACCACGTTGGGTACGTCGCCGGCCCGTTCCCAGGGCTCGGTAGGCACGAGCACAGGTTCCTCGGCTCGGCTGATGACTACTGTCGGATCCTCCAGGTCCAGGAGCGCCAGGCCCAGGCAGTAGACGTGGTCGCGGTTGTAGCCGTGGTAGGTGAGCAGCCATCCGTGCTCCGTGCGGATTGGCGGGCCCCCCGCTCCTACCCGCGTCTCATCCCACATGCCGGGGCGTGGGCGCATGATGACCTGATGGTCGGTCCAGTGCAAGAGGTCGTCGGACCAGGCCAGCCATATGTCGGGCGGGCGGCGATGCAGCATGGCATAGCGGCCGCCGATCTTGTCGGGGAAGAGGGCAGCGTCCTTGTTATCCTCGTCCGGCAGCACGATGCCTTCGCGCCGCCAGGTGAGCAGGTTTCTGCTCGAGGCGAGCGACACCCGCGTGCCGTGGGCCGAGTAGGCCGTGTACAGCATATAGTAACGATCGCCGAGGCGCGTAATCCGTGGGTCCTCCACGCCCCAGCGCTCGTACTCGTTCTCCGGCACCAGCACAGGCCTGTCGAGCCGGGAAAAGTGCACGCCGTCGGTGCTCACGGCATAGCCCAGGCGGGAGACGTTGTCGGCCGTCCCCTGAGCGCGATAGACAAGATGGAACAGCCCCTCCTCGTAGACTGCCGCGGCGTTGAAGCAGGTGCGGTCCTCCCAGTCGTGGTAGCGAACGGTCGTCAGGATTGGGTTGGCAGGGTGGCGCTGCAACTGCATGGGTCATCCTCCGTTGGTCACATGTTGTCTGCGTGTATGGTCGCCACGCCTCATTGCCGCGGCTGCACGACCCTCTCGGCCTCAGCTCCGCGGCGTCTTCCTGCTTTCCCTTGCCGCCGAGCGGAGAGCACAGGCCAGTTGCTCGGCCTCGTTTGCGGGATATTGTACCACGTTCGCAGGCCAGGTTGCAGTCAGCCCTCAAGGTGGGGTGTAGTTCACCCTGGGGGCAGGCTCATCTGCGCTGTTGGCAGGGCCCCC
>DYEI01000513.1 GCA_020725765.1 Anaerolinea sp. | reverse complement strand
GGTCACCAGGGCGGCCAGCACATAGTACAGAGGGGGCTGCCCACCCTCCTGATGCCAGGGGCCCGGGTTGGCCGGGTCCTGCACCGGCAGGCCACCGCCTTCGGCCAGATGCCTGACAAAGGGATAGTGGAACAGCTCGTCCGGCGCCTCAAACAGTGGCGTGCATACGTTGTAGACGGTGCCCAGGACCACAAACATGACCACCAGGGCCAGCGCTCCGCGCCCGCTGAGGCGGCGCGCTCTCTGCTCATCTTTGGACCGATCGAAGTACTTCATCGTAGACCTCTTGCGTCCGGGCAGCGATCGGGCCCCAGTCAAACCGCGCCGAGAGCGCAAGGGCCCCGCGCGCCAGGCGCCAGCGGGCGGGCGGCTCGGCGATGAGCGCCGCGATGCGGGAGGCCAGGGCCTCGGCGTCGCCGGGCGGCACCAGCGCCATGTTCTCGCCATCGACCAGCTCAGGCAGGGCAACACGCGGCCACGTGCTCACAACCGGCAGGCCATGCGCCAGGGCGGCCATGAGCGATCCTCGCCGGAAGGAGACGCCATCGCGGTACGGGAGGACGCAGAGGTCCGCTGCCAGCAGATTGGCCGAGACCTCCTCAGGCGCAGTGAACCCGGTCCAGCGCACATAGGGCTCCAGGCCCAACTCGCGGACGAGCTCCTGCACGCGGGCCAGATAGGCGCGGTTCGTGGGGTCGCTGTGTCCGACCTGCCCTCCGACGAACCAAAGCCGCACGTCTTCGCCCCGCTGCCGCAGCAGAGCAAGCGCCCGGATCAGCTCCTCGCCCCCCTTGCTCTCATTCAGGAAGCCAAAGTAGGCCAGGACGACGCTCCCTTCGCCTGCGCCGGCCCCGGCCCGCCAGGCTGAGCGGTCGTAGCCCGGCGGAGGCTCGGGGCGGATGTTCGAGCCGATGGGGATAAGCGCCGGCGGGCGCCGGAGGAGGGGGGCGAGTACGGCCTGGTCCTCGGCGTTGGTGACGATGGCACGCGCGGAAGCCCGGGCCAACTCCAACACCACCCGAAATCGCAGCGGCCCCGCCTTGGGAAAGAGGTAGGGCACCTTCAGGTCGTGGAAAGTGACGACCGTCGCCCGGCGCCAGGGAGAGAGGCGCGGCCAGAGGTTGATGGCCGGGTGCAGCCCGTAGGCTGCGGCCTGGTACTGGATGTGCACCACATCTGGCGCGAGCGCCCGCAGGGCGCGCTCCAGGTCCCTCCACAGCCACCAGCCCCAGCCACCGATCCGCCGCTGTACCGGTACCGGCGAGGAGGCGTCCTCTGAGACGGCGCTCCCACTGGTGAGGACGATAGCCTCGACGCCGCGCTGTCGCAAGGCGGCGGCCAGCTCGCGGGTATAGTCGCCCACGCCGCCCTGCTGGGGCGCGTACTCGGCCGTGACCAGGCAGACCTTCACTTCTGCCTGCCTCCCTCACCGGCCGGCCGCAGGCCCGAGCGCAGGACCTGGCCGTAGGCCTGCAGGCGCTCGGCGCGCAGCGGCCGCTTGTGCCCCACCAGCCACTTGGCAGCTTCGACCAGCCACTCGTGCGCGTAGGTAGCCAACAGGAAGCCCCTGAGCGCCCCCGCCCAACGCGGCCCGAAGGCCTGACGGTAGTAGCGCAGCTTGCTCGTCTGAAAATAGATGTGGCGGGCGGCGATCACCTGCTCGCTCGAGCGCCCCTCGTGATGGATGACGGTTGCCGCCGGCAGGTAGACCACGCGCCAGCCCTTCCCCTTGATGCGCCGGCACCACTCCATCTCCTCCGAGTACATGAAGTAGCCCTCATCGAGGAGCCCCGCCTGCTCGATGGCCTCGCGGCGGACGAGGATGGCTGCACCCATCACCCAGTCCACCTCGGAGGTCTCGTCATCCGGCCTGTCGAGCACATAGTAGCGGGTGAGCCAGCGATTGCGGGGGAACCACCGCTGCAGCGGGGTCGACTCGAGAAAGCCGGTGAGGGGCGTGGGGAAACGCCTGCGGGAGGACTGCAGCCGGCCATCGGGGTAGCGGAGCTGCGGGCCAACGACGCCAACCTCCGGGTGCCGGTCCATGTAATCGAGAAGTATGCTCAGGGAATCTCCCACGACCTCCGCATCGGCGTTCAGCAGCATCACATAGCGGCCGGAGGAGAGGGTAATAGCCTGGTTATTGGCGGCAGCAAAGCCGCGATTGTCCTGGTTGGCGATGACCTGTACACCGGGAAAGGCCGCGCGGACCATCTCTACCGAGCCATCGCGGGAGCCATTGTCGACCACCCAGACCTCGACCGTCCGACCGTCGGGCAGGGCAAAGCCCTCCTGTGCCTCAGATCTGCCGCCAACGAGCGAATGCAGACACCTGTACAGGAGGTCGCGCACGTTCCAGCTTACGATGACGATCGAGAGATCGACCATGGCTCTCTCTGTTACAGGCGGCGTGCGGCCACCGCGTCGCCAGAGTGACCGACCGGGGGGAGAGAGCCGGCAGCAATCGCCATCCGGTGCATCTCCGGCTTGCGGCTGCGGAGACGCAGCGTGCCGCGCGGACGGGTCCGGCCGCGCCGCTGCATTGGCTGGCCTCAAGTCTCTCGCTCAACGACAAAGTCTGCCAGCTCTAGCAGGGCACGCCCGTAGCAGCCATCTGCGAGGGAGGAGACGTCCCGGGCAGCCTCCCGGACAAAGCCGCGCGCCTCCTCGCGGCACGCCTCAATCGCAGGCGACGACACCACGGCCGCTACCAGCTCGTTCACGGCCTGTGCGCGCGAGGCGCCGTCCGGCAGCCCGCGGCCGAGGGCCGCATCGACGAGGGCCGCATCGCCGCCGCTCTGGAGATAGTGGTACACGGGGAGGGTCGCGATGCCCTGCCGCAGATCGCTCCCGACCGGCTTGCCCATCTGGCGCTCATCGCCCACAAAGTCGAGGATGTCGTCCATGATCTGGAAGGCCATGCCGAGGTGTTGCCCGTAGGAGCGGAGCAACTGGACCCGCTCCTCTGGAGCGTGCCCGAGGACCGCACCTGCCTCCGCTGCCGCAGCAAAGAGGGACGCCGTCTTGCTGTAGATGCGGGCGTAATAATCGGCGCGCGGGCCGCGCCAGTCATAGAGCGAGAGCATCTGTCGCAGCTCTCCCTGGCAGATGGTCATGAGCGTGTTGGCAAAGATGGAAGCGACCCGGGTGTTGCTCGTCTCGGCTGCCAGTGCGGCCGCTCGTGCGAACATAAAGTCGCCGGCCAGGATGGTAGCCGCGCGGCTCCAGGTGGCATTGAGAGTCTTGCTGCCCCGGCGGATGGTGGCCTCGTCGATGGTGTCATCATGGATGAGCGTGGCAGTGTGCAGGAGCTCGACCGCCGCAGCCAGGCTGATGACGGGCCGCTCGTCCCAGCGGTGCAGGCGGGCTGCCAGAACGACCAGCGCCGGACGCAGGCGCTTGCCGCCGCTGCCCACGACGGCCGTCAACGCCGAGGAGAGGGGCTCGTAGGTCTCCTGGACAGCACTCCGCATCCGCGCTTCGACCGCCTCCAGGTCCTCGCGGATCGGCTCGAGCATGGGAAGAAGGTTCACCGGGTGCTCCTCAGCGTGCTCCCCAATCGCTGCGCCGCGGCCTCACACCGGACTCTGATCGCCGCGGTGTTCCTGCTAACCATCGACAGAAGCAATCGGAGGCGTGCCCTCGGCATGCCGATTCGGGGGGTGGAACAGGTCCCGGGCGTTGCGGCTGGTGACCCGCCCCACCTCCTCCGGCGCGATGCCACGCAGCTCGGCCACGCGCTCTGCCACCAGACGAATGTATGCCGGCTCGTTTCTACGCCCCCGGTAGGCCTGCGGCGCCAGGTAGGGGCAGTCGGTCTCGATGAGCAGTCGCTCCAGCGGCACCGTACGGACAACTTCCGCCAGAGCGGTCGCACGAGGATAGGTTACCGGCCCGGCGATGCCGACATACATCCCCAGCTCGGCAACCTGTCGGGCCAGCTCCGGGCCGCCCGAGAAACAGTGCATCACACCCCGCAGGCCTGCACCGACGGCAGCCCGCAGCATGGCCAGCACGTCGCTGTGCGCCTCGCGGTCATGTACGATCACCGGCAGGCCCACCTCGAGCGCCAGCGCCAGGTGCGCCTCAAAGGCCTCGCGCTGGCGGCTCCGGGGCGACAGGTCACGATAGTAGTCCAGGCCGGTTTCCCCGATGGCGACGACGCGCGGCTCTCGGGCGAGCACCCGCAGATCCGCCAGCACCTCCCGCGTGCAGGAAGCGGCTTCATGGGGGTGCACTCCCACCGCCGCCCACATCCGTGGCTCCGCCGCGGCCAGCGCCACGGCGCGACGGCTGCTGGCCAGATCGGTGCCCACATCGATCAGCCACGCGACGCCAGCCTCCGCAGCCCGGTGCAGCACCGCCTCCCGGTCTGCATCGTATTGATCAAAGTCCAGATGGGTGTGAGTGTCTACGAGCTGCAAGGGGCGGCATCTCCCTGCTACCGGCTGGGCGCAGTTTATCATAATCCTTGGCTTTTGACAAGACGCCGTGTTCTGTCGGACGTGGTTCAGTCTGAGGGCAGGGCCGCCGCCCCGCGCCCCATAGGCGCTGACTTGGACGTCAGCGTGCTTCTTTCTGCAAGCGCCCCCACCCCTGCCCCTCCCCCAGGCAGGCGCCAGGCGCCCGCC
>DYEI01000046.1 GCA_020725765.1 Anaerolinea sp. | reverse complement strand
TTAGGAAGGACCCCTCCCCCAGGCGGGCACCACGTGCCCGCCTGGGGGAGGGGGTCCGGGGTGGGGGTATTGCAGCACGAGCCGCGCCACACGAGTGTTGAGGGGCGACGCATGCAATAGTGAGGGACGAGGACCTCAAAAGGCCAAACTCCACGCCCTCCATAACATAAGACGCCCCCTTCCCCGCCGCCAAGGCGGCGGGGAAGATGGCCGGGGGATGCGGTAACCTCCGCCAAGGGCCGGCGGACGGCGGCCATAGCAGCCTGTCCGCCCCTGAAGACTTGAGGGAGGGGGCCCCTGACACTGGCATAGATGAGCCTGCCTCGGTGAACCGCGTTCGACGCCGGACGGAGACCGGCGCATTTGACCTCTTGCCCGGGTCGGACTAGAATATATGCAATGATATGCATAGTCTTATGCCTCTCCGCCCTCGCCGCGGGAGGCTCAACCGCGCAGGCTCCTCTGCGCCGTCATGGCGGAGGCGATTGGTGCCGATGAGCGCTGTCAACTACGTCACCCATCTGCTGCAATCCGGTCTGGGCAACCTGGCGGCCTATCTTGCCGCCCACGTCCTGCTCTGCCTCGTGCCGGCCTTCTTCATCGCCGGCGCCCTGACCGCCCTGGTTCCCAAAGAGTCGGTCACGCGGTTCCTGGGCCGCAACGCGCCCAGGTACGTGTCCTACCCCGCAGCGGCGCTGGCCGGAAGCGTCCTCGCCGTCTGCTCGTGCACGATCGTGCCGCTGTTTGCCGGCATCCACAAAAAGGGCGCCGGGCTCGGACCGGCCATCACCTTCCTGTTCTTCGCCCCGGCGGCCAACATCCTCGCCCTTGCCTACACCGGTGTACTCATAGGCGGCGACATCGCCCTCGCGCGCATCCTGCTCTCGCTTGCCTTTGGCATCGGCATCGGCATGGTCATGGCCCTGATCTTCAGCCGGTCCGACGCAGCCCACGATCGGGAGACCAACGGCGCCTTTGCGGCCGGCGAGCGGATGCAGCCACGGACCTGGGCATTGCTTCTGCTGCTGGTCGCCCTGCTCATCTCCGGCACGCTCAAGGTCGGCCGCCTGACCAACGACTATGCCCACATCACCCTCCCCATCGCCGGGGTGGACCGCTTCCAGGATGCACTCTACCGCCTCGTCCCATTCGACCCGGCCAGGGGCGAAGAGGGGGTAACGGCGCAGGGAGCGATCCTGATCGGCCTGCTGGCCCTCGTTGGCCTGACCGCCTGGCGCGGCCTCGGCAAGATCGACGAGGGCTATAACCGTTGGACGGGGCCGTCCCTCGGCCTGATCGCCCTGACGATGGTCGTGGCAGCGACCCGTATGGTGCCGCGCGCCGGCGGGCTGGACGTGTTCCTCACCGGCCGCCTGTTTGGCGTCCTGGCGATGATGGCGGGCGTGTATTATGTCGCGCGCCGCTACTTTGAGCCGTACGAGGTTCAGGAGTGGCTGTGGGAGACCTGGCGCTTTGTGCGGCAGATCTTCCCGCTCCTGGTCGTTGGCGTCTTTGCCGTCGGTGTGATCCGCCGGCTTATCCGTCCGGAGTGGATCGGGGCGCTCGCCGGTCGCAATACGGTGCTGGGCAACCTGGCAGGGGTCATCTTTGGCGTGTTCCTCTACTTCCCGACTCTGGTGGAGGTCCCCATCGCCAGGATGTTCCTGGGCCTGGGGATGCACCGCGGACCGCTCGTGGCCTACCTGATGGCCGACCCCGAGCTCAGCCTCCAGAGCATCCTGATGATTGCCGCCATCATCGGTCGCAGGAAGGCCTGGACCTATGCCGGCCTCGTGGCGGTGTTCAGTACCCTCTCCGGCCTGATCTACGGGGCATGGGTCGACGGTGCGAGCCTCTGGCTGCTCGCGGTGTACCTGGTAGCGAGCCTCTCGCTTCTGGCAATCGGGCTCTACCTGGTCGATCGGCGCAACCGCCGGCTGGCGGCCCTCGCCGAGACCCGATAGTGGACAGAGGAATGCCATGAACGCTGCGACTGCCGTCATCCATGCCGGAGTATGCGGTTTTGTCACGCGGGTGCGCGCTGCCGGCGACGACGACTTTGGCATGCTGGGGTAGGTTGCTCCTGCCTTACGCCGCCTATGCCCGCGGCTTGCGCAGCATCCACGCTTCCCACGAGGCGGTATCGCGGTCGAGGAGCAGTCGGTTCAGCAACACCCGCCGCCGGGCCTCGGGCTCGGCTGGCAGAGGACTGCGGTTGGCTTCCAGCCGCTTGATGACCGTCAGAACCACCATCGCCAGGCACCCGCAGGTCACCTCAGGGGGCCGGCCGGCCGCCGAGGCAAGGAACGGCAGGAGCCCGATGCCCAGCAGGGTCCCCACCCCCGTCGCACGCATGAGGCGCCCAACGGCCATCGCCACGAGAAGCCAGGGAAAGCCCCAGGGGAAGACGACCAGGAGCGTCCCCAGGAAGGGGCTCACCCCGCGGCCACCCCTGAAGCCCAGGTACAGGGGCCACACGTGCCCGACCGCCGCCGCCAGCCCGCCCAGCACGGCTGCCGCCAGCCCCACCCGAAGGCCCAACCAGGCTGGCAGCGCAGCCTTGGCGATGTCCAGGAGCCCCACCGGCACGATCGCCCAACGGGCCACGTGATAGTACACCCCCGTGCCGCTGACCGTGCCACTGCCGTACTCGCGAAGGTCCAGCCCCTTCAGCGCTCGCCCCGCGACAAAGGCTGTAGGGACCGATCCCAGGAGGTAGCCGAACAGCATCAGAGCCAGGGTCCCCATAGCACCCCCTGCCGCCCAGCGTTCAGGGGCGGACAGGCATCGCATTTCGCCCCACAGGATGGCCTGAAACAAGGCGAGAGAGGCTGTTTACGCCCCGCTCAGGTGCCTCCGGCCCGCCGTTTTGACGGCGGCCGGCCCCCATTCTGCCTGTCTGCCCCTGAACCCCGCTTCGAGAGACCCCCCAGCGTCCCCACGACACGGGGGGATAGGTTTGGTCCGCTCTCTACGGCCATCTTGCTCCCGTCGAGCCCGCCTGCCTGTTCCCCCGTTTCCGGGGAACGGTAGGGGGTCTCCAACGCGAGGGAGCCCATCTCGGCACTTTCCGCCCCCCGCCGCCCGACACGAGCGATCGGCCCGCAAAGAGGTTCCCCGTCCCTCACTCGTAGTAGTAGGCGAGCCCGATCAGGCCGGGGCCGGTGTGTCCTCCCATGACGGCGGTAAAGTCCGTGACGATCACCTGCGCCTCCGGCCAGGTCTCCATCACCCGCTTTTTCAGCTCCAGCGCCTCTTCGGCCGCATCGGCGTGCATGACCGCGACCTCCAACCGGGTATGGCTGTCGAGCCGGGCCGCCACATACTGCACCATGTACTCCAGTGCTGCACGCCTCGTGCGCCTGCGCGCGACGCACGTCGCCGTCCCGTCGTCCTGGATGGTGAGGAGAGGCTTGACCTGCAGAAGGTCACCGAGGAGGCCGACGGCCAGGTTGACCCGCCCGCCCCGAACCAGATACTCCAGCGTGTCGACCGTCGCCACCAGCCCCACACGCTCCCGTGCGCAGTGCGCCGCGGCCACGACCTTCTCCACTGAGGCGCCCCGTGCCGCCGCCTGCGCGGCCTTCAGGGCCACGAACCCCTCGGCGCGGGCGGCGGTCCGCGTATCCACCACCTCGACCGGCTGCGATGGAAACTCGGCCCGCATCGTCTCCGCCGCCAGGCTGGCGGCCGAGAAGGCCATGGTGAGGCGGCTGGAAAGGGTCAGACACACAACCCCTGCCGCGCCGCCGGCCAGGAGGGACCTGAAAGCGCCCTCATAGTCACCGACGGAGGGGCTGGAAGTTCGAGGAAGCACTTTGTCTTCCCGCATACGGCGGTACAGCTCGGCCGCGGAGATATCGATGCCGTCGCGGTATTCCCGGTCGCCAAGGGCCAGCTTCATGGGGACCACCGTGATCCCCAACTCGCTGGCGGTCTGAGGGTCTATCTGGGCGACCGTGTCAGTCACCACCGCTACCCGGCCATGGAGGGTCGGCGGCCGCCGCGCTGAGGCCTGCTGAGCAGCGTCTGAGTCTCTCAAGGCCCCCTCCTTTGATGCACCAGAGCCAGGAAAACGGGATCATCGCGGGAGGCACCTTCATTCTGCCGCCGCTTCACCTGCCTGTCAAACACACGAGCGATAGCGGTTGTAGTTCAGTCTTGGGGCATCTCGCACTCTGCCGGCCGTCATCAGCCTCTCCCCAGGCGGACGCCGCGACCTCCGCCTGGGGAGAGGAGATGGGTTAGTGGGGTGTTTTGCGGCGGCGCGCTACGCGCGCCGCCGCAAAACACCCCATGAAAGAAGGGCCCCCTCCCCCGGGTCGGCC
>DYEI01000512.1 GCA_020725765.1 Anaerolinea sp. | reverse complement strand
TTTCAATCGCCAGCGTCGTTGCGCCTGCCACCGCGCGGCCCGCAACGCGCATTGGATATGTGGGTCACAATAGGCGCACCATCTCGCGTTGTCGAGGACGGTCCTCGAAGGTCGATGCGCCGATGTCCGCGGCCCCGTAAGTGCTGCGCGAGATGGCTTCCACACGCCTTTGAATGAAGCCACCGGGATAGAACAGACCTTCCATCTCTTCCGGGGAGAAGTGTGGCGCAGGTGCGAGTGGGGCAGGGGCAGTCTCTTTCTGCTCAAGCAACTGGGCAATGGGAACCGCTTGCGAGGCCGGTGAGATTCGCGGCGGCACGAGCGAGGAGAGGATGTAGCGGTCGCGGGGAAGCAGACGCAGCATCTCGGCTAGCGCCGGCTCAGGCAACGCGGCGAGCCGCTCCCGCAAGGCACGGAAGATCAGGAACAGAAAAAGCACGTCGACTCCCGCATCGTGAAACGACTCGGTCGCGGAACTCACACCCATCTGAGACAGGATGGGTGTGGGATAGAAGGACATAACCGTCTGGACGTCAATGCGTAGCTCCCTGGCCAGATGCTCGAGCCTGTGACTGGCAAGCAATGGAGTCGTCAGGAGCGAGAGCTCCATAGTGTCGAGCATAGGGTTGACCAGGTCGCGCTTGAGATGGGACCGGTACGCGCGTTCGAGGAACGAACGGTCAAATCGCCCATTGTGAGCCACAAGAGGCAGGTCTTCCAGGAAGGATGCTATGTGCGAAATCTGGTCCTCAATTCCGGGGGCCTCGTCGAGGGCCTTGCTCTTTCGAGGATCGGTATCCAAATGCAGCTTCTGCCTCAGTGACAGGGGCAGGACCTTGGCGGGCCGGATGAACAGGTTGCATGCTTCACGCGGGAGCTCGTCTACGACCTTGAGCGCGGCGAACTGGATAATACCGTCCGTTGCGAGGTCAAAGCCCGTGGTCTCGAGGTCCAGGACGATGTAGGTGGAGAGGTCTAGTGGCAGCGATGGCACGGGAAGTGGATCTGGCAACCCCCAGTGTGCATCTCCCTCTGCCGACTGGCAAGGTCCACTGGTCTGCGTGCTGCCAAGCATTTGGGCCAGCGCCCACAGGCCACTTGGGCGCTCCACGAACACACTGTGGTCAGCCAGGATCTCATCGAGGTGCACTTCGCGAATGAAGGGATGGCGCTCGCGTAGCCTTCTTAGCAGAGTCGCCTTCTTGAGCCCTTCAGGATGTTCCCCCAGGATGCGCTGTACCTCGAGGCCAAGCGGGCTATCAGCGCGCACCTTCCCACTCCTGTGCCATTGGGGCGGGTGACGCAGGTGCCTGCGCCAGACAGCGGGGCGCTCAGAACACCGTGCAATATCGCCTGTGCCTGCGTCAAGGTTGCAGGGCAAGACTTCCCAAGAACGGCGGGGCCACGGTATCCTCGGTTTCGGTCCGCGGTGTCAAAGGTCTGATCCCGCGTGCCCAAGCGGCAAACTCCTGCGAACAGCACTTGAGGCGTCTGCGCCGCGTACAAGGCTGTTCGTCGGCCTTTTCGCATTATACCACATTCTGTTCTGCTGCGCACGGCAGAAGGGAGGGTGCGGTTCTACCTTCTGTTGGCCCAATAGGGGCTTGTGTGAGTGTTCGGCGCCAGCCGTACTCTAACGAAGCCGGCAATTGAAATCGCCTTGCGCGCGCCTCACGCCAGAGGCGCCTTCGGCGCCAACCACCCGTGCAGGCGGGCGGCGCCCGTTCCCCGTCGAGGAAGGTCGACAGTTGGCCTTCGGGCTGCCTGCTGGCAGCTCGAAGGGGCTCCCCACAGGCTGTCGGCTTCGCGGCAGCCCGCGGGGTCCCTGGAGGGCTCCGTAGCCCCGAATTCGTTCGGTGGGTCGCTTGCCAACAGAAGGTGGAACCGAATGGAAGGTAGAAGTGGCGGTTCAGACCGGCATGGTAGGATCCCGAGTGTCAGGGGTGGAGGACCTTCGTGGGCCGGCGCACTGCCGGTCCTGCCGGACGGAGGAGCTCCCAACGCCCTGCCTCCCTGGTATGCGCTGAACCCGATCCTGAACGCGTACAGCTAGAAAGCCCTTGGTCGCCTGAATCGCTGTCGTGAGGGGCAGCTACCGGTCGCTCAACGGGATCGGGCGCACAAGTCTTGGTCATGGGCCGTCCGAGTCGCGCGTGATGCTGAGAAGACAAGAGATCAGCGCCCCGAGAAGCTAGCACCAGCTGTGAAGCACCTGGTCTTGCCGGTGCCAGTCACGGTCCCAGTGGGGCCAGGGCACACGAGGCCGCGCGGATGGGGGGAAAAGGGGTTCGTCGCGGGCAGTCGCGGAGTCAACCGCGCGTGTCGAGCGGGTCCGTACGAAATGAGTGCCTTGGGGGCCGGTGACCTGCCTTCTGCCTGGCCTGGCCCGCCGGCTGGCGGGCCAGGCCAGGCGCCGCTACGGCGACACCACAATCCGGTTCTCGACCTCAGACACGCCCCGCGTGGACCAGGCGACGGCTTCCGCCTCCTCCTTCTCGGCGAGGGAGCGCACCTTGCCGGTGAGGACGAGCTTGCCGTCGTAGGTCTCGACGTTGATGCGCCGGGCGTCGAGCTCGGCGCTGCGCTCAAAGGCCTGCTCGATCTTGGACTTGACCTCGGCGGGTGAGATGCGGGCGCCATCACCCGGATGTTATTGATCACCCCCTTGACGCCCTGGAGGCTGCGGACGTCCCGCTCAGCTGCCTGCTTCTGGTACCAGTAGTCGACGTCGCCCTCCAGCGTCACCCAACCCTCGTGGACCGTGACCTGGATGCGCTCGTCTGGCACCTGGATGTCCCAGCGCAGGGCGTTGACGGCGGCTTCGGCGATGTCGGTGTCGGAGCGAACACCGGCCGTCGGAAGCTTGACCTCGATGTCATTGGCAACGGCCTTGACGCCATCGACCCGCCGCGCCGCCTTCTCGGCGGCCAGCCGCTGGGGATAGCTGGAGACTGAGCCGGTGAGGGTGACGACGCCGTTGTGGACCGAGACGCCGATGCGCGCCGCATCGGTGATCTCGGGGTCCGACTCGAGCTCGGCGATGACGTCGTCGCGGATGGCTTCATCCTCTCGCATCCAGATGGCCATGTTCATCCCTCGTTCCTTTCCGGCCTGGCCGCACGGCCAGGCTATCCGCCGAGCCAGCAAGGGGCATGCCAGTCGGGGCGTTCCGCCCACGGCGGGGAGAGCACGGTGTCGCCTGGCATGCTTCTTGCTGCGCTCTTTCAGATGCTGATTTTGCGGAGATGCCAATGACGCACAAGGCTGCGCTGGAAGTGCCGGCGCCCGAGGCCGCCGAGGCGGCCAGGCGAGCCGCGCTGCAGCAGGCGGCGGATGTGCTCGACGCCCAGGCGGAGCGGATCACCGATCGCTGGGTGGACCGACTCCTGGCCACGATATACCGGGGCCGTACCGATCTGGGGCTGGAGGACCTGCGCAGTGCGACGCCGGTGCTCGTGCGCGGCGTGGCCGAGGCGCTGCGGCGGGGCGACCCCGAGGTCGTACCAGCGCCATGGACCGGAGCCGCGAGGGGCCATGCCCGGCTCCGTATGGGCCAGCGCGTGCCGCTCGGCGACCTGCTGCGCGAGTATCAGATGCTGCGCCAGGAGATCTGGCATGCCCTCCGCCAGCACCTGAGTGTGGTGGCCGCGGTTGACGTCTACGACGTGGCCGAGAGCCTCGACGCGGCCCTCGACACGATGGCCACCATCTCGACCGACACCTATGGCGCCGAGCTCGAGCAGCAGATCGCCCGGCTCGATGCGGTCATCGCCTCGGCGCCGGACGGCCTGACCGTGTACGATTCGGAGCACAGGATCATTCGCATGAACAGCATCGCCGAAACCCTCCTCGGGGTGAAATCCGGAGAGCCGCCCATGACCCTGGCGGATCAGATGGCCCGCCTGAGGGCCGAGACACGGGAAGGCAAACCCTTCGCCGTAGAAGAGACGCCCCCCGCGCGCGCCCTGCGAGGCGAGCTGGTGCAGAACGTCGTCATGGTCGTTCACCGGCCCGACGGCAAGGCGCTATGGATGCTGGTCAGCGCCGCCCCGATCCGCACCGCCGACGGGGCGCTCCTCGGGGCGGTGGTGGCCTTTCGCGATATCACCGCCCAGCACGAGCTCGAGGAGCAGCGGGAGGATATGCTGCGCGCGATCTCGCACGATCTTCGCAACCCGCTGAGTGCAGTGCTTGGTCAGGCCCAGCTCCTTGAGCGGCGACTGGAAAAGGCGGGCCTGCAGCGCGAGCGCGCGAACGCGGAAGCGATCATCACCGGCGCCCAGCGGATGAACAGGATGATTCAGGACCTGGTCGACGCGGCGCGCCTGGAGAGCCGACAGCTCAGGCTGAACCTCCAGCCGGTCGACCTCTGCGCGTTCATTCCGGACCTGTTGGAGCGACTGGAGCCGGTCATGGAGACGCGGCGCGTCCGCCTGCAGATTCCCGAGGGCCTGCCACCGGTCTCCGCCGATCCGGATCGGCTGGAGCGTATCCTCTCCAACCTGCTCTCGAACGCACTCAAGTACTCGCCACCTGGCTCTGAGGTGACGGTATCCGCCCAGCAGCGGGGCGATGAGATCGTCACCTCGGTATCGGATCGCGGCCCCGGGATTCCGCCGGAGGATATCCCCAAGCTCTTCCAGCGGTACGCCCGGACGACCGTCGGCGAGGCAAGACGGGATGGCCTGGGCCTGGGCCTCTACATAACGAAGGGGCTCGTCGAGGCCCACGGCGGCCGCATCTGGGTGGAGAGCCAGGTTGGCGTAGGCAGCACCTTTTCCTTCACCCTGCCTGTCGCCCGGCACTGACCGGCTAGCCGGCGAGGTCTCCCTCACCTGCCTCCGTTCAGAGGCGGACAGCCTTCTTCGCTCGTAGGGCGAGGGTCTGGCCCATCGAGGGGACCCCCACCCCTGACCTCGCCCCCGCGGCGCCTCTCCATTACCCACAATTGGCCTGGGGGTGCGTAGGCGCCCGTGGCGTGCGCAGCACCTTGCGGAGGGAGCCACCCCCACCCCTGACCCCTCCCCCTGGCGGACGCGTCGCGTCCGCCAGGGGGAGGGGAACTCTCTTGGGCGGTTTCGGGCGGTCGAGCGCCCGAAACCGCCCATCTGTCATCACCCCTCCCCGAGGCAGGCGC
>DYEI01000511.1 GCA_020725765.1 Anaerolinea sp. | reverse complement strand
TATCTGTTGCCCCCAAGTGGCCTGGGGGGAGTGTAGGCGCCCGTGGCCTGCGCAGCATCTCGCGGAGCCGCCCCTCCCCCTGGCGAACGCATCGCGTCCGCCAGGGGAGGGGAGCGGGGTGGGGGGAATGCGTCGCAGCCGGCGCTGCCCGGAGGCGAGACTGAACAGTTACCCCCAACCCCTCTCTTGCCTCTGTCGCCTCAAGCGTTTGTGCTATAATGTCCCGCAGCCTTTGTGTGGGGAGCGAGAAGGTGACAGACGAGCTTGTTTCCGGGATCGCCGAGGCCGAAGAGCGCCTCGGCGGGCCGGATGTGCGGTCCTATGATCTCGACGATTGGGGGGACGACCGGCGTTTCTGGGAGATGTGGGGGGGCCGACAGGCTGAGGTCATCCTCGTGATCTGCCGTGCCGATGGGCGCATCGTCCTGCAGACCAAGCGCTTCTATCCGCCCGGTGTGTTCCGGCTGCCGACTGGCGGCGTGCATGAGGGAGAGCGACTCCTCGATGCCGTGCGGCGCGAGCTCCGGGAGGAGACCGGGCTGACGACACCCCCTGAGCGGTTCCTGGGCGTGCTGCGCTACCGGTTCCGCCGCGAAGGGGTGCCGATGGAGCGCGCCTCGTACGTTTTCCTGGTCAGAGGGGGTGCGACTCCGCTGCGGGCACAGGACGAGCGCGAAGGGATCAGTGCCTTCCGAGAGGTTCCGCTGAGCCAGTTGGAGCGGGTGGCGGAGAGCCTCGAGAGCCTGCCCGGCGACTGGTCCGTGTGGGGGGCTTTTCGGGCGTTGGAACATCGATTCGTGGCCGAGGCTGTGGGCGTGAGACGTGAAGCGTGAGGCGTGAGACGTGAAACGTGAGAAGTGAAGCGTGAAGCGTGAGACGTGAAACGTGAAGCGTGAAGCGTGAAGCGTGAGGCGTGAGGCGCGATGTGTGAGGAGTGGAGGACGCGCTGTCTTGGAGGAGTATGATGTCATCGTTGTGGGGGCGGGGCATGCCGGATGTGAGGCGGCGCTGGCTGCCGCGCGGCTGGGCCGCCGGACCCTGCTCCTGACGATGAACCTGGACCTGGTGGCCCTGATGCCCTGCAATCCTTCCATCGGAGGCCCGGCAAAGGGGCATCTTGTGCGCGAGATCGATGCTCTCGGCGGCGAGATGGCCCGCGCCATCGACCGCACCTTTATTCAGATACGTATGCTCAACGTGGGCAAGGGGCCCGCTGTGCGTGCGCCGAGGGCGCAGGCCGACAAGCGCCTGTACTCGCTGGCCATGAAGCATACCCTCGAGGCCACGCCCAACCTTCACCTCAAGCAAGCGGTGGCCGAGGACCTGATCGTTGAGGGGGGGCGGGTGACCGGAGTGGTCACGCAGCACCGACGGGCATATCGCGCGAGAGCAGTGGTGCTGACGACAGGCACCTTCTTGCGGGCCCGCATCCTCACGGGCGAGCATGCCATGGCCGCAGGCCGGGCGGGCGAGTTTCCGGCGGATGGTCTCTCGGCGGCCCTGCGCCGGGCGGGCCTCGAGCTCCGCCGCCTGCAGACGAACACGCCGCCTCGGGTCGATGCCCGAACGATCGACTTTTCACAGACAACTCCTCAGCTCGGGAGCGAGGTGCCTCTCTACTTTTCCTTCGAGCCGCCGCCGGCCGACATCCGCCTGCCGCCGCCCCATCCGGTCTACCCGATTCCGCGGCAGAGCCTCTGGCGCGTGCAGCTCCCCTGCTACATGGTGCACACGAATGCCCGTACACACCGCATCGTGCGCGACAACCTGCACCGTTCGCCGATCGCCGCCGGGATCACCGAAGGGGCAGGTCCCCGTTACTGCCCCTCCATTGAGGACAAGATCCTCCGCTTTCCGACCAAGGAGGCGCATCAGATCTTTCTCGAGCCGGAGGGGATGGCCACGACGGAGGTCTATGTGCAGGGGATGTTTACGGGCCTCCCCGAGGAGGTGCAGCTCGAGATGCTGCGAAGCATCCCCGCCCTCGCGGCAGCGGAGATCATGCGGCCGGGCTATGCGGTGGAGTACGACTATGTCCCATCGTACCAGGTTGGGCCGACTCTGGAAGTGAAGCGGGTTCGGGGGCTCTACCTTGCCGGGCAGATCAATGGCACGTCCGGATACGAGGAGGCGGCAGCGCAGGGATTGGTCGCCGGGATCAACGCTGCCCTTGCGGTGCAGGAGCGGGAGCCACTGCTCTTGCGCCGCGACGAGGGCTACATCGGCGTGCTGATCGATGACCTGGTGACGAAGGACCTGACCGAGCCCTACCGCCTGATGACCGCCCATGCCGAGTACCGGCTGCTCCTGCGGCAGGACAATGCCGACCTCCGCCTGACGCCTGTGGGCCACGCCATCGGACTGATCTCCGACGAGCGCTATGCGAGGGTGGAGGCGAAACGGCAGGCGGTGCGGGCTGAGCTGGAGCGGCTCGCGCATGTGTGGCTGCCGGGGAGCGCTGTGGCCGGGCTTGATCCTGCCTCAGGTGACGGTGCGGGGGCGACGGCGCTCCAAGTGCTGCGCCGGCCAGGGGTGAGCTACGAAGCCGTCGCCGGGCTTGCATCGCCGCCAGCGGCCCTGCCCCGCGATGTGGTCGAGCAGGTAGAGATCGAGGCGCGGTATGCCGGATACATCGCGAAGCAGGAGCGCGAGGTGGCCCGGATGCGCCGCCTGGAGGAGTGGAGGATCCCCGCCGGCCTCGACTATCGGGCCATCACGGGTCTGAGGACCGAGGCGGCGGAAAAGCTGACGGCGGTCCGCCCGGCGACAGTCGGCCAGGCGGCACGCATTCAGGGGGTGAGCCCGGCGGACGTGTGCATTCTGCTGGTCCATCTGCGGCGAGCAGGGGCCGGCGCGGATGCCCTGTGCGGTGCGACGATGCAAGGCGGCCCGTGTGCGGGAGGTGAATCGCCGGGCTGAAAGCGCCAGTTGACGGCTCCGCAACCCTCAGGAGCGGGAATCCTCGCCTCCGAGCCGCAGGCTCTGGCGGGAGTCAGGGGTGCGCCTGGTACGCAGACTGCTGGCTGCCTGCAGGAAGCGCACCCGGCCGACGGCCAGGATTGGGGTGGGATCAGGCATGCCAAAGGCGAGCGCCCGCAGCCTCTGAGCGAGGAGCAAGAAGGGGAGTAGCTCGCCAGCCATCTCAGGATGGGTGGACAGGCAAACCTGGAGGGACTCGCCGCACATCAGCCGCGACAAGGCCTCATCCAAGGCCTCCCCGGCCTCCCGCGGCCGCCATCTGGACATCCTACTCGCTCGCCTCCAGTATCCGACGTAGCGACGCCATCGCCCTGAACTGCAGAGACTTGATGGCGCCCTCAGTCTTGCCGATCATCCGCGCGACCTCGGCGTTGCTCAGCCCCTCGCCGAACTTGAGGGTGATGACCAGGCTCTGCTCGTACGTCAGCTGCGAGACCGCCCGACGGAGGCGGTCGCCCTCCATCTGCTGCTCGACAACCTTCACGGGGTCCTGGTCTCCGGCGACCAGCCGCTCATCGAGGGCAGCGGCGTGGTCCTGCTCGCAGCGCCGGAAGTGGTCAACGACCAGGTTGTGGGCGATGCGATAGAGCCAGCCCGAAAAGGATACGTTCCACGCCCTGCTGTTCCGGATGGCCTCCAGCATCTTCACAAAGACCGTTCCGGTGAGGTCTTCGGCCAGATGCGCGTCGCCCAACCGGTAGTAGATGTAGTTGTAGATACGACCTGCGTAGCGGTCGTAGATCTCGCCCAGGGCGTCGGGATCGTACTCCTGGACCCGTTCGAGAACGGAGCCATCCTGGCCGTTGCGCACCACGCGCGTTTCTCCCTTGGAGACGTAGAGGAACCAGAATAGATACGGCCGTCGGTCTCCTAACATACCACTGTATACGCAACGGTGTCAAACGCCGGACATGGCCAACAGAGCGGGATGTACGACATATGGTGGATAACGTAGTGAGGCACCGCAAGGGGTGGCACTTCAACTTGACGGGTCGTTATCAGAAAAAGGGGCAGGTTACAAAATCGCTACCTTGCCGATACCTGTGCGTTGCAGTGCTGTCGATGGCCACACCGACGACACCGCCAGGGGTCGTGATGCTGGGGAGGGAGGTCCCGCGCCTGCCGAAGCTCCTGCATCTCTCGGAGGGTTCGGACCACTGCCTCCCGCAGGGCGGGTGTGTAGGGAATCTCAAAGGTTTCCCTGGCATAGCGGAGCAATCCATGGGGAGGTCGCCTGCCCGTGTCTGCCTCTACCAGCAGGAGGTAGGCGCCGAGCTGGAGGACGTCCGAGGCGTAGGGTGAGGCCGCACGGCGCCCAGGCTTGACCTCGACCGGAATCAGCTGGTTGCCGCAGCGCACCAGGTAGTCGGGCTTGCCGGCCAGGCGGTATTCCGGGGAGTAGAGAGGCCGCGTGCACCGCTGCCAGGACCCCATGTCGACGCGGACGACCCGCCCCACCGGCAGACCCAGCACAGCCTGCTGCTGCCTGGCATATCGCCAGGCCAGGAAGGCCACCGCCGCGAGCGCGAGCCCGACCAGGGCGAGGATCACTCCGAGGGTGGCCATGGCCAGTCCGTTCGTGTGAGCGGCGTTATGGAGATCGGAACGCCCTGCGGATTCCATTCGGTCAGCCAGCGGGCGTCCTCGGGGGAGAGCCGGATGCACCCGTGCGAGGAGGGACGCTGCCCGAGGGCATCCAGGTCCCGATAGACCTTGCGGCCATCCTCCCAGACGTAAGGCACGCTGTGGATGAGGATGTCGCCGCTGGCTTTGAAGAGCATCCAGGCCTCATCGGCGTAGGCGCCAAAGGCGTAGAAGGTGCCGACATATCGCCCGACCGTTCCGGACCAGGCGGGGGTCCAGTGGTAATCAAGCGGCAGGCCGGTGCTGCAGGGGAGGGTCCTGATCTCGACTCCGTTCTCATAGATATGCATGAGCTGGGTGTTCTGGTCGACCAGGATGGCACGCGATGGGCCGGGGGTCTGCGTCGGTGTTGCCGTCTGTGTCGGGGTTGGTGTGACCGTTGCGGACGGCGTGGCGGTCGGTGACGGGGTCGCAGACGGCGTCGATGTCGGCGTGGGTGAGGGCGTCGCGGTGGCGGTCGGAGCAGAGGTCGCCGTGGCCGTGGGCGTTGGCGACGGGACGAGCCCCGCCTCGGCAGTGCCGCGGGAGATGCCTCCGCGGCCGGCTGCGTAGCGCACGGATCCTCCGTCGTGACCGCCAGTGGCCAACGGCGAGGGTGCCAGCGTGGCGACCAACAGGAGCGTGGCGGCGAGTAGCGCCAGGACGCAGAGGACGCTGCTATGTGGCCTCACACGCGTCCTCCGAGGGCTGCGCTGAGGAGGCAGAGCCCTGCAGCCATTGCGGCAAGAGCCGCGACAAAGGTCAGCAGGGCCCATCGCTCCATCCGATAGGCCCGCCGGGCGCGCCGTCCATGGGCATCATGCTCGAGGCGCCCCTGAGCCATAGCCGCCAGGTTGGCGGACTGGAGTCCTTTCACGCGGCTGAGCCACCAGCCGCGCCGACAGTAAGCGAACTCGCCCAACTCGCTGGCGCCGGTCACGTCGCGGCGCCCACCAGGCTGGGCAGGGTCAGGCCGGTAGTCGTCGCTCAAGGTCCTTCAGTGCTTCCTCCAGGCTCTGCTGGCGAGCGGCGACCGCCAGCTCGCCCCGTGTGCGCTCGAGCGCGGTGCGGACGGCATCGGTGGTGTGCCGCAGGCCGGCAGTGAGTGCCTCGGGGAAATCCATGGTAATCAGGGTGTCATAGATCTCGTCCATGGCGACAAGCATCCTCTCGGCGGTGGCGATGTCACCGTGGCGCAGGGCGTCGAGGGCATAGCGCCGGAGCTCGCAGGCCGCCTCGCCGAGCCCGTTCATGTAGGCGGGATACTGGACGCCAAGCTCCTCCGGTTCGGGGAGGTCCAACCCCTGCACGAGGCTGATGGCGATGCTCGCCTCGGCGTACTCTTTCAGGGCGTCCTGAGCATAGCCTGTGTAGTACAGGTCCGGATGAGCCCGCAGGTCCTCCGTCATTGTGGTCGCTGCTGCCCGCGCTGCCCCGAGGAGCTCGGCGCTCTCGGCAAAGTCGTTGCGGTGGGCGGCACGGATCGCGTTCGCGGAGAGCCGGATCAGTTCGCGGCTCCGGAGCAAAGCCAGGTCCCGGGCGGCATTCTTGGCCTCAAAGCTCGCCCTGATCCGCTCCATAATTGCCTCCAGGTTGGCCAGTGGCATCATGCCTCCTCAGATATCTGCACTGCGATCTTGTCTGCACCGAGATGGGCGGCGTGCATCTGCGCGAGGTGCGCCTTTTCCGACTCGCCGAGCCTGGTGTACAGCCGCCAAAGCTTCTGGTAGATGGCCGCCTGAGTGGCCGGGTTAGGGCAAAGGGTGGCTGCCTTCTCCAGGTTCTCCGCAGCGGCGCGTGGCTGCCGCAGGCGCTGATAGACCTCGCCGAGGGCATAGTAGGGCAGGTACTGGCCCGGGTCGGCGCTGAGCGCCCGCTCTGCCATCTGGATCGTCTCTGCCTCGCGGCCGGGCTGGACGGCGAGGGCTGCTGCCTGCTTGGCGAGCTGGTAGCCCTCACGTCGCGTGGCATCGAGCTGGAGGTAGCCCTGCAGCTCGAGGAGCCCCGGATGGTCGGGCGCGATGGCCAGACCCTCCCGGCAGTGCCGCTCCGCGGCCTCCTCGTCTCCGAGGCGTTCGTAACAGCGGGCCATGTTGAGCAGGAGCTGTGCCTTCTGGGTCGGGTTGTCGGCCACGAGGGCGAGGGCCTGCCCGAACTCGTCAGCAGCGTCCTTCCAGGCGTCCTGGGCGAAGAGTATGGAGCCGAGGGTCATGTGCGGGAGCGGATGGTCCGCGGACCTGGCGGCAGCCTCGCGACAGAGGGCGATGGCTTCGTCCGCGCGGCCGGCGATGCTCAGGGTGCGTGCCAGCAGGCATGTGTACTCGATGTTGTCCGGCTGACGGGCGAGGGCCCGCCGCTGGTAACGGATCGCCTCCTCGTAGCGGTGCAACTGGAAGCAGCGGCGCGCTGCGCTCATCAGCAGCGTCGGGCTCTCAGGGTCAGCCTCGAGGGCCAGGAGGAGCTTGCTGAGCTCGGGGTCGCCTGCGGCCGTTCCCTCATCGGCGGCGCCTCCCTCGAGCCCGAGTAGAGAGCCATCGGGCGACGGCTGCCCGCCAAGCGTCGCCTGGACCAGCGGGTGCTCCCGATTGAGCACGAGGGTGCGGATGTTCCTGGTCTGGCCGCCGAGGGGGTCCTCCAGCGTGTAGCTCCCGCGCAGGAAGATCAGGTCATCGACAGCCTGGTTCAGGACCAGCATGAGCTGGTCACGGCGCAGGTGCGGCAGAATGGCCGCGCGGATGATCTGATCCACCAGGTACATAAAGGCCACGTAGGGGCTCCGCTTCTGCAGATCATCCGCAAAGCGGATGATCGTGGGCAGCGCGCTCTCGTCAATCGCCTCGAGCGGCGCAACATCGCGCGCGCCCAGTTCCTCACTCTCCTGTGCGCTGGGGAGGTAGGCCCAGTCGACCAGGCCATCCTCCACGATGTAGAGCAGCCCGCGTCGCTCCGCCTCGCGCATGAACAGCTTGAACTTGGCGAAGCCAAAGCGGCTCTCGTCAAAGTGCCGCAGCCGACGGATCAGCTCGTTCTTGATCCAGGAGAGGAGGGCCCTATCCCCATGCTGGGAGCTGCGGATGATCTCGACGACCAGCTCGAAAGCGCGCTGCAGCTCGGCATCCTCGCCCGCGCCGGCGCCGGCTGTGGGTAGGCGGTAGCGCTGGGCGTCGACGGGATCGACGTCCCTGTCATAGTACAGGAACTGGTCCACGCGCTCCGCAAGGCGGGGCGACGTGCTCCAGGAGACGCCGATGGCCACGACCTGCTTGCCATACGGACGCAGCGTGTTGACCATGTGTATAAAGTCACCATCGCCTGAGGCCAGGATAAAGGTGCCAATGTTGGGGTGATTGTGACAGCACTCGACGCAGTCAGCCGTCAGCTTGATATCGACGGCGTTCTTGCGCCGGCGCACGCCATTGGACTCGGTCACCACCCGCGTGGGCACGTATACCGGCTCGATGCCGGCAGCGTACAGGTTCTCCGGGTCCGACTGATGCCAGTCGTCCTGCCAATCTGCATAAGCGTTGGCGATCACGAGCCTGCCAAAGGTCTCGGCGGTCTCACGCAGCGAGGTCAGGTTGACCTTGAGGTTTGCCTGACTCAGACTGCTCTTGAGGTTTTCCCAATCGATGAACAGGGCCACATCGTGAGACTGAGCCTTGGCCTGCAGGCCATAGCGCGCCTGGCTTGCTGGCATGGATCTCCTCCTCGCGCTGCAAGCGCTCTACAAGGCCTTGAGTCCTGTCCCATGGGTCCTGTCCGGGTCAAGCCGCTCGAGGGTGCCTCCTCACCTCACGCGGCACAAGCGCCGCCGCGCCCGAGCCGTCTCTGGAAGCGCTGCGGCAGCGGGCACAGCCCTCAACTGGCTGGCCGCCGGCCCTGCCTCCGACGAGGGAGGCAGGGGCCGGCCGTGTCAGGGTTTCTGGGCAAAGTTGGCCACCGATGCCCAGCCGAACTTGGCGGGCACGTCGACCGGCTGCATGGGCAGGTCGACCAGGCGGACCGTAAAGGTGATCCCGTCGTTGGCAAGGAACTCGAAGGTGTAGTAGCCTTCGCCGTCGGTGACATGCACCGAGGACCAGTCAAAGGCTGATAGCTCGACCTTGACGTTGGGCACTCCCTGCCCGCTGGCATCGACGACGCGGCCACGCACGCAGGACCAGCCCGTCGTGCGCTGCCGGTTGTCCTCGAGGCCCGCGAAGGTGCCGATAAAGGTCCCACTGGGTACCGGGGTGCCGCCGGGGGAGGCGCAGCGCTGAGTCGCCTCATCCCGCCTGGCCGCGACCTCTGGGGACGAGGAGAGATCGAGCGCTGCCTTGTAGTACTCTACCGCGTCGCACCAGGCGGACTGGCTGCTCGCCGCGTCGCCGGCCTCGACATAAGCGCGCTGCAGGCGCTCGGCGGTATCCCGGTAGTCCGGCTTGAGGGCATATACCGCCGAGAGGTCCTCCAGGGTCTTTTTCCAGTCGACTCCCCAGACGCTCATGCCACTCTGGTAGAGGGTGGCGAGCCGAAGCTGCAGCTGTGCATCGGGGTTGTCGGGCTGGAGGGCTAGGGCCTGGGTGAACCGGCGGATCGCTTCCTCCATGCTTCCGTCGTTGACCAGCCGCAGGCCACTGTTGGTGTAGGCCGAGACGAGCAGCCGCTCAACGGCGCTCTGCTCGTAGGCGGGATCGAGGGCGCGCAGGGCCTCCAGCTTGCTGATGGCCTCCTCCCAGGCTCCGCGCTCGTAGGCTGCACGTCCCTCGGCCAGCAGCGTCGATGGCCGGTTCTGAGATTGCGAGCCGGTCGGCGAGGGCGCCGGCGATGCCTTTGACCGGGCCTCGATGAGCTTTTGCTGTGCCTCGGGGTAGTCGGGCCGGAGACGCAGGGCGTACTCGAACTCGGCGGCCGCCAGCTCGTACATGCCCTTCTCCAGGTGCATGAGGCCGAGCCGGTAGTGCTCGGCCGCGGCTTCGACCTGGTTCATGTTCCGCAGACGCAGGCCCTGATAGACTCCTGCGACCCCCAATGCGATGATGAAGAAGACCAGGCATCCGGCCAGCATGCCCAGGCCCATAGGGCCGATGAGCCCCGATCTCAGCAGCCGCTGCCTGGCCGCCTCGAGCCGGGTTGGCTGGGTGGTGGTTCCGGCTTCGGCCGTCGGCGTCGGCCCGCTCACGGCCTCGACCGCAGGCGCGTCTGGAGCGGGCGGCCCGAGGGGCACGTCAACGACCTCTGCCTCCGGCGGCTCGGCATCGGCCGGCTGGCGCGAGCGCCTCCGCGAGCCGCGCCTGCCGGATTCCGCGGCGGTATCTGCGGCCCCCGATCGTTCGCGGGCAGCGCCCTCCGCTGCCGGAAGCTCTGCCTCTCCTTTACGTGTTGGCAGTGGAGCGCCGCACTGCGGACAGAAGGTCTCGGTGCCCAGCAGTGGCAAGCCACATCTCTCGCAAAACATCTCCACTCTCCTGCCTACCTTGGCCCCATGACGTGCTCGATCAGCGGGGTGCCATCCGCCCGGCTGATGCGCAGGACGGGGGCGCCCGCAACAGCCCGGTCGGGCCGCACGACGGCCCGGAACGGATGCTCGGGGCCGGCGGTGCAGGCCTGATGGTAGAGCTCGCCGAGCCTGTCGGTGACGCTCAGCACCAGGTCCTGTGTGTCGGGTGCTGTCACAACCAGTAGTGCCTCATGGCCGTCCCACGTCGCCAGGAAGGCGACCTCTCTTGAGGCGCCCGAGAGCCCACCAAGGGCGTGGACGGGCAGCCAGGTTTCCGTCCACGTGAGAACCCCGTGAGGTGGCAGTGTGGCCCAGTCCCAGAAGGTGGGCGTGACGCCGCCCCAGAGCTCGGCGTACTGGGAGCCATCGTCCGTATAGACGGCCGGGTCGAAGCCGTGGCCGAAGGCGAACAGCTTGACGCCGGGTACCTCCTCTCGCGGGAAGACGCGCGCGATGCCGAGGTCGGCCTCGGGCGAGTAGATGCCCATGTAGCCCGCCCCCGCCGTGGGCGCGAATACCCCGAGATAGTTGCGCCAGCTCCCATAGATGCTGAGGTCGCGGCCGCCGGATACCGGCCACGCCAGCGTGGTGTGCGGACCGCCGAGGGAGCTATCGCCGGTAGAGTGAACCACAACCTCGGAGGCTGGCAGCAAAAAGCGCGTCGAAGGTGAGAGACTCCCCACGCCCGGCGAGAGCATGGCGTTCAGCCAGTACTGGTACTGCCGGGGCTCGGCGTTGAGGTTCCGGAGCGTCGTGGTGACGCTGAAACGTGCCTCGCCCGGTGCCAGCGTAACCGCGACCTCGGCACGGATATTGCGCGTCCGCTCGGTGCAGGCAAGGCGGACGGTGGCGCTGCCATCGCCCGCGCGGTGCGCCTCGGCCTCCCATGGCTCAGCGCTCACATAGCCGTGCTCCTCGACCGGCAGACACCACTCCATCCCCCCGGCAGCGAGCCACCAGCCCATCTCGGGTGGGCCCCAGGGGCTAGGCTTGATGACGGCATTGTTGTAGAAGAGATTCTGCCCGGTTGGCAGGTATATGCACTGGTAGAGCCGCCCGCCGAGCCCTGGCAGGAACACCAGGCGCAGGTACTCGTTCTCCAGGATGAGCGTATCGTACCGGACTGGCACCGGTGGACCCACCTGTGAGCGATCCAGGCTGGGGTAGGGATAGGCAGGGCTTCCCGGGTCGCTTCGGAGTGCCTGGCGGTACTGGTAGGTGGGGACATCGATGCTTCCCCGGCCGATGCCAACGGCTGTTGGGGTGGTCCGTGGCGAGGGAGAGGCCGTTGGCGTCGGTACGGCTCGTGTCGGAGCGGGGCTGTCGGTCGGCGGAGGGCTCACGAGGGCGATGCGGCGCTCCTCGTGGGTGCTGTTTCCGGCGAGGTCGGTCGCCTCGATGCGCAGCAAGTGTTCGCCTGGGGGGGATTCCGCCGTCTCCCAGCGGTAGGCGAGCGGCGTGCCGTCGGTCCTGCCGTGGGCCTGCCCGTCGATGAAGAGCTCGAGGCGCGAGACGCCTGCATTGTCGCTCGCAGTAGCCCGCACGACGAGGGTCGCTCCCCGCTCGAGCTGAGCGGGCAGGCTCTCCCACGCCAGGGTCGGCGGCGTCGCATCGAGGAGCGACACAGGCAAGGACACCTCGGACCCCGCCGCCAGCGAGATGGAGGCCTCGTGGGTCAGGTAGCCGGGGTAGGAGACCTCGAGGTGCCACTCCCCTGGCGGAAGGGAGAGGTCGACAGGCGTGTGGCCGCGCGGCTGGCCGCTCACCACGATCGCCGCCCCCTCCGGCGTGCTTCTGATCCTCAGGAGTCCGGTCGGCGGCGCTGTCGGCGCCGGGCTATCTTGACGTAATATTCCGTCACAGGCGATGCAGAATAGCAACAGGAAGATAAGCAAAGGCCAGCCTGGTGGCCTTGGTAGCCTCTTCTTCATGCCGTCGATTATAGCCTTTTTGAGAGGCTTGTCCAGGTTCAACAGGGTGTGGATGTTGCCCAGTGCTCTCGAGGGTGTTATAATGGCCGTGTTGTGTTGCCCGGTGCCACCAGGCCACCGGGCCGTGGGATGGAGAGGTTCGCTGCGACCCTCGCCGAGTGTGCAACAGGAGAGCCCCACATGCTCGAGGAGCTTGTCAGAGCCGTAAAGGACGCCTACTCCGGTCTGGCCGCCAGGCAGCACGTGGCAGCGATCAGCCAGTATCACCGCATACAGGCAAGCCCAGGGTACCGGGCGGCGGCGGGCTACTGCCTGGCCCAGCTTCGCTCATGGGGCGTCGATGCTGAGATCCTCTCCTTCCCGGCCAACGATCGGACCTCCTACTGGGCGTGTCGCCTGTTTCAGGAGTGGGATGCCTCGGAGGCCACCCTCGATCTGATCAGCCCCGAGGTGGAGCAGCGGCGGCTGGCGGATTTCCGTGAGGAGAAGACGGCCCTCATCCAGCGCAGCGCCTCCTTCGAGGGCGAGGCGGATGTCGTCGCTGTCGAAGGTGGGGACCGGGAGGCGGACTATGCCGGCCTCGATGTGGCGGGAAAAGTGGTGCTGGCGCGAGGGGATATCAGCAAGGTGTACCGCCTTGCCGTGCAGCAGCGGGGGGCCGCAGGCATACTCTACGACGGGATGCGGGAGCTGCCGCCGGTCCGTGAGCGCATAGACCTGCCGGATGCCCGCCAGTACACCTCCTTCTGGTGGCGGTCCGGGGAGGAGCCCAGGTGCTTTGGCTTTGTGCTCACTCCCCGGCAGGGGGATCACCTGCGTCGCCTGGCGCAGGAAGCGGCGAGGCAGGGCTCCGGGGCGCCCCGGGTACGCGCCAAGGTGGTGAGCCGCCTGTACGATGGGGAGATCGAGGTCGTCTCGGCGCTCATACCCGGAGAGACGGACCAGGAGGTCATCATCATCGCCCATCTCTGCCATCCCCAGCCCTCGGCTAACGACAACGCGTCGGGAGCTGCTGCAGCCCTGGAGGCGGCGCGCACGCTCCAGCATCTGATTGATGCGGGGACTCTGCAGCGGCCGCGGCGCTCTATCCGCCTGCTATGGGTCCCCGAGATGACTGGCACCTTCGCCTACCTGGCGGCTAACGAGGACCGTCTGCAGCGGATGGTCGCCGGCGTGAATCTGGACATGGTTGGCGAGAGACAGGAGCTGTGCGGCAGTTCATTCCTCATCGAGCGGCCACCGGAGGCCACAGCCAGCTATGTGGGCGACCTGGCCGAGGTGCTCCGCGACGCCCTCGAGGATCGGGCCAGCTCGCTGAGTGGCACCGGCACCTACCCGCTCGTGCGGCAAGCCGTTACGGCGTTTTCCGGGGGCAGTGACCACTACATCCTGTCCGACCCGACCGTGGGTGTTCCGACGCCGATGCTCATCCAGTGGCCGGACCGCTTCTATCACACCTCGGAGGATACCATCGACAAGGTAGATCCGGCGATGCTGGCCCTCGCCGGGGGGCTGGCGACGGCATACGCCTGCTTCATCGCCCGGGCCGGCGAGGCCGAGGCCCGCTGGCTGGTCGGGCTGGTGGCTGCCCGGGGCAAGGCGCGGCTGGTGCAGGTGGCGCAGGATGGGCTGACGCGAGTCTTTGAGTCGACGTCCCCAGAGGCGCTGGCGCGCGAGGCGCGTCGGGCAGAGAGGGAGCTGGCCTTCCGGGCGGACCGCACAGTGGCGGCGCTGGAGTCGATCCTGCGGCTGGCGCCTGAAGCAACCCCGGCAATTGAGCAGGCGGTCGCCGCCATAGAGGCCGCCCATGCCTGCGAGCAGCAAGCTCTGGCGGCTCAGGTGTCCTGGGTTGCCAGAGCGCGCCGCTTCCCCAAGGCCGCGCTGACGGTGGAGGAGGCGCCGGATGAGTGGAAGGCGCGGGCGGAGGGCAGGGTATACCGCCGTGCCATGCGTGGGCCGGTCGGGACGGGTGACCTGGAGGTCCGTCTGTCGCCGGAGGATCGCGCAGTGCTGGAGGAACTGAGGGACTCGCACGGCGCTGCGCTGCGGATTCTTGGGACGGCCATGCTCTACTGGATGGACGGCCGGCGCAACCTGCGCGAGGTTGCGGACCTTGCGGAGTGCGAGACCGGCCTGCGAGACCTGGAGGCCATGGTTCGTCTGGCTGAACTGATGGAGCGGGCGGGACTGCTGGTGACCGCCTGAGGGAGCCTGTCATCCTGGGAAGGATTGGGCAGATGTACCTGGGTCCGGAGCCGAGGCGATCGCGGGGGCCGTGGCGGTTCTTCCTGTTGCTGGCAGCACTCATTGCGGTGGGCTGGTACATCTACACAAGCAGGCCCGAGGCCGTGCGGGAGCTGCTGTCCCATCTTCCGGCGGAGCGGTTGCCGGAGGAGATGCGACCCAAGCCCACGGCCACGCCTACGATCCGCCCCATCACCGCGGCGGAGCTGATCGCAAAGGGGGATGAGCTCTTCGCGGCGGGGCGGATGGGCGAAGCAGCGGCGGAGTATGAGAGGGCGACGCAGGCCGAGCCGTTCAGCGACCGGGCTCATGCCCGCCGGGCGCTGGCGCTTGTCCTGAGGGGGCAGCGGAGCGCGGCGCTGGATGCGGCCCGCCGCGCAGTGGAGATTGACGCCAACTCGGCTGAGAACCAGGCCATCCTCGGTATGATCCTGGACTGGAACGACGACCCCGAGCAGGCGGTGCTGGCGTGCCTGAAAGCTGTGGAGCTCGATCCGAAGCTGCCGATGGCGTACGCCTTTCTCGCGGAGGCCTATGCGGATTCGGACCGCCCCCAAAAGGCGATGGAGGCGGCAGAGCGGGCGGTTGAGCTCGGGCCCGACGACGTCTGGGCGCGGCGAAACCTGGCCTACGTCTACGAGAAGATGGGCTACTACGAGCGGGCGATCGAGGAGTACCAGCGGGCGGTCGCGGCGCATCCCAAGATGGGGTTTCTGTATCTGTCTCTCGGGCGCAACTATGTGGCCCTCAGACGCTTTGACGAGGCGATCGCCGAGTTTCAGAAGGCCGCCGAGCTGGATCCGACCGATCCTCAGGGCTACGATCAGATGGGCTGGACCTACTATGTGCAGGAGGACTATGAGCGGGCTATCGTCCTCCTGCGCAAGGCCATTGAGATTGATCCGAACTATGCCCCCGCGCTCGGGCATCTGGGCGTGGTGTGCTATGTGCGGCGCAACTATGAAGAGGCTATCGAGTGGCTGACCAGGGCCATTGAGGTTGGCCGGCCGAGGGTTGAGTACTACTACGAGCTGGGTTTCTCGCACATCTACCTGGAGCAGTGCGACCAGGGCGTGCCCTGGCTGCGGAAGGCCCTGGAGCTGGACCCCGAGTGCGAGGTGGCCAGGAAGGGGCTGGAGCTGTGCGGCGAGGAGCCATAACCGGAGGTCAGCGAAGATGTTCCGGCGGCGAATTGCAGGGAGACGCCGGCGCTGGCAGCGGCGACAGGTGATCTGGCTGACGCTGAGTGTCCTGATTGTGGTATCGATGCTGTGCAGCCTGGTGCTGGTTCTGCGGCCGCCGCGCTAGGCCGGCGGAACCGGTCCGGTGTCAGCTATGGGGCATCTCGCACTCTGCCAGCCGTCGTAAGCCCCACCCCCGTCGCCTCCCCAGGCGGACGCCGCGGCGTCCCCCTGGGGAGGCGACGGGGGTGGGGGCCCTGCCGGCAGCGCAGGAGAACCTGCCCCCAAACTAGACTACACCCCGCTGCCATGGGTGCATCCAGGATCAGTCAGCAGATTCGCGGCCAAGCAGCCTCCCGGGGACGCTCTGGCGGCGACCGGGCCTTACGCTTTGCACACGCCCGGTGCAGCACCTCTTGTTGGGGGTCTGGTGGTTGGCGCGCCTGGC
>DYEI01000510.1 GCA_020725765.1 Anaerolinea sp. | reverse complement strand
GTGGCCGTTGGCGGTGGTGGTGTTGGCGTGGGTATCGTGGCGGCGGGGGAGCTGGCGGGACTTGCTGCGGTGTGGGGCGGTGATGCTGGCCGTGGCCGTCGCGATTGCCGGCTGGTGGTACTATCGGAACTGGCGGCTGTACGGGGATCCGCTGGGCTGGGTCAACTTCTTAGTCCTCATGGGGCGGCGGAGTGGCTCGCTGACCCCTCGGGTGTTGTTGAGCGAGCTGCCGGGGCTCTTTCGCTCGTACTGGGGCGTGTTCGGCTGGTTCAGTGTTGGTGCGCCTGACTGGTACTACGCCCTGTTCGCTGCCATTGCAGCAGCCGGGCTCGGTGGCCTCGTCGTCGGTGCCGCCCGGGCGGGGCTGTATGGCAGGCTGGGCGCTGGAGAGCGGCTGCCTCCCCTCGCGACAGCTGCGGTGTGGGTTGCTGCCGTGGGGGTAGGGCTGGTGCGGTGGTCGTCGCTCATCCCGTCCTTTCAGGGACGGCTGCTGTTTCCAGCCGCAGCGGCGATGGCCCTGCTTCTGGCGCTGGGGCTGGGCTCGTGGCTGAGGGGGCGGCCGCGGGAGGTGCCGGTGCTCGTGGTCGGCGCTGTGATGGCGGCGGTGGCCGTATGGGTGCCATTCGGCATCATACGCCCCGCCTACGCCCCGCCGCGGCTCCTCACAGAGGCAGAGCTGGCTGCCATTCCCGAGCGACTGGACCTGAGAATCGGCGAAGGAATGGAGCTTCTGGGCTATCGGCTGGATACGCGCGAGGTTCGGCCTGGCGGCGACCTGACGGTGACGCTCTACTGGCGGGCGCGAGCGCCCATGGAGCACAACTATTCCGTCTTTGTCCATCTCCTTGGCGAGAACGAGCTGATCGTTGGCCAACGGGATAGCTACCCTGCCTGCGGCCTCTTTCCGACGACGCTCTGGAAGCCCGGCGATGCCATCGCCGACACCTATATCGTCCCCATCTCGCCGACAGCCTTCAGTCCGACGCGGGCGGAGCTTGAGGTAGGCCTCTATCGGGCGGAGACGGGCGAGCGACTGCCCGTCCGCGATCGGGCGGGGCGAGAGCTGGGGGATAACGTCCGCTTTGGCGACATCCTCGTCCGCGCCGAGCCCCATGACGGCATCCCCAACCCGCTGGACTACCGGTTCGGCAAGGGCATTGCCCTCATCGGCTACGACCTGGACCGCACGGCTGTGCCGGCAGGGGAGACGCTCCATCTGACGCTCTACTGGAAGTGCCTGGCGCCGGTCGGGAAGAACTATACGGTGTTCACCCACGTTCTGGGTCCTGGGGATGCCATTTGGGCGCAGAAGGACGCCTGGCCGCTCGACGGGGCAGCGCCGACGGGCAGCTGGCGGGTGGGCCAGGTGGTGGAGGATCGGTACGATCTCGTTGTGAGGCCAGAGGCTCCCGAGGGGGTGTATGACCTGGAGATCGGCCTGTACCTCGCGGACACGGGCGAGCGGCTGCCGGTCAGCGGACCCGGGGGAGGCCTGCCGGATAGCCGGGTCCTGCTGAACAGAGTGCGCGTCGTGAGGCAGTGAGGCGATGCATTCCCTCCGCCCTGATGCCGGGCAAGAGCTGCCCCTCGGCCGGTTGGCCGAGGGTGGACTCGTGGCGCTCGTGCTCGTGTTTGTGGTCCTGGGCACCGTCTACAACGTGTGCACGCCACTGTTTGAGGCGCCCGACGAGCTGTTCCACTATCCCTTTGTCAGGCATCTGGCCGAAGGCGGTGGCCTGCCGGTGCAGGACCCGGCCAACCCGGGCCCCTGGCATCAGGAGGGTGGGCAGCCCCCTCTGTACTATGTGCTGGCCGCCCTGGTGACC
>DYEI01000509.1 GCA_020725765.1 Anaerolinea sp. | reverse complement strand
GGGTCCCTCGATGGGCCATGCCCTCGCCCTACGACCGAGGAATGCTGTCCGCCCCTGAAGGGGTCAGCGGCGGGGGCAACAGCCAACTGTGGCACCCCTCTTGCTACATGTCTACGGTCACTTGGGTAGGATCAGGGAGGCTTCAGGTGAGCCCGTACCAGCGTCAGCGGCTGATCTGGCTGACATGGGTCCTGGCAGGTTTCGTGCTCTGCGGCATCCTCGTGCTCCGCGGCGTGGCGCTGGCCCAGACGTCAGCCCAGGTCAGACACGCAGGGCCCGTCCGATCATCCGACGATATCCTGGAGGCACCGCGCCAGTACCTGCATCAGCCAGTATCCCTCGAGGGCGAGATTGCCCGCGTGTTGAGCGACCGGGTCCTTGCCCTGCGCAGCCGGGCCGCGCGCAAGGGGCTGCTCGTCGTGCTCAGCGATGAGGCCGCGCTGCGCGCAGGCCCTCTTGCGGAGGGTCAGACGGTCGCCATCCTGGGCGTCGTGCGGCCCCTCAACCGGCAGGAGGCGATCAACCTCGAAGCCCAATACCGCCTGCAAGTCAGTATCAGCAGCATCCTGTCCGGCTATGCGGACCACCCCTACATCCTGGCCTACGAGGCAAGACCCAGCACTCCGAGCACGCGCTGAGGCCCCCGGCTGCACCCGCGCAGGGCCGGGCAGCCTCTCACTGCGGGCTCTGGGCGAACTGCTTCTCGTACAGCTCTCTGTACAGCCCGCCACGCTCGAGGAGTGCTTCGTGCGTTCCCTGCTCCACGATCCGCCCGCCCTGCACCACATAGATGCAGTCCGCCCGGCGCACTGTGCTCAGGCGGTGTGCGATGACGATGCAGGTCCGCCCCTCCAGCAGCCGCCCCAGTGCCTCCTGGATCAGGGCCTCCGTAAGTGTGTCGACGCTGGAGGTCGCCTCATCGAGGATGAGCAGCCGCGGCTGCGCCAGCGCCACCCGCGCGATGCAGATCAGCTGCCGCTGCCCCACCGACAGGTTCACGCCTCCCTCCTGCACGACGGTGTCATACCCCTCGGGGAGGCTCTGTACAAACTCGTCGAGGTTTGCCAGGCGGGCCGCCTCTCGCACCTCGGCATCGCTGGCCTCGGGTCGCCCAAAGCGGATGTTGTCGGCGATGGACGCGGAGAAGAGGAACGGATCCTGCGGCACGATGCCCATGAAGCGGCGCAGCGAACGCTGCTGCAGCTGCCTCACATCATACCCATCAATCCGCACCTCTCCCCGTGTGACGTCATAGAACCGGGCCACCACACTCGCGATCGACGTCTTCCCTGCACCCGTAGGCCCCACGAGGGCCACCACCCGCCCCGGCTCGATGGTCAGATTGATGCCTCGCAGCGCCGGCTCGTCACCCCGGTAGCTCAACCAGACGTCCCGCAGCTCGACCCGCCCCTCCAGCCGCTGTAGCTCGATCGCTCCCGGCGGATCGGCGACCTCAACGGGGCTGTCCAGGAGCTCCAGCACACGCTCGCCGCCCGCCATGGCCGACTGCAGCGTGGCATAGACCTGGCTCAGATCCCGGATAGGCTGGAAGAGCTGTCCGACGTACGCGAGAAAGGCCACCACCACCCCGATGGTCAGCTCCCCATGGGCGACGGCACGGCCGCCAACCCACAGGACGACTCCGGTGGCTATCATCCCCAGGAGATCGACCACCGGCGTAAAGGCGGAGGCAAGGGCGACTGCAGCCACATGGGCATCGCGGTTCTCGCGGTTCATCTGCTCAAAGTGCTCGTGGGTCGTGGCCTCCTGCGCAAAAGCCTGGATCACGCGGACGCCCCCGATGTTCTCGGCCAGGTCCCCAACGACAGCACCGATCTTCTCGCGGGTCTCGCGGAATGCCACTCGCGCATGGCGCGTAAAGACCGCAGTCGCCAGCACCATCAGTGGCACCACGCTCAGGGCGAGGAGCGCCAGCCGCGGGCTCAGCGTGAGCATGACCACGATGATGCCCACGACGATCGCCAGGTCCCCGACGATGCTGACCAGGCCCTGCGAGAGCAGGTGATTGATGACGTCCACGTCGTTGATGACACGGGAGATCGTGACGCCCACAATGTGCACATCGTGGAAGCCGATATGCAACTCCTGCAGGTGCCTGAAGAGCCTGCCTCGCAGGGTGGCCAGCACGCGCTGGCTCAGCAGAGAGAGGGCATAGGTCTGACCAAAGCTGGTGCCGTACATGCCGACATAGACGAGGCCCGTAGCCAGCGCGATTCTGGTCAGGCCTGCGGCGTCCCCAAGGCGGATGTAGCTGTCGATGGCCACTTTGGCCAGGTACGGCGCCAACAGGTTCAGGCCCGCACCGGCGGCCATCAGCAGTGCCCCCAGTACCAGGAGATGCCAGTAGGGCCGGACAAAGCCGAGCAGGCGCCGCAGGACGCGGGGGTTAATAGCCGCGCCTTCCTTCGGCCTGCCATAGCTGCTGATCATCGAGTAGGGCCCGCCGGGCCCGGTGCTGCCACCAACCCCGATGCGCAGCCCCATTGCCTACGCTCCTCCCCCCTCCGCGCCCGCCAGCAACTGCCGGTGGTAGATATCGGCGTAAAAGCCGCTGCGGCGCAGCAGGTCGTCATGCGTGCCCTGCGCAACGAGCCGCCCACGGTCGAGCACCAGAATGAGATCAGCCTTGCGCACCGTGCTCAGGCGCTGCGCAATGATGAAGGACGTGCGCCCGACCATCAGCCGCTCAAGCGCCGCCTGGATCTGCAGCTCGGTGTCGGTGTCGACGCTGGAGGTCGCCTCGTCGAGGATCAGGATGCGCGGATCGCTGAGCAGCGCCCGCGCAATGGCGATACGCTGCTTCTGGCCGCCGGAGAGCGTCACGCCCCGCTCACCAACCCTCGTGTCGTACCCCTGTGGCATCTGCATGATGAACGCGTGTGCCTGCGCCGCCCGTGCCGCCTCGACGATCTCCTCCATACGGGCGCCGGGGCGACCAAAGGCGATGTTCTCCCGGATGCTCGCAGCAAAGAGCGTCGTCTCCTGCAGTACGATGCCAATCTGCTGGCGCAGCGAGGCCAGGGTGACGTCCCTGATGTCATAGCCGTCGATCAGCACCCGCCCGGCGGTGGGGTCGTAGAACCGCGGGATCAGGTTGATAATCGTACTCTTTCCGGACCCCGTCGCGCCGAGGAGCGCCACCACCTGCCCGGGCTGAACCTCGAAGGAGACGTCCTCGAGCACACGCTTCCGGCCAAAGTAGGCAAAGGAGACGCCCTCAAACCGGACGTGCCCTCGGACAGGCGGCAGTGGCACGGCGCCAGGCTTTTCGCGGACCTCCGACTCGGCGTCGAGAATCTCGAACACGCGCTGGCCCGAAGCGATGGCGCCCGCGATGGCCGAGATGAGCATCCCAAGCCGCCGCACCGGCAGCACGAGCTGCGCCAGGTAGGTGTTGAAGGCGACCAGCTCGCCCAGCGTCAGCTGCCCCTCGATTACGAGCCGCCCACCGTACCAGATGATGGCGACGGTGCCCAGGCTCGCGATGAGGTCCATGAGCGGCACGTTCCTGGCCTGCACCAGAGCCGACCTGACGGTAAGGTCGAGGAGGCTGCAGTTCTCACGGTCAAAACGCTCGCACTCGGCCTGCTCCTGGGCAAAGGCCTTGACGATCCGCGCCCCACGCAGATTCTGCTCCAGGCGGGTGGTCAGCACGCCGAGCTGCTGCTGAAGTGCTGTCGAGAGGGGGCGGAACAGCCGCCCATACCGGTAGGCCTGGAGAGCCAGCAGCGGCATCGAGCCCAGCGAGAGAAAGGCCAGCAGCGGGTTCATCCGCACGAGCATGACCGCGGCCCCGAGAAAGAGGATGATGCAGTCGACAAGACGCAGGAGGGCACGGCCGGTGAGGAAGCGCACCCGGTCTACATCGGAGATGGCCCGCGCGAGGAGCTGTCCGCTCTCGGCGCGATCGTGGTAGCTGAAGGAAAGCGACTGGAGCTTGAGATGGATGGCGTTGCGCAGCTCGTAGGCCACGCTCTGGGAGACCGACTCGCTCAGGTACCCCTGCGCAAAGGTCAACGCGCCCTTGAGGACCACGAGTCCGACGAGCGCCAGCGCCGCCTGGGGGAGAACCTCCGTACGCCCCTCGCGGATGCCGGCGTCAACGCCCCACCGGATGAACTGCGGCGCCGCCAGGTTGAGGGCGCTGATGGCCAGGATCGTGAGGTAGGCGCAGAGGGCGCTCGGCCAGTAGTGAGGCACGTAGCCGAGGCACCGGAAGAAGGTGCGCCCCTCGAGCTGTGTGGCTGGGGTGCGGCGTGCTCTAGCGAGAGTCGAGGTCTGCAATCTCCATCAGATGGCCCAGATACTCCAGCGCCCGGGCCAGGGCGACGACCTGCTCGGGAGGCTCCGAACGCAGGCGGTGACGCAGCAGATCGATCCCGCCGAGGGGCGCCTGTGCGACCAGAGCCTGTCCGCGGGGCGTCAGGCACACCAGGGCCACGCGGTTGTCCTCCGGAGAGCGCTCGCGTCGCACCAGCCCCAGCTGCTCGAGCCCATCGATGAGCTCCGAAGTCGTGCTCTCGGCGAGATACAGGTGCGCGCTGATCTGCCCCACCGGGCACGCCCCTGCCTGCTGCAGGCGCCGCAGCACGGCCAGCTGCCGACCGCTGATGCCCAACTCGCTGCTCACCTGCTTGGCGTAGCGGCGCAAATAGCGGTAGATGGCCAGGAGATGGTGGACTGCATCCTTGGCGGGGCCCTCAACGACCGCACCACCCATGCCTTCGACCTCCCACACCTTTCGCTCACGAAACTTTCGTTAGCGAAATAATGCCTGGATTCGGTGTGTCTGTCAACTCGGTCGGCTGCCAGGGTCTAGGTCACCGATGAGGCAGGCTCATGTGCGCTGCTGGCAGGGCCCCCACCCCCGGCACCTTTCAGGGGCGGACAGGTGCCTGTTTTTGCCCCCCAGGAGGGCCAAAAACAGGGCCTGAAAGGCCGTTTGCGCCCCACTCAGGCCCCTCCAGGCCGGCGGTTCGAGGGGCTCCAGCCTCGATTCTGGCTGCCTGTCCGCCCCT
>DYEI01000508.1 GCA_020725765.1 Anaerolinea sp. | reverse complement strand
GGGCGCGGGGTTAGGGGTGGGGGGCCCTCAATGGGCCATGCCCTCGCCCTACTACCGAAGAAGGCTGTCCGCCCTTGAAATGGCACGAGGGTACCGCGAGCAGACCCCGGAGTCGGAACGATCGGAGTCTGCAGAGACGATCTTGGGATACGCCAGGTCAGGCGTGCTTCGCCCGCTGGTTCGTTGACACACCCCTCCCCCTGTGCTATACTTGGGCAAGATGAAGATGCGAACACAGGGCTGCGCAACCGCTGACAACAGAGTCGTTGTGCGCGGCCCCTTTTGATTCCCTGGCATACCCTGGGCAGCCCAGGCATGAGGCCTGGCTGGGGAGATGAAACCATGAATGTGCTGAGCAACCTGGCGACCGAGGCCCTCACTTTCGACGACGTGCTCCTGGTTCCGGCCAAGTCCGCCGTGCTCCCCTCCGAGGTCAGCGTCAGCACCTTCCTCACTCCCACCATACCATTGCCCATTCCGCTGGTCTCTGCAGCGATGGATACCGTTACCGAGGCCCGGCTGGCCATCGCCCTCGCCCGCGAGGGAGGTATCGGCATCATCCACCGTAATATGACGGCGGAGGCGCAGGCGGCCGAGGTCGACAAGGTCAAGCGCTCGGAGTCCGGCATGATCGTGGACCCCATCACCCTCCCGCCAACGGCTACCCTCGCCGAGGCGGAGGAGCTGATGGCCCGCTACCACATCTCCGGCATTCCGATCACCACCGACGAGGGCCGGCTGGTTGGCATCCTCACCAACCGGGATATCCGCTTTGTGGAGGACTTTAGCCGGCCGGTCACCGAGTACATGACCAGCCAGGGCCTGATCACCGCCCCCCTCGGCACTACCCTCGAGGAGGCCAAGGCGATCCTCCAGGAGCACCGCATCGAAAAGCTGCCTCTGGTTGATCAGGAAGGCCGCCTCAAAGGCCTCATCACGGTCAAGGACATCCAGAAGAAGCGCGACTATCCCAACGCTGCCCTCGACAGCCATGGGCGCCTGCGCGTGGGGGCGGCTGTGGGTGTGGGCGCCGATCTCGAGCAGCGGCTCGCCCTGCTCGTGGCCGCTGGCGTGGACGTGGTGGTCGTGGACACCTCCCACGGACATTCCGAGGGCGTGATCAAGGCGGTCAGGCGCATCAAGGCTTTCCATCCCACGCTGCCGGTCGTGGCGGGCAACGTGGTCACCGCCGAGGGCACCCGTGACCTCATCGAGGCGGGCGCCGACGCCGTCAAGGTCGGCGTGGGCGCCGGCTCTATCTGTACTACGCGCGTCGTTGCTGGTGTCGGCATGCCGCAGCTCTCCGCGGTCGCCGATTGCGCCGAGGCTGCCCGGCCCTACGGCGTCCCCATCATCGCCGATGGCGGCATCAAGTACTCGGGCGATATTGTCAAGGCCCTCGCTGCCGGCGCCCATTCTGTAATGCTCGGCAGCCTCCTCGCCGGCCTCGAGGAGAGCCCGGGCGAGATCGTGCTCTACGAGGGCCGCAGTTTCAAAGAGTACCGCGGCATGGGCTCGCAGGCGGCCATGGCCGGCCCCGCCCGCGACCGGTACGCCGTCGACCCCCGCGAGGGGCCGGGCAAGATCGTCCCCGAGGGGATCGAAGGGCGCGTGCCCTACAAGGGTCGGCTGCGCGACTACGTCTTCCAGCTCATCGGGGGCCTGCGGCACGGCATGGGTTACGTCGGTGCCAGCAATCTGGCCGAGCTGCGGGAAAAGGCCCGCTTCGTCCGCATCACCAACTCGGGCCTGGCCGAGAGCCACCCCCATAGCGTCTTTATCACCAAGGAAGCTCCGAACTATCGCGCGCCTGCAGAGTGAGGCGCGAGGGCTTGTGATCTGAGGGGCAGATGCGCTACCGAGTGATTGTGGGCTCCGCTCCCGGACAGACCGACCCGCGGGGCGCCGGGCTGTGTGCCGAGATCGCAACCCTCGGCATCGAGGGGGCGAGCGAGGCACAGACGTTCGATCTCTACTTCCTTGAGGGAGACATCGATGACGATGCCGTCGAGTATCTCGCCCGCGAGCTCCTCGCGGACCCGGTCGTGCAGCGCTACCGATGGGAGCGGCTGAACGGAGCGCCAAGAGAGGAGCCGCTTGAGGCGGGAACCTGGGCGGTCGAGGTGTGCCTCCTCCCCGGCGTGACCGATGCCGTGGCCGAGAGCCTGCTCGCCGGTGCGAGGCTGCTGGGCGTCGGGGGCCTCACCTGGGCGGCGACCGGCCAGCGCTACCTCCTCCGTGGCCGGCTCAGTGAAGCCGAGGTGCATCGCATTGCCCGCTCGCTCCTCTGCAACGAGGTCATTCAGCAGTATCGCCTCGGCCCGATCCTGCCGGCCCGCACGGCGGTGCGGCGCGATGACGTCTGGGTCGAGCGCATTCCCCTGCGCGCTGCCAGCCCCGAGGAGCTGGCCCGCCTGAGCCGGGAGCGCCTCCTCTCTCTCGATGGCGCCGAGATGGCGGCCATACAGCGCTACTTTGCCGCCGCCGGCCGCGACCCGACCGACGTCGAGCTCGAGACCCTGGCGCAGACCTGGTCGGAGCACTGTGTGCACAAGACCTTCAAGGCGGTCGTCGACTATGAGGAGTATGAAGGCGACCGCCTGGTGCGGCAGGAGCGCATAGACGGTCTCCTCCGCTCCTTCATCCGTGCAGCGACGGAGCGGATTGCTGCACCCTGGGTTCGCTCGGCCTTTGTCGATAACGCCGGCATCATCGACCTCGACGAGAACCTGGAGGTCTCCTTCAAGGTCGAGACGCACAACCATCCCTCCGCCCTCGAGCCCTTTGGTGGCGCCAACACCGGCGTCGGCGGCGTGGTGCGGGATATCATCGGCGTGTCGGCCCGGCCCATCGCCAATACGGATGTGCTGTGCTTTGGCCCAACGGACCTGCCCTTTGCTGCTCTGCCCGCCGGGGTGCTGCATCCGCGGCGGGTGTACTCCGGGGTCGTGGCCGGCATCGAGGACTATGGGAACAAGATGGGCATCCCCACCGTCAACGGGGCGATCCTGTTCCACCCGGGCTATACGGCGAACCCGCTGGTCTACTGTGGATGCCTCGGCATCGCCCCCAAGGGCAGACACCGCAAGCAGGCCCGCCCCGGCGACCGCGTCGTCGTCATCGGCGGGCGCACCGGGCGGGATGGACTCCATGGCGCGACCTTTTCCTCCGCCGAGCTGACCCACGAGACCGGCGCCGTCGCCGGCGGCGCCGTGCAGATCGGCAATCCGATCACCGAAAAGCTGGTGCTCGAGGCGGTCCTCGAGGCGCGGGACCGTGGCCTCTATACCGCCATCACCGACTGTGGCGCCGGGGGCCTCTCGTCGGCGGTCGGCGAGATGGGCCGCGAGGTCGGGGCAACGGTGCAGCTCGAGCAGGTGCCCCTCAAGTACCAGGGGCTGCGGCCCTGGGAGATATGGCTCTCGGAAGCGCAGGAGCGCATGGTTCTGGCCGTCCCACCGGAGCATGTGGAGGAGTTGCTCGAGGTCTGCCGGCGTTGGGATGTCGAGGCCACCGTCATCGGCACCTTCCGCAGCGACCGGCGCCTGGTAGTGCGCTATGGCAGCGAGGTGGTTGCCGACCTGGATATGGAGTTCCTGCACGAGGGCCTGCCCCGGCGCGAGCTGCGGGCGGTATGGCGGCGTGACGTCCCGGCCGATCCCGGCCGGCTTCCCCCGACAGACCCAGGCGAGCTCTTGCTGCGGCTGCTGGCCGACCCCGATATTGCCAGCAAAGAGTCGGTCATCCGCCGCTACGATCATGAGGTGCAGGGGGCGACGGTCGTCAAGCCGCTGGTCGGGCGGCGCAACGACGGCCCGGGCGATGCGACGGTGCTCCTGCCGCTCGCGGCTCTGTGGCCCGAAGGTGCAGCCCGCGCTCCGAGCGACGGCGGGCAGCCCGCCCTGGCCCTCGGCTGCGGCCTGGCTCCGCGCTTTGGCATGCGGGACCCGTATGCGATGGCCTGGGCCGCCATCGACGAGGCCATCCGCAACGTGGTGGCGGTTGGTGCCGATCCGGACCGCATCGCCCTGCTGGACAACTTTTGCTGGGGCAGCCCTCAGCGGCCGGAGCAGATGGGTGCCCTGGTGCAGGCCGCACGCGCCTGCTACGACGCGGCGCTGGCCTACGGCACGCCCTTTATCTCGGGCAAGGACTCGCTCAACAACGAGTACGGGGACGGGGCCGGAGGGCGCATCGCCATCCCGCCGACGCTCCTCATCTCGTCCCTGGGCCTCTTGCCGGACGTGCGCCTGGCCGTGACCATGGATGTGAAAGAGTGCGGCAACGCCCTCTATATCGTCGGCCTGACGCGCCATGAGCTGGGCGAATCCTACCTGCAGCGCTATCTGAAGCTCGAGGGAGGCCGGGTTCCCCAGCCGTCGCCCGAGGGCCCGGCCCTGGCCCGTGCCCTCCACGCCGCCATGCGCCGTGGGCTGGTGCGGGCGTGCCATGACCTGAGCGAAGGAGGCCTGGCCGTAGCCGCCGCCGAGATGGCCCTGGCCGGGGAGGCGGGCTTGCATCTCGACCTCCGACAGGTGCCCCGCGGGGACGACGCCGATGAGGATCTGGTCCTGCTCTTCGCCGAGTCCAACGCCCGCTACCTGGTGGAGGTCCGCCCTGGGGATGAGCCGGCCTTTGTCGAGGTGATGGCCGGGCTCCCCTGCGCGCGGATCGGGCAGGTGGAGCGCATCCCGCACCTGGTCGTCACCGGTTTGAGCGGCCGCGAGGTGCTCAACCTGCCGGTTCGCTCCCTGCGGCGAGCCTGGAAGGGGGAGGCGAAGGCATGACGCGCGTCCTCATCCTTCACGCCCCCGGTACCAACCGCGACCGTGAGGCCGCCCTGGCCTGCGCCCTGGCTGGCGGCGGGCCAGAGGTTGTGCATCTGAACCAGCTCCTCTCTGGCGAGCGGAACCTGCTGGACTATGGCTTCCTCGTGCTGCCGGGCGGCTTTTCCTACGGTGACGACCTCGGTGCCGGCACGCTCTGGGCCCTGGCCTTGCGCGAGCGCCTGGGGGAGGCGCTGCACCGCTTTGTGGAGGACGGGCGGCCGGTGCTGGGCATCTGCAACGGGTTCCAGGCCCTGGTCAAGGCCGGGCTGTTGCCCGGCCTCGATGGCGGCCGGGAGGCCGGCGAGGCGGCGGGGCGCCAGGCCACGCTCACACGCAACCGCTCGGCCCGCTTCGAGTGCCGCTGGGTCTACCTCCGGCCAGAGCCCGGCTCGGTGTGCCTGTTCACACGGGGGCTCCCGGGGCCGCTCTATGTGCCCGTTGCCCATGGCGAGGGCAACTTTGTGCCGAGGGAGCTGCCGCTCATCGAGGAGCTGCGAGCCCGCGGGCAGATTGCCCTGACCTACGTGGACGCCGAGGGCCGGCCGGCTGGCTATCCGGATAACCCCAATGGGTCTGCCGGGAATGTCGCCGGTATCTGCAACCCGGCAGGGAACGTGCTGGGGCTGATGCCGCATCCCGAGGATCACATCCTGCCCCATCAGCACCCGCGCTGGACGCGGGGCGAGTCGGGGGGATTGGGGCTCCCGATCTTTGCGAGCGGCGTACAGGCGGGGCGCTGAGGTGCAGGCAGGTGTAGGGTAGCATGAGCGAGACGAAGGCATTCGGGCACGAGACCTATCTCTCCCCTTTTACCTGGCGCTACGGAAGCGACGAGATGCGGGCGCTCTGGTCGGAGGCCGGCAAGCGGCGGCTGTGGCGGCGCATCTGGGTGGCGCTGGCCGAAGCTCAGGCCGAGGCCGGGCTGGTCACCGCCGCGCAGGTCGCCGACCTGCGTGCCCACATGGATGACATCGACCTCGAGCGCGCCCATCGGATCGAGGCCGAGATCGGCCACGACCTGGTCGCCGAGCTGCGCTGCTACGCGGAGCAGTGCCCCATCGGCGGGGGCATCATCCACCTCGGCGCGACCAGCATGGATATCGAGGACAACGCCGATGCCCTGCGCTTGCGGCGGGCCCTCGAGATCATCGAGGCTGGCGTGCAGGCACTGCTCCTCGCCCTCGCCGAGCGCATCGGGGCGACCTGCGAGATGCCGGCCATGGCCTACACGCACCTGCAGCCGGCCGAGCCGACCACCGTGGGCTACCGCCTGTGCCAGTACGCGCAGGACCTGCTCCTGGACCTCGAGAACCTGGAGCGGGCGAAAGCGCTCGTCAGGGGCAAGGGGTTCAAGGGAGCGGTTGGCACCTCGGCTTCCTACCGGCAGCTTCTCGCGGGCACGGGCATGAGCCCGGCTGAGATGGAGGCGCGGGCCATGGCTGCCCTGGGCCTCGAGGCCTGGCCGGTGGCCACGCAGACCTACCCGCGCAAGGTAGACTGGATGGTGCTGACGGCGCTGGCCGGGCTGGCCCAGTCGCTGCACCGGCTGGCGCTCGATGTGCGCATCCTGCAGGCGGCGCCCTACGGCGAGTGGAGCGAGCCTTTTGGGCGTGCGCAGGTCGGCTCGTCGGCCATGCCCTTCAAGCGCAACCCGGTCACGGCCGAAAAGATCGACTCCCTCGCCCGCTTTGTGGGGGCATTGGTGCCGGTCGCCTGGGAGAACGGCGCGCTGCAGGCGCTGGAGCGCACCCTGGACGACTCGGCGAGCCGCCGCGCCATCCTCCCTGAGGCCTTTCTGGCGACCGACGAGATCGTGCGCGCGGCGACACGAATCGTGCGTGGCCTGAGTGTGTTCGAGCCGGCAATCAGCCGGAACCTTGCGGCCTATGGGCCGTTTGCGGCGGTCGAGACGGTGCTCATGGAGCTGGTCAAGGCCGGCGGCGACCGGCAGTACTGGCACGAGCGGCTGCGCGAGCACAGCCAGCGGGCCTGGGCAGCCATCCAGGCCGGTCGGCCAAACCCGCTGATCGCAGAGCTTGCCGCCGACGAGGAGCTGACCCGCCTGGTGCCGGCCGCCCAGATACAGGAGCTACTGGACGTGCGCCGCTATCTGGGAGACGCAGTGGAGCGTTGCCAGCAGCTTGTGAGAGAGCTGCGCAAGCGCGTGGAGGCGCGAGGACGCGGCGATGGACGCCAGGGACCAGAGGCTTGAGGAGGGAGAGCGGACCTTCCGCAGGAGGCTGAGGCAGAGCTTCACGGTGGGTGCCATGGTCAACTGCCTATACTGCGGCGTCCGGCTCAGACGCACCTGGCCGCGTCTCACGCATCACGTTTCACGTTTCACGCATCACGTTTCACGTTTCACGTTTCACGCATCTAGGGAGGAACCCACCATGCTCACCGACTCCGACCTGCGCCGCGCCGCCTCGCTGGCGCTGGCCGAAGTGAACCTGCCCGGCCTCGGCGAGCGCCGGCAGGGCAAAGTGCGGGACATCTACAGCCTCGGCGACGGGCGGCGCCTGTTGGTGACGACCGACCGTCTGTCGGCCTTCGACCGGGTGCTGGGGCTCGTGCCCTACAAGGGCCAGGTGCTCAATCAGCTCTCTGCCTTCTGGTTCGAGCGCACACGGGACATTATCCCAAACCACCTGCTCGCCGTGCCAGACCCCAATGCGGCACTGGTGCGCGAGTGCCACGCCCTGCCGGTAGAGATCATCGTGCGCGGCTACATCACCGGAGTCACGACGACCTCCTTGTGGTATCATTACAGCCGCGGGGTGCGTCGGCTCTACGGGTTGGACCTGCCGGAGGGCCTGCGCAAGAACGAGCGCCTGCCACAACCGATCATCACGCCCACAACCCGTGCGACCGGTCCGGGCGGCCATGATGAGCAGATCACGGCCGACGAGATTATCGAGCGGGGCCTGGTCGAGGAGGGCCTTTACCGGCGCGTCGAGCAGGCGGCGCTCGCGCTCTTTGCTCGGGGCAGCGAGGTCGCGGCACAGGCCGGGCTGATTCTGGTCGATACCAAGTACGAGTTCGGCCTCTGGCAGGGCGAGCTTCACCTGATCGACGAGGTGCACACGCCCGACTCCAGCCGCTTCTGGCGCGCCGACACCTATGAGGCGCGCTTTGCCGCCGGCGAGGAGCCGGATAACTATGACAAAGAGCTGGTGCGCCTGTGGTACGCCGAGCGCGGCTACACCGGCGATGGCGAGCCGCCGCCCTGGTCCACGGACGTAGCCGTGCAGGCCGCGCGCCGCTATATCGATGTCTACGAGCGTCTGACCGGGCTCGAGTTCGTGCCCGGGGCGTATCCCGTCGAGCCGCGCCTCGAGGCAAACCTGCGCGCGGCCGGACTGTGCCCTGTTTCAGAGTGAGCCTTGGAGGAGATGAGCGTGCTGGTCCCCATTATTATGGGCTCCAAAGCTGATCTTCCCTTCGCCGAGCGCATCGCCACTGCGCTGCAGCGCTTTGGTGTGCCCTACGAGCTGCGCGTTGCCTCAGCCCACAAGAGCGTGGAGCACCTGCTGCGCCTGCTGGCCGAGTATGAGGCGCGTGGCGTCACGGCCTATATCACCGTAGCCGGGCGCTCCAACGCCCTGAGCGGTCTGGTCGACGCCCAGGTGACCGCCCCCGTCATCGCCTGCCCGCCCTACAGCGCGGACTATGCCGGGGCCGACCTCTACTCATCGTTGCGCATGCCGAAGGGGGTCGCGCCGATGGTCGTCCTCGACCCCGAAGGCGCAGCGCTGGCGGCCGCCAAGATCGCCGGCCTGGCTGATGGAGGGATTCGCGCCCGCATCGCAGCCTACCGCGCCGAGCTGGTCCGCGAGATCGAGGCTGATGATGCCTCTCTCGGAGGCAGCCATGCCTGAGCGGGGGGTCTCCGACCGGCCGCACGAAGCATGCGGCGTCTTTGGCATCTATGCCCGCGGCGAGGATGTCGCCCGCATCACCTTCTTCGCGCTCTATGCCCTGCAGCACCGGGGTCAGGAGAGCGCTGGCATCGCCGTCTCGGACGGGCAGCGGGTATCGATGCACAAGGCCATGGGCCTCGTGTCGCAGGTCTTCAATGAGGAGAACCTCAAGCCGCTGCAGGGCTACATCGCCATCGGGCACAACCGCTACTCGACCAAGGGCTCTTCGCGGCTGCCGAACGCCCAGCCGTACATGCTGGAGTCGGCCCTTGGGCCGCTGGCGGTAGCGCACAACGGCAACCTGATCAATGCCCGGCAGCTGCGCCAGCGCCTTCTGGAGCGCGGGGTGGGCCTGAGCTCGACCTCGGATAGCGAGCTGCTCACGCAGATGCTGGCCGGCGCCCCGGGCAGCACCTGGGAGGAGCGCATCGCTCACACCATGCAGGAGGCCATCGGGGCCTACTCGCTCACCATCCTGACCTCCCGCGCCCTCTATGCCGTGCGCGACCCCTGGGGCTTTCGCCCGCTCTGCCTCGGCCGCCTCAACGGCGGTTGGGTCGTCGCCTCCGAGTCCTGCGCCCTGACGACCATTGGGGCGCAGTATGAGCGCGACATCGAGCCCGGGGAGATCGTGGCCATCGATGAGCGAGGGCCTCGCTCCATCGCGGGAGCCGAGCGCACGCGCAAGGCGCTCTGCGTTTTCGAGTTCATCTACTTTGCGCGGCCGGAGAGCCTGCTCCTCGGTCAGTCCATCTACCGCGCCCGCTGTGGGCTCGGCCGGCAGCTTGCCATCGAGCATCCCGTTGAGGCCGACCTGGTCATGGGCATCCCCGACTCGGCGACGACCGCCGCCATCGGCTACGCGCAGGAATCGGGCATCCCCTACGGCGAGGGGCTGATCAAGAACCGCTACATCGGCCGGACCTTCATCCAGCCGGATGACCGCCTGCGGCGGGTGGGCGTGGCCCTCAAGTTCAACCCCTTGCCCGACAACCTGGCGGGCAAGCGGGTCATCGTCGTGGACGACTCCATCGTGCGTGGAAACACCAGCGGCCCGATCGTAGCCATGCTCCGCAGAGCTGGCGCGCGGGAGGTGCACATGCGCGTCTCCTCGCCCCCTATCCGCTACCCCTGCATGATGGGCGTCGACATGGCCACCCGTGAGGAGCTGATCGCCGCCCGACAGAGCGTCGAGGAGATCCGGCAGCATCTCGGCGTCGACAGCCTCGGCTACCTCTCCCTCGAAGGTCTCCTTGCCGGCATCGGCCGCCCGGCCGAATCCTTCTGCCTGGCCTGCTTCACCGGGCGCTACCCGGTCGGCGAGCCGGAGGAGGAGAGAAAAGAGGCGTTTGATGGGGCGATGGACGAGGCGTGAGACGTGAGGCGTGAAGCGTGAAACGTGATGCGTGAAACGTGAGGCGTGAAGCGTGAAACGTGAAACGTGAAGCGTGAGGCGTGAAGCGTGAGGCGTGAGGCGTGAAGCGTGAGGCGTGAAGCGTGAGGCGTGATGCGTGAAAGGTGAAAGGTGAGGGGGTTCGGGGGGAGAGCGTGATGGATGTGCTCGTGGTCGGCTCAGGGGGGCGAGAGCATGCCCTGGCCTGGAAGCTGAGGCAGTCGCCGGAGGTCGGCCGGCTCTACGTGGCGCCGGGAAATGCCGGTACGGCGGCGCTGGCCGAGAACCTGCCGGTCGCAGCGGAGGATATTGAGGGGCTGCTCGCAGCCGCCAGTGAGCGCCGCGTAGACCTGACGGTCGTCGGCCCGGAGGCGCCGCTTGCCGCCGGGCTGAGCGATCGCTTTGCCAGCGAGGGGTTGGCCGTATTCGGGCCATCGCAGCGCGCGGCGCAACTCGAATCGAGCAAGGTCTTTGCCAAGGACCTGATGGCGCGGCACGGCATCCCTACGGCCGCCTACTGCACCTTCCGTGGCTATGAGGAGGCGCTGGCCCATGTGCAGGCCGCGAGCTATCCCCTCGTCGTCAAGGCGAGCGGCCTCGCCGCCGGCAAGGGCGTGACCGTCTGCCACAGCGCCGCCGAGGCCGAGGGGGCCCTGCGGCGCGCCATGGTCGAGCGCGAGTTCGGCGCCGCTGGCGATGAGGTCATCGTCGAGGAGTGCCTCACCGGGCAGGAGGCCTCCGTCCTCGCCTTCACCGATGGGCACACGGTGCGACCGATGGTTGTGGCGCAGGACCACAAGCCCCTGCTCGATGGCGACCGCGGCCCCAATACCGGCGGCATGGGCAGCTACGCGCCGGCGCCCATCGTCGGGCCGGAGCTGCTCGGCGAGATCACAGCCACAATCCTGCACCCGACCATCGACGGGCTCCGCGCCGAAGGCATCCTCTATCGGGGCGTGCTCTACGCCGGGCTCATGCTTACCGAGCGGGGCCCGCGGGTGCTCGAGTTCAACGTCCGCTTCGGAGACCCCGAGACGCAGGCCATCCTGCCGCTCCTCGAGAGCGACCTGTTGCCGGTTCTGCTGGCCTGCCTCGACGGCACGCTCGACCGGGTCGACCTGCGCTGGTCGTCGCGGCACTGCCTGTGCGTGGTCCTGGCCTCGCCGGGCTATCCCGGGCGTTATCCCAAGGGCCTGCCTATCTCTGGGCTGGAAGAGGCTGCAGCGCTGCCGGATACGGTCATCTTCCATGCCGGAACGTCGCTGGAGGAAGGGCGCGTCGTCACCTCTGGTGGGCGTGTCCTGGGCGTCACGGCCCTCGGCGACACGCTGCCCGAGGCGGCCCGCCGGGCCTACGAGGCCGTAGGGCGGGTGCATTTTGAGGGGATGCAGTATCGGAGGGACATCGGCGCCAGGGCGATGGCCCCTCTCCATGGAGGTACACTGTGACCGAGAGCGCCTACCGCGCGGCCGGAGTGGATATCGAGGCCGGGAACCGCGCCGTCGACCTGATGAAGGAGGCCGTCCGCTCCACCTACGGTCCGGAGGTACTGGCCGGGATCGGGGCCTTTGGCGGCCTCTACGATGCCGGGCGCCTGCAGGCTGCGCGGCGGCCGGTGCTCGTTGCCTCGACCGATGGCGTGGGCACCAAGACGCGCCTGGCCGTAGCGCTGGGCCGCGTCGAGGGGCTCGGCGAGGATATCGTCAACCACTGCATCAACGACATCCTCGTGCAGGGGGCGCGGCCGCTGTTTTTCCTGGACTATATCGCGATGCCCAGGCTCGACCCCGAGATAGTCGCCCGCATCGTCGGCGGGGCGGCCAGGGCCTGCCGGGCGGCGAGATGTGCCCTCATCGGCGGCGAGACGGCCGAGATGCCCGGCGTATATGCCCCGGGCGAGCTGGATGTCGTCGGGACGATCGTGGGCTGGGTCGAGCGGGAGGCCATCATCGACGGCTCGGAGATCGCCCCCGGCGATCTGGCCATAGGGTTTGCCTCCAGCGGACTCCATACCAACGGCTACTCCCTTGCCCGCCGCGTGCTGGCCGAAGAGCCGATGACAGGCGTTCATCCTGCCCTTGGCCGTCCGTTGGGTGACGCGCTTCTTGAGCCGCACCGCTCCTATCTGCCCCTTTTCGAGCGGCTGCAGGGCCGGGTGCGGATCAAGGGCCTTGCCCATATCACCGGCGGCGGGTTCGACGACAACATCCCGCGCATCCTGCCTGCCGGCGTGGGTGTGCGTCTCGACCCTGCCTCCTGGCCGGTGCCGCCGCTTTTCCGCCTCATCCAGGAAAAGGGGCAGGTGCAGGAGGCGGAGATGTACCGCGTGTTCAACATGGGCGTCGGCCTCGTGGCCTTCACTACGGTTGCCGAGGCGCAGGCCGCCCTGGAGGTTGCCGGGGATGGCGCCTGGGTCATCGGCGAGGTCGTACCCGCTACATCGAAGAGGGTGATCTGGCCATGGTCCGACTCGCAGTCCTGATCTCGGGGCACGGCTCGAACCTGCAGGCGCTCATCGACGCCTGCGAGCGGGGAGAGCTGCCCGGCGTCGAGATTGCCGTCGTCGTGTCGAACCGCCGCGATGCCTACGGGCTGGAGCGCGCCCGGCGGCACGGCCTGCCGGCCGTCTACCACCCCCTCGGCCCCTACCGCGAGCGTGGGCTCTCGCGCACCGACTATGACGCCGACCTGGCCCTCATACTGGAGCAGCACCGGGCGGATTGGGTTGTGCTGGCCGGCTGGATGCACGTCCTCAGCGATGCCTTCCTCGGCCGCTTCCGGGGGCGTGTGCTCAACCTGCATCCGGCGCTGCCGGGGCAGTTCCCCGGCACGGGCGCCATCGCCCGCGCCTATGAGGCCGCGCGCCGCGGGGAGGTCGATCACACCGGCGTGATGGTCCATTTCGTCCCCGATGAGCAGGTCGATGCCGGGCCCGTGATCGTACAGGAAGCGGTGCCCATCTACCCCGGCGATAGCCTCGAGGAACTGGAGGCGCGCATCCACGCCGTGGAGCATCGGCTGATTGTCGAAGCGGTGCGGCGCGTGACCTCCGCTGCCCAGAGCGAGGCCCATACACAATGACCAACAGGGGAGGGGTGCACCGGCGGGCGGTGGCGGGCCTTGGAGGGCGCATCCTGGCCGGAGGCCGCCCCACCTCCCTCGCAGCCGGGGCCCTGGTGTGCGGCCTCCTGGCTGCGGCCGCTTACCTGCGCTTCAGCCGGCTGGGCTTTGCCCTGATGGAAGGGGACCAGTCGATCATTCTGGGGATAGCGCTGCGGTTTGTGCGGGGAGGACCGCTGCCACTTACCGGGATGAAGTCGTCGGCCGGGGTGATGATGCCGCCTCTGGCGGAGTACCTCCTCGCGGTGCCACTCTTCCTACGGCAGGAGGTGATGGCGGCAGTGGTCTTCAATGCCCTGCTCGCCTTCCTGGCGGTGGCGGTCTGCCTGTGGTTCACGGCGAGGCTCGCAGGGCTGCGGGCCGGCCTGATCGCGGCGCTGCTGTTCGCCGTGAGCCCCTGGGCGGTGCACTACTCCCGCTTTCTCTGGAACCCCAACCTGATGCCGCTCTTCTCGACGCTGCTTCTGGGCTCGCTCCTCCTGTACTTTGCAGCACCCCGGCGCCGTCCGCTCCTGCTGACGCTCTCGCTCCTGTGGCTGGCGGCGGCGATCCAGCTCCACCCCGCTGCGCTGGTGCTGATCGTGACCGTCGGGCTCATCGCTCTGGTGCTCGTTCGGGCACTTTCCTTCAGGCATCTGGTACTCGGGACGGGCCTGTTCGTGCTCTTGCTTGCGCCCTACCTCTGGTACATCCGGATCACGGGTCTGACAGAGCTGAGGGCGATGCTCTCGGCCCTCGGCGGCCAGAGCGCTTACCTGAATGCGGCCGCCTTCCTTCACATGCGTGACCTGATCACAGGCCACGGCCTTCTCGAGTCGGCCATGGCCTGGAGGGGCGCCGTCTGGCCGTGGTACTTCCTGGAGCGCATCGAGGGCTGGCTCTTCATCGGGTGTGCGGCCTATGCGGCGCTCTACCTGGTGCTGGGCGGGTGGCGCGGCCTCGTGCGGCGGGAGCCGGCGCCACTCAGTGCGGCCTTCGCCATCCTGCTCCTCTGGATCGCCGTGCCCGGGCTCCTCTACCTGCGGCACACGGTCTACCTGCAGAACTATTACTTTGCCTACATCTACCCGGCACCTTACGTGCTGATCGGCCTCGTGGTCGACCATGCCCTCAAGGGTCTGGCCTCGCTCCTCCGGCCGCGCCTGCTGCCGTGGCGCCGGGGGGCCGTTGCAGCGGCCCATCTGCTCCTCGTGGGCCCGATCCTGGCCATTGGCCTGTGGCAGTTCCACATTGCCGAGGTGCGGATGGACCTGCAGGAGGCCGGGGTGCTTCACCAGCGGCAGGCGCAGGAGATCGACCAGCTCAGCAGGGCCTTGCGGCAGATCACGGCGGCCCACCCGGGCTGTGGCGCCGTCGTCATCTCGGGCGGCCATGCCGCGGAGACGAGCCCCTTCGGCCTCCTTGGCGACCTGAGCGGCGCGGACGTGCGCTTTGTGCAGGATGGGCGCGGGCTCATCGTGCCGGAGGGATGCGCGATCTACCTGGACACGACCCCGGGGGCCTGGCTGCAGAGCTGGCTGACGGGCCTGACCGAGCTACCGGGTGAGCAGGTCCGCTCCGGCAGCGAGCGATGGCGCTTCTTCCTCAAGGGGGCCGGGCCCTCGGGATGTTGTGATGGAGGATCAGGTCCTGTTGGCGAGTGGGCCAACGGGCTGCAGCTTTTCGAGCGGCAGCTCTCGGGGGACGTCGCGCGCTCCGGGGCGATCGAGCTGGTTCTGACCTGGCGGGCCTCAGCGGCGCCCGGGCCGCAGACATACCACTTTTTCAATCACCTCGTGCACCTGCCGGATGGGCGGCTCATCTCACAGGAGGATGGGCCCGGCGTGCACACGCCCCACCTCAGGGAGGGAGATCGCTTCATCACGCGCTTTCTCATCCCTGTGCCGGCGGATGCGCCCGCCGGCCACTATGAGATTCGGGTCGGGCTCTACAGCCTGCAGAGCCTGGAGAGGGTGCCCCTTACGGCAGGGGGAGATGCCCTCCCCGTCGCGACCCTCGAGCTCCCCGCGCAGGGCTGAGGTACACGAGCCCCCGCAGACACCTGTCTGCCCGGGTGGCTTCTCGGGGATGGCGGCCCGCTCAGCGCCTCCGCCGTCATTGCGACCCAGCCCGCAAGGCTGGCGAAGCAATCCAGCCCGCGGACCGGTTAGATTGCTTCG
>DYEI01000507.1 GCA_020725765.1 Anaerolinea sp. | reverse complement strand
TTAGGGGTGGGGGTCCCTCGATGGGCCGTGCGCTCGCCCTACGACCGAAGAAGGCTGTCCGCCCTTGAGGGGCAAAGGGGAGGGCGGTCCCCGACGAGCCGGCGCCAAGCCGATCCCGACGCACAGACCTACCAGCAGCCTGCCCGCGTTCCATGCGCTGAACGCGAGCCCGAACAGCTGCCTTCCAGGACGCGTTTGACCGTGCTCTCACCGAGATCAGCCCAAGTAGTAATCCAGAATCGCCACGAACCGGTCGAGCTCGTGGGAGCCATGCACGCGCACCCGCCTCAGCTTGAGGAGACCGTCGGACGAGTGGACGGCGCCTCCCTCGGTGGTAACGGCCGCCCAGTACCCGGCAGCCCGGAGCGCCTCGATCGTCCTCCGGTCATAGCTGCCAAAGGGATAGGCGAAGAAACGGGTCGGTTTGCCCAGCTCCTGCTCGATCCGCGCGCGTGACTCGGCGACCTGCTCGGTCACAAAGGCCGCCGGCGCCCCGGCGAGGTCCTCGTGGGACACGCTGTGGGACTCGATCTCCATGCCGTTGGCCTGCATGAGCCGCGCCTGCTCCCAACTCAGGTACCCGGCTCGTCCCTCGTCGAGGAACCCGGTCACGACAAAGAAGGTCCCCGTAAAGCCGTACTGCCGCAGGAGGGGGAAAGCGTACAAAAAGTTGTCCAGGTATCCGTCGTCAAAGGTAAAGATGATCGGCTTCTCTGGCAGGGGTTGTCCTCTCGTCAGATAGAGCACGAGGTCCTCAAGCGTGATGGAGGTGTAGCCGGCTCCCTGCAGGTAGGCCAGCTGGGCCTCAAAGCGGTCGGGAGGCACCGTCAGGTCCAGGCGGATAGCGTCGGCGCCTGGCGGGTTCTCGCCGACATAGTGGTACATGAGGATGGGGACCTGCGCCGTGCGAACCTGTCCGTCGGGCGTTGGCAGGAGTGGTGGCTTGGGCGTGACGACGGGCAGCGCAGTGGGCTCGAGCGTGGCCGGTGGGAGCGCGGTGTTCTCGGCGGAAGGTGCAACGGTCGGAGCGCGCGTGCCAGAGGGGGATTCCGTCTCCCATGCGGCGGGCACGAGCGAGGTGGCCGAGGCTGTCGACGTGGCGCTGCTCCGGAGGCTTTCCTGCCGGGAGGTCGCGGCCGTTGGCCCGAGCACTGCTGTGCCCATGGCCAGCAGGCCGCCGAGCACCAGAACCAGCCCCAGCCAGATGTCGCGCTGCGGGGCCCCACGGGGCACGATTGCTCCTCCTCTCTCGGCGGCGGTGCCGCGCGGCACCGCCGAAGGGAAACAAGGGCTGAGCATACACATGAGTCGCCGGCACGTCAAACAGTGATAGACGTGCGTGGCGGAAGCCACGCTTCGCAAGGCGCCTCAACGGCTTTGACACAGAGTGCGAATGGCGCTATACTGGAAATAGTGCTCGCTGCCCCCTCCACTGGGTGAAACGGACTGGGAAGAACGTCCATGTCAGACGCACCGGCTTTCAGGACGCTGTACGTGCCATTGCCGGCCGATCTCTGGGCCCAGGCTGCCTATCTGACCATACGCCCTACTGTTGTAAGGGAGCAGGCAAGCGCCATGCTTGTGCAGGTGGCGCAGGCGGTGGCCGAGATGGCACAAGGTAGGGGCGAGGAACTGCCGAGCTTTGATGCGCTGCCGGAGGACAAGCAGGCCTGGGTTCTTGGGCTCGTGCGGAACGTCCTGATCCGCTTCGCCGATCCTTCCCGCTGAGCCCTGCCGTCCGGGGGGAAGGGTTCCCGGCCTGACGTGGGTCTCGTCCACCTTCCCCGGTGGCGGGCCTGCAGTCCCCCTCTATCCAGCCGGAGCCTGGCCGCTCCCCGCGCGTTGACGCGCCCTCTACCACATGGCTCTGACCGGCGGTCGGAGCCGTGTCGGGGCTGCCTCCCGAACCCTCAATGGCGACGACCGGCGGCGCCGCTCGCCGCAAGACCCCGCCCGGCCGCGTTTGCTTCTGTGCTGACCGGCGTTGGGTATTCCACCGGGCACCTTTCATCCCATCGCTGCGACGCAGCGGCAAGTTCAGCCTGGGCGTGCGCGACGCCTGCGATGCCGTAGCGCAGCCACTCCATCGTACTGAAGGTGAGGCCTGATGGGTCGGGAGCTTTCACGGCGAGTCCGCACCACGCCCCCGTCGGGGTTGCGGCGCTACTTTGATATCGCATCGACGATGGACGGGGTCATCTCGCTCGGGATAGGCGAGCCTGACTTTGTGACTCCGGAGCCAATACGACGGGCAGGCATCCGCTCGGTGGAAGCAGGGATGACCGGCTACACGTCAAACTCGGGCCTGCCCGCGCTCCGCGAGGCTCTGGCGGCCCACCTCGAGCGGCTCTATGGCGTCTCCTACGACCCCGAGACCGAGATCCTCATCACCGTGGGCGTCTCTGAGGCGCTCCACTGTGTGCTTCTTGCCCTTGTAGACGTCGGCGATGAGGTCATAGTTCCCGAGCCCAGCTACGTTGCCTACCGTGCTGGAGTCACCCTGGCCGATGGCACGCCCGTTCCCGTAGAGACACACGTCGAGGACGGCTTCCAGGTCACCGCCGAGGCTATCCGGGCGGCGCTCACCCCACGCACCAAGGTCCTCTTGATCGGCTATCCCAACAACCCTACTGGCGCCGTCCTGGAGCGGGAGCGCTTCCTCTCGCTGGCCCGGCTGGCCTGTGAGGAGGACCTCCTCGTCATCTCGGACGAGATCTATGACAGGCTCGTGTACGGGGTTGAGCACTGCTGCGTGCCCGCCCTGCCCGGTATGCGCGAGCGCACGGTGCTCCTCGGCGGGTTCTCGAAGGACTATGCCATGACGGGCTGGCGGATCGGCTACGTGGCCGGCCCGGCCGAGATCGTCGCCGCGGCGCGTCGGGTGCACCAGTACATCATCATGTCGGCCCCTACCATGGCGCAGGCAGCGGCTATCGAGGCGCTGCGCAATGGGGAAGACGCGGTGCAGGCGATGGTGGCCTCCTATGATGAGCGGCGCCGGCTCATCGTCGATGGCCTGAACCGCATCGGCCTCCCCTGCTTCGAGCCGCGGGGCGCCTTCTATGCCTTCCCGTCCATCGCCGGCACTGGCCTATCCTCAGAAGAGTTCGCCGACCGCCTGCTCTTCGAGGCCAGGGTCGCTGTCGTTCCCGGCACGGCGTTTGGCGAGTGCGGCGAGGGCTACATCCGCTGCTCCTACGCCACTTCCAAGTCGGCGATTGAGGAGGCCCTCGACCGGATCGAGCGTTTTCTGCGGAGCCTCAGGTGCTGACGGGCACGGTGAACACAAAGGTCGTCCCCTCCCCGAGGTCGCTCTCCACGCGGATGGAGCCGCCGTGGGCCTCGACCCAGTGCCTGGCGATCGCCAGCCCAAGGCCTGCTCCTCCCTGGTCGAGCGCGCGGCTTCGGTCTCCCCGGTAGAACCGTGAAAAGACGTGTGGCAGCTCATCCGGACTGATCCCCGGGCCATTGTCGCTGACGCGCACCTCCACCCAGCTCGGAGAAACGGACCGCAGCGCCACGCGCACGCGCCCTCGCTGCGGCACATGGCGCAGCGCGTTACCGATCAGGTTGAGGAGGACCTGCCGGATCCGGCCGGCATCGGCCTCTACGGGCGGCAACTCGCTGGGAGGCAGCACCAGCAAGAGATCGATTGAGCGCTCGCCTGCCTGCGCCTGAAAGCCCGCAAGCACCCCGCGCACCAACTCGGTGAGGTCCACCCGCGTCAGATGCAGCGGAAGCTGCCCGGCTTCTGCCAGGGTCAGGTCGCGCAGGTCATCGACCAGACGGGCGAGGAGCACTACTTCCTCATGGATCGGGGCGACGATCTCACGCGTCGGGCGATAGATGCCGTCGAGGAGGGCTTCGAGGTTCCCGCGGATGACGGTCAGTGGCGTGCGCAGCTCGTGGGCGATGTCGGCCATCAGCTGCCGGCGGAGCGCTTCCTGCTGCTCGAGGGCCCTCGACATGGCCATGAGCGACCGCTCGAGCCGTGCCTCCTCGCCGCGCTTTGCGCTGACCGGCAGGCCGCGCTTTGAGACCATGGCCTCCGCAGTCTGTGCGAGGACGCGCCACCGCGCCGAGAGGAGGCGCGCGAGGCCCAGCGCCACGAGCAGTGTGGCCCCGCCAGCGGCCAGGGCCGCCATCAGCAGCGCCCGCTTCAGGGGGTCCGCCGGCAGGTCCGTGGCACCGGCCCCCGCCAGTGCCTCCAGGGCAAAGCGGCTGCCCAGGACCGCTACCCCGCCTGCTGCGAGGACGATGACCGCCAGGAAGGCCAGAAGCAGCTTGACCCAGTACGGCAACCTTGGCGACATGCAGCACCTCGCTGGCCCGATCGTGACGGATTGGAGGGGGACCCTGATCGCACGCTGCTGTACCAGGTTGTGGCGCCGTCATCCGTGGGTGGACGCGCCATCCTGGCCAGGGCTATGGGAGAGAATAGTCCGGGGTTGGTTGAGAGTCAAGCGCTCGACCCCCTGAGGGTGTAGCCCACCTTGTGGGCAGGCTCATCTGCGCTGCTGGCAGGGCCCCCACCCCCGGCGCCCCCTCCCCCGGGG
>DYEI01000506.1 GCA_020725765.1 Anaerolinea sp. | reverse complement strand
GGGGTGGGGGTCCCTGGATGGGCCATGCCCTCGCCCTACGACCGAAGAGCGCTGTCCGCCCTTGAACCTGGCTGGGGAAGGGGTGATGGAACCGCCCCAAAGGGGTCAGAGGGGGGTGCGGCTCCCTCCGCGGGACGCTACGCGGGCCATGGACGCCTACGCTCCCCATCAGGTCACCTGTGGGTAATGAATGGTGCACCGCGGCGTTGAGGCGTGAAGGAGGATCGCGCCGTCCTGGCACTTTGGGCAAGTTGCGCACGGTGGTGTACAATGCTCCATTGCAGTACACTTTTCTCAGGCTTGCCCAAAGGTACCGACTCTCATGCTCGATCGTGCCTCAACCCTGCTCCGGCGGCTGCACACCCGCCCGGCGACCCGCGAGGACCGCAACATCCGCCGGCTGATGGCCCACACCGGGCTCTTTGGCATCGTCCAGGGGGGTGTCATCACCTTTCTGCCCGTCCTCCTGGCGCGCCTGGGCGCATCGGCCACCATGGTCAGCCTGCTGACCTCGCTGCCCGCCCTGCTGACGATTGTGTTGGCCCTTCCCGCGGGCGAGATGGTTGCCCGCTGGCGAAACATCGTAAGGGATAGCGCCCGCTGCTTCTACGCCATCCGCCTCTCCTATCCGCCGATCGCTGCCGCGGCCGCTCTCTTGGGCCCGTCGGCCGCGCCGGTGCTCATCGTCATCCTCTGGGGCCTGACTGCGATTCCAGGCACGCTGGGGAACACCGTCTTCTACGATGTGCTGGCGGAGGCGGTGCCCCCGCGCCGCCGGGCTGCCGTCAACGGCGTCCGCTGGGCGCTGCTCGGGCTGGTCTCGGCGGCAAGCGTCGCCCTCTTTGGCCAGATGCTGGAGGCGTTGCCCTGGCCCCACAACTATACCCTGCTCTTTGCCATCTGCTTCGTGGCCGGCCTGCTCAGCACCTACTGCTATTCCCGCATCGAGATAGCGGCCCGCGAGCCCGACCTTTCTGCCAGGCCGGCGCTGCGCCCGGCCAGCCTGCTGGGACCCCTGCGACAGCCCGGCTTTGCCGTGTTTTCGCTGGTAACGCTGGTGATGCGCTGGGGGCTCTTTCTGCCGGCGGGGGTGTTCACCATCTTTCTGGTTCGCAACCTCCGCGCCAGCGACGCCTGGATCGGCGAGCGCACGACCCTGGAGAACGGGGCACTGACCGCTGGCTACTACGTCTGGGGGCGCCTCGCGAACCGCCTCGGCCCATTCCGAATGCTCGCCATGGCCAACGTGGCGGTTGGCAGCGCCTTCTGCCTGGCCGGCCTGGCCTCCGCGGAGACCCGCTGGCTGCTGTTCATCGGAGCCATGATCGGGGGGTTCTTTGTATCCGCCGTTGACGTGAGCCTTTTTGAGTGGCTGCTGGCCGTCATGCCTGCCGATGAGCGGCCCCGCTACGTGGCCGTGAACACGCTGCTCCTCAACGTGGTGGCGTTCCTCGCACCCCTGACGGGGGCCGCCATCGCCCGGTGGGCGGGGATACCGGTGGTGCTCTTTGCTGCCGCTGGATGCCTGTTCATCAGCGCTGCCCTGACCCTGCGCCTGCAGGCACGGCCCATCGCGGCCCCGCGGCCGGCCCCGGCTCCGGAAGCATAGGCGGTGCGATGGCACTCGAGGGGGTGAACATGAGAATCTATATCCTGTGCGACATGGAGGGCACCTCGGGCATCTGGCGGCCGGAGCAGGTTCGGCCCGACGCACCGCAGTATGCCGAGGGGCGGGACCTCCTCATGGCCGACGTCAACGCTGCCATCGCCGGCGCCTTTGATGGCGGCGCCTCGGAGGTCCTCGTCTGCGACACCCACGCCGGCGGGGGCCACTTTATTCTGGAGCGCATGGACTCGGGCGCGACCTACGAGACGCCGACCGCCACCTCGCCGATGCCCTCCCTCGACGGCTCCTTCGCCGGCCTCATCCTCACCGGTCACCACGCCATGGCCGGAACCCTGAACGGCTTTCTGGACCACACCATGGACTCGAGCCGCTGGTTCTGCTTCCGCATCAACGGGCAGCCGGTCGGCGAGATCGGGATGGAGACGGCCTACGCCGGATACTACGGCGTGCCGCTCCTCATGGTCTCCGGCGACGAGGCCGCCTGCCGCGAGGCCGAGGCCCTCTGCCCCGACATCGTTACGGTCGCCGTCAAGCGGGGGCTGGGCCGCAACTGCGCCCGCTGCCTCGCCCCGGCCGAGGCGAGGCGCCTAATCCGCGAGGGCGCCGCCGAGGCGGTGCGCACTGCCGCCCAGCGCCGGCCATGGCGGCTGGAGCCCCCCATCGAGCTGGAGCTGACCTACTACCGCAGCGACTATGCCGATGAGGCGGCAGCCCGACCGGGCACACAGCGCGTCGACGCCCGGACGGTCCGCCGCCTGGTGCAGAGCGCGGCCGAGATCTGGCCGGTCTGAGTGCGGGCCGACCGCTGCTGCAGGGAGCAAGATCGTTACAGAGGGCGAAGCAGGCTTATCCCGCCGTGTCGTGGGGCTCAGGGGCGGACAGCCTTCTTCGGTCGTAGGGCGAGGGCCTTGTCCACAGAGGGAGCTCTACGCCTAACCCCGCGCCCGCGCCGCGCCATCCATTACCCACAAGTGGCCTGGAGGGGAGCGTAGGCGCCCGTGGCCTGCGCACCATCTCGTGAAACCGCCCATCTCTCATCACCCCTCCCCCTGGCAGGCGCCCGGCGCCTGCCAGGGGGAGGGGCAGGGGTGCGGGCTCCCAGTTGCAGGACATCGCGGCTGC
>DYEI01000505.1 GCA_020725765.1 Anaerolinea sp. | reverse complement strand
TGCCCCGTGATGCTGTGCAGCCCGACTTGTGGGTAATGGATAGCGCGCCGCGGGGGGGGGAATCCGGAATGGCCCTCCATAAGACGCCCTCTTCCCCGGCGCCTCGGCGGCGGGGAAGAGGGACGGGGGGATGGGGTACCCTCGATAAGGGCCGACGTAAGGCGGCCAGGGCAGCCTATGCGCCCCTGAAGGAGTCACGGCTGGGGGAGGCTGTTTCTGTCACGGCGAGCCAGCCCGCCGGGCTGGCGAAGCAATCCCACCTGCGCGCCGGTGAGATTGCCTCGGCGGTCGGGCCGACTGCTCACAGACTGCTGCCGCCTGGCGAGTCTCCCCACTTCGCACAGAGGTCCAGCCCGGGGCGCTCGCTGTGACAGGACAGGCTCGTGCCCCGGTGCTGGCACTATACCTGCCCCAGAGTCACAACCGCCTCGGGCCGCTTGACCCGCGGGCTCAGGACCTCCAACACCCGGAAGTGATGCTCCATCGAGGTCGTCTCCAGGAAGGCGACGGTCAGATCCAGCGCGATCAGGATGTCCAGGTTCTCGGGCCCGGGCGCCAGCACGACCGCCACGCCTGGCGGCAGTGCCGGTGTGACGTACACGCCCCCACGAACCAGCCGCCGCACCTGATCGAGCTCGAGCACGCCGGTGTTGTCGTACACGCGGTTGAGCCTGGCGTAGAGCGCGGGCGGGAGCACCACTGTGAACGGCTGGCCGAACCCGGCGGCAACGAGGGCCTCCGCCGCGCTCACGATGGCGGCAAAGCCGCCACCGGTCGTGGCCCAGTCGCCCAGGGGCAACTGCTGGCGGCCTTCGGCGTTCAGAAGGCCTTGCTGCTGCATCTCGTCAAGGCCACCGAAGATGAGCCTGTCCTCCATCGTCGCGACGGCCGCCGCGGCGATGGCGGAGGCGGTCGTGTCGAGCGGCACCCCCAACCGGCGGGCGCTCTCGAGGTCTCGCCAGTTGATCGTGAAATCCTGACACAGGATGGGCAGGGGCACAAAGGTCCGGCGCTGGACGCGAACCCTCCCTGTTTCCTCTGCTCCGAAGAGGCTGATCTGGGCCGCGCCGTCGCCGTAGCGGTCCGACGGATAGCTCTGCACGCCGGCGCCGACCGGCCCGGCAATGGAGAGGAAACGCCGGGCCACAAGCTGCCTTCTGGCGACGCGGACTATGACGTCGTCGAGGAGGCCCCACTCCTGCTCGGTGAGGGGCGCCTGGTCCCTAAGCAGGTAATCAGGCATAGCCCTCCTCCATCTCACCCTGGGGCCGGCCGAGCAAGCTCCCGACCGTGAGGCGCCCCTCGGGTCCACCCGTGCCCTGCCCGGCGGCCGCGCCGCGGGCCTCCCGGATGATCTGCGCTACATCCCCGGGCGCCTCATCGAGATAGGTGGCCTGGTCCGGGTCGAGAAGCTTGAGCAGCTCGACGAACTCGGCGGCGTGCTCCTTCTCCTCGTCGCGAATGTGGGCGAGGATGGCCTTAGCGCGCTCGTCATCGGTCGCGTCGATGTGCGCCTGGTACAGGTTGGTGGCGTCCAGCTCCGCCTGGATGTCCAGGCGGATGGCGCGGGCCAGCTCACTGGCCGTCATCTTGCGCGGCACGAGGCCGGTAAAGGGATCGGTTGGCACTGCGGTGTTCTCCTTTCCTCCGTTGCTGGCATTGTGGGGCTAACGTCGTGATCTCTCATTCCTGCTACAGTGTAGCGGGCATCACGCGCCGGTGCGGGACGTGGCCAGGGGCTATCCCGCCGGCACATGCTGACTGGCACGCTCGACGATCTCCCTGACCTCCTCACCGGTGAGCTCTTCCTTCTCTGCGAGGGCAGTGGCGATGGCAACGAGGGCCGGGCGGTCCTGCTCGAGGATGGTGCGCGCCCTTTCCAGGCTCTCGCTCAGGAGGCGCTGCACTTCCCGGTCGATGAGGCTGGCCGTCTCCTCACTGTAGGGCCGGGGCCGGCCGAGGTCCTCGCCCAGGAACACGCTCCCGCCCTCCGTGTCAAAGCTGACCGGGCCGAGGTCGAGGCCCATACCCCAGCTCGACACCATGCGGTGTGCGATCATGGTTGCCTCCCGCAGGTCCGCCTCCGCCCCTGAAGTCCTCGTGCCAAAGACCAGGGTCTCGCTGGCCCGGCCGGCAAGGAGCACGGCGAGGCGGTCGGCCATATAGTCCTGCGGGTAGACGTGTATCTCGCCCTCGGGCAACTGCTGGGTGATGCCCATGGCCCGCCCTCGGGGTACGATCGTCACCTTGTGGATGGGGTCGGCCCTCGGCAGGCGCATGGCGACCAGCGCATGCCCGCCCTCATGGTAGGCGAGGAGCTGCTTCTCCTCGTCGCCGATGGCCATGCCCTCTCGCTTGAGGCCCATGAGGACCTTGTCTCGGGCGTCCTCGACGTCGGAGCGGTCGATGGCGGACTTGCCTTCCCGCGCGGCGTTCAGCGCGGCCTCGTTGAGCAGGTTCTCCAGGTCCGCGCCTGAGAACCCCGGCGTGCTGCGCGCGAGCTCTTCGAGGTCGACGTCCGGTGCGAGGGGTTTGTTGCGGCTATGGACGCGCAGGATGGCGACGCGCTGACTGGTCGTGGGCAGGTCGACGGTCACCCGTCGGTCAAAGCGTCCGGGGCGGAGCAGAGCGGGGTCGAGGATATCGGGCCGGTTGGTGGCGGCGAGGACGATCACGCCCTCGTTTCGCTCAAAGCCATCCAGCTCGCTGAGGAGCTGGTTGAGCGTCTGCTCGCGCTCGTCGTGTCCCCCGCCGATGCCGGCCCCGCGCAGTCGGCCGATGCTATCCAGCTCGTCGACAAAGACGATGCTGGGCTGTGTGCGCTTGGCCTCCGCAAACAGGTCGCGCACGCGGCTCGCGCCGACGCCCACGAACATCTCCATAAAGTCGGATCCGGTGATGCTGTAGAAGGGGACTCCTGCCTCGCCGGCGACGGCGCGGGCGAGAAGCGTCTTGCCCGTGCCGGGCGCCCCGACCAGCAGGATGCCCTTGGGCATGGTCGCCCCGAGGCGACGGAACTTGGCGGGGTTTCGCAGGAACTCGATCACCTCCTGCAGCTCCGCCTTGGCGCCCTCTGCTCCGGCGACGTCGTCAAAGGTCACCGCGGTCGCGGGCTCTTTGCGGTACAGTTTGGCGCCGCTGCGGCCGAAATCGGTCAGGGTGTGCCCCTGGCCTCGCATGCTGCGCGCGAGGGCAAAGCCGATCGCCAGGAGAAGCAGGATGGGCAGCAGGTTCAACAGCACGGTCCAGGCCCCGCTCAGGTCGGTTGCCTGCTGCACGTCCAGCTCGACGTTGTGGCGACGGAGCAGGGCATACAGCTCCGGGTCCTCAAAGGGCGGGCGGTGCGTGACGAACCTGCGATAGTCCACGAGTGCCCCATTGGTCCCCCCAATCGTCTGGGCAGGCGACTCGAGTTCGCCACGGATCTCGCTGCCCCGAGCCACAATCCGTGCGACATTGCCTGCCTCCAGCTGCACACGGAACTCGGAGTAGGGGATGCGGACAGCCTCAGGGTCCATGCTGGTGCCTTCCGCACAGCTGCCGGCCGCGAGCACCAGCAGCACCGAGGCGATGAGCAGCAAAGCCCGGGCTCTGCGGCTTACCCAGGTGCCCTCAGGCGCTGGCCTGAACGCCGCGCCGCGGTGGCACACTCCTCTCGAATGCTCGCTCTGCGTCATCGCTCTCCCAATCCAAGAGATTGCCTGATCCTGGCTCGTACCCAGGCCGGGCGGAGTCGAGCGCCAGCTACTGTTCGCCCTCGCCGCCGCGGCTCCCGGTCCCCTCAAGATCGGATTGCACCTGGAGGTAGTTGATCACGTCCCGCCGCCGCAGAAGGCCGGCGAGGTGATGGGGCGCGTCGAGCACGGGGAGTTGCTCATAGCCGCCGCGCCCCAGCTTGTCGACGGCGGAAGCCAGGTCCTCATCGGGCGTGCTCGTGACCAGACGGTCGTAGGGGGTCATCGCCTCGGCTACCGTCGTCGTCGTGCGCGCGTCCTCGGGCACGCTGCGCACGTCGTGCAGGCAGATCAGGCCGACCAGCTCGCCGTCGGTCTGAACGGGGTAGGCGTGTTGGCGGCCCGAGAGGATGTACTGGTCGATCACCTGCTGGACGGTGAGCGACGGCGGCACGCGATCGACATCGGTAGCCATCAGCCGGCGCACCGGCACCCCCTCCAGAGACTGGCGCACCACCAGCTCCCGGTAGCTCGCACTGGCCGCGTTGTTCAGGAACCACCCGATGAACGCGAGCCAGATGCCGCTGATAAAGGCTCCGCCAAAGATCAGGGCCACGCCCACAAAGATCAGGAAGAAGGCAAAGCCCTGCCCGACGTAGGAGGCGATGCGCGTCGCCCGGCGGAGGTTGTCGGTGATTGCCCACAGGATGGCCCGCAGCACCCTCCCGCCGTCCAGCGGAAACCCTGGCACGAGGTTGAAGAGGCCGAGGGCGAGGTTGATGACCGCCAGGTACTGCACCACGGCGGCCAGGGGGCTCGCGTTGGGGCCGGTGGCCAGAAAGATCAGCCAGAAGATGCCCGCGAGGCCCAGGCTGGTCAGCGGCCCCACGAAGGCCATGCGGAACTCGTCGCCGGCGGTACGCGGTTCCTCCTCGATCTCCGACACGCCACCAAAAATGAACAGGGTGATGCTCTCCACCGGCAGGCCCTGGCTCCGGGCGACGAAGGAGTGCGCCAGCTCATGGGCGAGCACCGAGGCGAAGAGCAAAAAGCTGGACACGATCCCCAGCACCCAGTTCACGGCCGTGGAAAAGGTGGGAAAGAGGGCCGGAAAGTAGCCCACCGCCAGCGTCCAGGCGACCAGCAGGAAGATGATGAGCCAGCTCCAGTCGATTCGGATCCGAATACCCGCTATGCGGCCAATGCTGAACCCGCGCAAATCAATCTCCTCTCGCAAGGGTATCGCTCCCGGAAACGGCCAGGCGGCAGGCATCCGGAACGCCCCCGCGGCGCTGGCCCGCACCGGGTCATGCCCGACCCTCCAAGCCGTCACCGCGGGGCAGTGGAGACGGCAAGGGGCGGCACGACCTCACCCTCCGGAGTCGTCTCCACCCGGACGGTCAGATGCCGGTAGTCGGGAAAGACGGCCGGCTCTCCAGGACGGCCCGGGTAGTGGCTGGCGTCGAGGATGATATCCTGCTCAAAGACCTCCAGCCCGCTCTCCAGGAGCTTGAGGATAGTCTGAGCCCCCAGACCTCCGGCGAGGTCGCGGTCATCATACTGGCTCACCCGGTCGCCAAGGGCCTGGCGGAGGGATGGCTTGACCCTCACCCGCACCTGCCAGGTGCGCACCCCGCCATCCTTGACAACAGTAAAGCGGGCGACGTGATAGTTGCCGCCTGTGAGCCGCTCAAACCCGTCGAACTCGATGTCGTAGACGTGCCACGCCACGTTTCCAACCCCCTTCCGGCGGCATGCCCTTTGCAGGGCACCGGGCCATTGAGAGGGCAGAGCCCGCTACCTTCAGCGCGGCACGCAAGCGACCGTGTCTCTCGTCAGGAGTGGGCTTTCCTGCCCTCCTTCTGCGATAGCCGGCTCTCAACCTGGGCCGGACGGTAGATGATGAGCCGGCCATCGATGATCATGAAGGGTATGCGCCGGTGCTCGATCCATGGCCATCGCCGATGGTACTGCCTGAACCGGTCATTGGAGAGCACGTCGGCGCCCAGAGCATCCGCCATCTCCAAGATGAAATAGTCGGCGGGCGTCTCCGCCGGCGCCTGCCGGATGATCTGATCGTCCAGCAGCCGGCGCATCTCGCGAGGCCTGTCAATATTGTGGTGCAGCGCGGCGTCCACGATCACAATGACGTGCTCGTACTGCTTGCGCAGGGTCTCGAGCGCCAACTCGATGTTCTCGATGCGGGGCTTGCCGTCGTGTGTCTGCTCCTCGCACGCCACGTTGGACCCGTCGACCACGATCGTCCCCCGTGGTGCCATCTCGGACCCTCCCCATTGGGGTGCTCGCCAGCGTCAGTCGAGCGTCAGTTGCTCCCGCACCTCGACCACACCCTCGACCTCGGAGGCAATGTCCTCGACGGCGGCCACGTCCTGCAGGGTGTTCACGTGCCCGCGCAGCGTGACGACGCCATCCTGCACCTGAACTCTGATGTCGAGGTCGGAGGTGGCAGAGTGCAGGCGCAGCGCCTCGGCAACGCGCTCGGCGATGTCATAGTCAGAGCTGTCGAACCGCTCGGGGACGTCCTCGACCTCGAGTGGAGCATCGTCGGCTGAGGAGGCAAAGCCGATAGCGATGTCGGCATCCCGCAGTCGCTCCGAGGGGAGGATTGGTGGATCTTCGGGCGGATAGTAAATCCTTCCCTCGTCGATGGCTGCATAGGGATCGGTGGTCGGCTCGTCGCTCTCGACGTCTTCTGGAGGCACGTCCGGCTCTTCGAGCCCATCCTGCGGTGCGGGGCGGCCGATCATGTGGGGGGAGAAGGCGTTCTCGGCGAAGAGCAGGTCCTCGTCGGTGAACCCCTCGTCGGGGTCGTACAGATAGGTCTCCTCCATGCTCCCGTCATCGCCTTCGAGGTAACCTTCCTCCCACTGCTCGTACTCTTCGACCTCATAGTCGCGCATAGCCAGTCCCCCTGACCCGGAACGGCCGGCCTTCCTGCACTATGGACGCCCTACCGTTGGCGACGGAGCAAGTTTCGTGCCATTCGCCGACAAAGAGCAGCGGCCGGGGACAGTGCTCCCCGGCCACCTCGTGCCCAGGTTGGGATGTTGCGCCGACCCCGCTGACTGGCCAGTGTATGCCCGGCTACATATCCAGAGGGTCCTCGATGCCGGTTGAGCGACCGCCGGACCGGGACCTGGCCAATCCCCCCAGCTGCAACCTGCGGCCGAGCAAGAGCCCGGTCACAAAGGCTGCACCGAGCGCCTGCACGGGGTACTGCCTGACGAGGCCGACGAGGTCGCGCTGCATGCCCTCGAGGTCGGTACGGCGAAGGTAGGCGGCCCCTTGCTCGAGACTGTCGGCGAAGCGCCGTGCGGTAGATTCGGTTCCGGTCGAGCTGCCGCGCAGGGTGTCCGCGGCCCGTGCCAGGCCGGTGGCGGTGAGGATGCGGAGGCGCTCGGCGCCGCGGCGCAGCTGCTGCCGCGCGCCGCGCGTGGTCTCTTCGGCCCGCCTGAGACGCTCCGCGACTGTGGTGCGAGCCTCTTCCCAGCGCTCGGTAGCCCGCCCGGGCTCGGGCTCGCCTGCCGGAACGCGGATGCCCGGCTGATAATCGCTCATCAGTGCGCTCCTTTCGGCTAGTAGTGTCACCAGCAGAAGTAGCAACAAGTGTGCCACATGCGGTCCACCCGGAGAGCGGGGCCGCGCGAGAGCCTGCCTTCAAGACCTCAGGGGCGGAGGGGACGACGGCACGAATCTGAACACTTGCCTTCTCTCCATCATTTGACGGACCTCTGCCCCCGATGCTATCATGCCCGCCATGACCAGAAAACCCCTCTCTGCCCGGCGCAATGCCCGCTCCCGAGCGGGCTCGGTACAGGTGGCCCCGGCGCGGCGCGAGCCTCCGGTGGCGTCGGCCGGGGCATCGTCAACATACGGGGCCGTGGCGCCGTGAGACGGTATCAGCGGGATGCGCTGGCCCTGTCGGCGCTGGTGCTCCTCATTCTGGCTTTCTTCTGGCCCCTCCTCTCGGGGCGATACCTCATCCCTCGAGGAGGCGGCGACCTGGTCTCCTTCCTCTGGCCGACCTACCGCTTTGCCGCCCGCTCGCTGCGCCAGGGGGTCCTGCCGCTGTGGAACCCCACCCTGTACGGGGGGATGCCCTTCGCCGCCGACAACCAGTCCGGCCTCTTCTATCCTCCGAACCTCCTGCTCTTCCTGATTGGGGGCGAGCCGGGCTACGAAGCGATGGAGGCGCTGGTCGTGCTGCACATGGTGCTGGCGGGAGTCCTGATGTACCTGCTCCTGCGAGATCATCGGCTGAGCCCGGCGGCCTCTGTCTTGGGCGGTCTGTCGTTCGCGCTCTCCGACCTCTTTGTGACCCACATCGGCAACCTGAACCTGAACGCCACCATTGCCTATCTGCCGGGGATCCTCTTGCTTGCGGACCGGGCCCTCCTTCGCCGCTCAGCCGGGTATGCCGGCGGTGCGGGCGCGCTGTTGGCCATCGCGGCGCTGGCCGGGCATGGGCAGATGCTGGCCTTTCTGGGGATAGGCCTCACGGTTCTGGTCCTGTACCGCATCGGCTGCGCCCTGCGGGGGAGTGAGGGCGCGGTGCCGCGGCTGGTTCTTGTCGCCGCGCTCATCGTCCTCACGGGGCTGGGAGGTGCGGCCATCGCGCTCCTCCCTTCCTTCGAGCTCGAGGGCTACAGCCTGCGCGGCAGAGGGCTCTCTCTCGAGGAGGCGAGTCGGTACGCGCTTCCCTGGCGGGGGCTTGTGGGCCTGATCGTGCCGCGGTTCTATGGGCGCGGCCCTCACGCCTTCTGGGGATCATGGGAGAGGGTAGAGGTAGGGTACCTGGGAGTCCTGCCTCTCGCTCTGGGGCTGGCTGCCCTCCTGCCGCGTCGCCGGGGCGAGCGCGGGCCTGAGGGTTTCCCGGCCGGCTTTTTCGCCATGTTGGCGCTGGCCGGGCTTGCTCTGGCGCTCGGCGACCGGACGCCGGTCTTCCGCCTGGCCCATGCGTTGCCGCTCCTGCGTAGCCTCCGCGCGCCTGCTCGCGCTATCGTGCTCACGAGCTTTGGCCTGGCTGCCCTGGGCTCCTGTGGGTTGGATCGGCTGGCGGCGTGTCGGCGTCTGCGCGGGGCGGCTCTTGTGCTCCTGACTGTGGCGCTGGCCGTAACCCTCGCGCTCCCGCAGGTGATCGCGGTGCCAGCGGAGCGGGTGGAGTCGGTCCGGCGCGGAGTGTGGCTGGCTGCGGCCTGCTGTGGCACGGGCCTCCTCTGGCTTGTGGCGGCTGTGCGCTGGCCGCGCGCGCGGTGGCTGGGCGCTGCGGCCGTCCTGCTCGTGGCCTTCGACCTCATCGCCAGCGGCTCCACGGTCGAGATCGACACCGGCGACCCCTGGCAGGGGTACCGCCACGCCGAAGTGGTGGAGTGGCTGCGTCGGGATGCCGGGCCCTACCGCATCGACTCGAGCGCCGCCCATCTCTGGCAGCCGGACGCTGCCGCGGTGCACGGCCTGTACGATATCTCGGGCATCCACAATCCGCTGGGCCTGGCCGCATACGAGACCTATCGCTGGAGCATCTCAGCGCGTGGGGACACCCTCTACAGCCTGCTGGGGGTCAGGTATGTCCTCTCCGACAAGGGGAGTCCGCCGGGGGATGAGCGGCTCGTGCCCGCCTACACTGGGGGCTCTGCGGTGGACGTCTACCTGAACACAGCCGCGTATCCGATGGCGCAACTCGTCTACGATGCGGTGCAGGTCTCTGGGGCGCGTGAGGCTTTTGAGGCCATACACGCGCCGGGCTTTGACCCGGCGCGCGTCGTCGTTCTGCAGGAGGAGCCGCAGCCGACCGGGCAGCCCGGGGCGGAGCCGCGGAGCGTCCGCTACACGGAGTACAGTGCCAACCGGCTGACCCTCGAGGTCGAGACGCCAGCGCCCGGCTATCTCCTCCTCAGCGAGGTATACTACCCCGGCTGGCGGGCCAGTGTGGACGGGCAACCAGCACGGATCCTTGTGGCCGACTACCTGTTCCGGGCCGTCTACGTTCCGGCGGGCAGGCACCGCGTGCAACTCTGGTTCTCGCCGGCGACCTTTTGGATCGGCTTCGGCCTCAGCGCGGCCACCTGGCTGGGCCTCGGCGGCTGGTTGCTCGCGGGCATGGTCAGAGGCACAAGAAGGGCTCTGGCCCCTGCTCGGGTCTGATCGCCGGGGAGACACCACATACAGCACCTGGCGAGGCCCGGCCCCGGCCCCCGCGCGTCGCTCAGCGTCCCCGGCAGCGCTTGACGGCTGCGGCGAGCCGCCGGGCGAGGTTGTCCACAGTGCGCAGGCCCAGCTCGTCCTGCTCGATCACGCCCGCGATGGCTGCACCGGAGTGGCTGAAGGGTGGGCCGTCGGCGATGACGAGGACGTCGAGCTGCAGGAGGTAGGTGTGGATGTTCTGCAGCACCAGCTCCTGCCCGCCGTTGCGAAAGCCCCCGCAGGCGATCCCGGCGCCGACCTTGCCGCTGAGCTCAAAGACGCCTCCGACGCGCAGGAGCACCGTGCGGTCCATCATGGCCTTGAGTTGCCCGGTGACCATCCCCATGTACACGGGCGAGCCGAGGAGCAGGCCATCGCAGCGGCGCATGGCCTCGTAGATCTCGGTCATGTCGTCGTCGATGACGCAGGTGTGGGTGGCACGGCAGCCCCAGCACCCGGTGCAGAAGCCGATGTTCCTGCCGGCGAGCGAAATGTATTCCGTGTCCACCCCCTCGCCGCGGATCACCTCGAGGGCGCGCTGCACGGCACGGGCGGTGTTGCCCTCGGGGCGGGGGCTACCCGAGATACCGAGCACGAGCATGGTGCTGCTCCTTTCGTGTGACCGAGAGACACGCCGTGGGCGCTACGGCGGCCTGCGCCGGGAAGGTATTATACTCCGGCCTCGCCCGGCCTGCCAGTTTCCGCGTGCCGACCCGCTTGTTCACATTTACTTGCCAAGAGCCCTCTGCGGTGTTACACTATGTCCAGCGGGCTCGACCGGAAGGGCCCGGCCGGCAGGGTGAAGGACCAGGGACATGAATGGTCAGGTCTTGTACCGCAGATGGCGCTCGCAGACTTTTGACGAGGTCCTCGCGCAGGAGCATGTGACGCGGACGCTACAGAACGCGCTGCGCGCCGGGCGCATTGGACACGCGTATCTCTTCTGCGGTCCGCGGGGGACGGGCAAGACGTCGACCGCGCGCATCCTGGCCAAGGCGGTCAACTGTCTTGCCGAGCCAGCAGAGCGGCCCTGCAACCGCTGCCTGCGCTGTGAGGCCATCAACGCCGGGCGGGACCTGGACCTGATTGAGATCGATGCTGCCTCGAATCGCGGCATCGACGAGATACGCGAGCTGCGGGACAAGGTCGCCTTCTCGCCCAATGAAGGGCGGTACAAGGTCTATGTCATCGACGAAGTGCACATGCTGACCAACGAGGCCTTCAACGCCCTGCTCAAGACGCTCGAGGAGCCGCCGCCGCACGTCATCTTTGTGCTTGCGACGACCGAGCCGCAGCGCATCCCTCCCACGATCCTCTCCCGCTGCCAGCGTTTCGACTTTCGCCGCATCCCGCTCGCCGATCTGCGGCGCAAGCTCGAGCACATCTGCCAGGCGGAGCAGATCGCCATCGAGCCGGCAGCTATCGAAGCCATTGCCCGGCGTGCGGGTGGGAGCTTTCGAGATGCCGAGAGTCTGCTCGACCAGCTTGTAGCCGCCGGTGAGGGCGAGATCACCCTGCAGCGCGTACAGGAGCTCCTGGGCGGTGTGTCGCTGACTGCGGTGGCAGACCTCGTCGACGCTTGGCTCGACGGCGACCTCGCCGCCGGGCTCCGTGAGATCAACCGTCTCGTGGACGCAGGCGCCGACGCCCGACAGCTTCAGCTAGAGCTGGTCGAGTACCTGCGGGGTTTGCTGCTCCTGCAGGCGGGAGGGGATGACAGGCTGGCCAACATCACCGCCGAGGCCGCGGGGCGCATGCGCGAGCAGCTCGCGCGGCTGACCCTGCCGCGCCTCGTCGACGCCCTGCGCATCTTCAGCCAGAGCGAAGGGGCAGCCCGGGGCGAAGTGCGCTCCCAGATGCCCCTCGAGTTGGCCTTTGTGCAGGCGGTGCTCGCCGGGAACCCGCAGGAGGAGGCCCGGCAGCCGGCGATCCCGGCGCCAAAGCCCGAGACGGCGGCGCCAGTCAGTACCCGCCGCGCCGCGGCCCCGGAGGGCGGGCGGTCAGTTGCAGCCCCGGGGGCTTCGAGGCATGCAGAGCCGCCAACTCGTGGCGCCGCCCCGGAGCCGACCGTGGCGGCGCCCGCCGGATCCGCGGCCGAGCCGGGTAGTGAGCTGACGCTCGCCCGGCTCACGCGGCAATGGCCGGAGATACTGCAGCGGCTCCGTGGCACCAGCAAGGTGCTGGAAGCGCTCATGCGGTCCGGGCGGCCATGCGAGCTCGTCGGCGGGAAGGTGGTTTTCGAGATGGAGGCCGCCTTCCATCAGGAGCGCGTCATGGAGGAGAAGAACAGGCGCATCCTGGAGCAGGTGCTCCAGGACTTCCTCGGCGTGCCCTGCCAGGTGGAGTGTATCGTCGCCGGGCGACGGCCGCCTCGGGGCGCCCGCGGCCCTGCCGTTGACGAGGCCGTGCGCGAGGACCCGGTCGTGAGGTACGCCGTAGAGGACCTTGGCGCGCGGGTTCAGAGCGTGCAGCGCGCCGAGCCCGAAGCAGGCGACGAAAAGTAACCAGGGTGGCGTGTGCCACCGATGCACTTATGAGGAGGTATTTATCGTGGGGAGCAAGGGGAAGGGCAGCCGCTTCCGCATGCCGGCAGCGCCGCAGATGCGCCAGCTGGAGCAATTGCAGAACCAACTGCTCGCTGCCCAGCAGGCGCTCGCCGAGGAGACGGTCACGGCGACCGTCGGCGGTGGAGCCGTATCGGTGACGATGACGGGGCAGCAGGAGGTGCGCGCCGTCAAGCTCGACCCACAGATCCTCAACCCTGAGGACGTGGAGATGCTTGAGGACCTGCTGGTCGCAGCCTATAACGAGGCGCTGGCCCAGTCGAGAAGGCTGGTCGAGAGCCGCATGGCACCTCTGACCGGTGGCCTGAACATACCGGGGTTGCTGTGATGTCTCTGACACCTGGACCGGTTGGCCGGCTGATCGAGGAGCTGAGCCGCCTGCCGGGGATCGGCCCGAAGACGGCCTCGCGCCTGACCTTCTACATGCTGCGGGCGCCCGAGGCGCAGGTCATTGCCCTCGCCGATGCCATCCGCGGACTGCGCGCGGGGACCGTGCTTTGCAGCACCTGCTTCAATATCGCCGAGCACGACCCCTGCCCCGTCTGTGCGGACCAGGAGAGGGACCGGGGCCTCATCTGCGTGGTCGAGGAGCCGCTCGATGTGCTCGCCATCGAGCGGACGCGCCGGTTCCGCGGCGTCTATCACGTGCTGCACGGTGCGCTGTCTCCGGTAGATGGCATCGGCCCCGACGAGCTCAAGATGCGCGAGCTGGTGGAGCGGGTGAGGTCGGGGGGCGTTCGGGAGGTGCTCCTGGCCACGAACCCGACCATGGAGGGCGATGCGACAGCCATGTACCTGGCCAGGCAGCTGGCCCCAACGGGCATCCGGGTGACGCGCCTTGCCATGGGCCTGCCCGTTGGTGGCGATCTGGAGTATGCAGATGAAGTCACCCTCGGCGAGGCGCTCGAGGGGCGACGGGATGTGTGACGGGTGAACGCTGAGACGCCACAGGGAGCTGCGTGGCGCTGTTCGATGGGCGAAGACCTCCTCGCGGAGGCACAGACCGATGCCTGTCTCCGGGCGATCGCAGCCTGCCTGCGACGTGCACATGAGGATGTGGAGGCTGTCTTGCGGTCGGAGGACACTCCTCTGACCAAGGTAGACCGCGTAGCCGGGATTCTGGAGCAGTTGGGGGATCTCCTGGAGAGTTGCGCCGATTGGGTTCCACACTAGCTGGCAGCGGGTAGCCTGGACGGTGCTCGCGATAGGGCTGCCCGTGGCCGCCATCCCTTACGTCTGGATGCGGAAGCCCTTCCTGGACCGAGAATTGCTGCACGCCGGCAGGAAGGGCAGTCAGCGGGAGGTGGGCCATGCGCAAGGCCGGGGGCGCGCGGCGAGAAGCGGTCGGGGAGGCTGGCGCTGCAGAGGCGCGCCTGGAGGAGCTTACAGCTGAGTGCCAGGCGCTGCGCGCGCAGATCGCCCAGTTCGAGGACAGGCTACGCGGCCTGGCTGCCGGCCAGGCGGTGTACCGCGGCATCCTCGAGAGATCGCTCGACGGCATCGTCCTCACCGATGAAGAGGGGCGCATCATCGAGTGGAACGATGCCCAGGCACGCATCGCCGGGCTCCGCCCAGAAGAGACTCTCGGCCGCCCGCTGTGGGATGTCCAGGTCCAGATGAGGCCAGAGCCCGTCTCCCCGGAGGAGAAGGAGCGGCTTGAGCACGCGATCCGGAAGGCCCTGCGGACCGGCGAGGTGCCCGCCCGGGCCTGGTCCCGGGAGATGCCGCTCCGACGGCCGGGTGGCGAGATACGCTACGTTCAGTCGCTGGTCTTTGCCATCGACACGGCGCGCGGGCACCGGCTGTGCGCCTTCAGCCGCGACGTTACCGAGCGGCATCTGGCCGAGCAGGCGCTCCGCGAGAGCGAGACCCGCTTTCGCCATCTGGTCGAGATCTCCAGCGACGTCATCTGGGAGGTCAACCCCGATGGCGTCTATACCTACATGAGTCCCAGCGTCAGGGACGTCCTCGGCTACGAACCCGAAGAGCTCATCGGGAAGACGGTCCTCGACGTCCTTCCTCCAGAAGATGTCCCTCGCTACGAGGCGCTCTTCCGGTCGGTGCGGGACGAGCGCCGCGTCCTGAGGTTCCTGCCGAACCGGAACGTTCGCAAAGACGGCCAGATCGTAGAGCTCGAGACCAACGCGGTGCCCTTCTTTGATGAGGCTGGCCGCCTCGCCGGGTACCGGGGGATGGATCGGGACGTCACGGCGCGGCGGCGGGCCGAGGAAGGACTGCGCCTGCTGGGCGAGGTGGGGAGGGTGCTCGTCTCCTCGCTGGACTATGAGGCCGTGCTGCAGGAGATGGCCCGGCTGATGGTCCCCACCCTGGCCGACTGGGCCGTCGTGGACATCCTCGTGGACGAAGAGCGAGCCCGCCCGGCGGCGGTGACCCACGTCGACCCTCAGAAGGACGAGCTGGCGCGTGAGCTGCAGCGCCGCTATCCGCTCGACCCAAAGAAGGCGGGCTATGGCGCGGTCGTGTTCCGGGGCGAGTCGATCCTGCATCCGGAGATCGACCTGGCACTGCTGCAGAGCCTGGCGCAGAGCGAGGAACACCTCGAGATGACCCGGCGGATGGGCCCTCGGTCGGTCATTGCCGTCCCCGTGCTTGGGCGCGAGCGCCCCCTGGGCGCTTTGTTGCTGCTGATCACCGAGTCGTCCCGCCGCTACGGGCCGGCTGATCTGGCGCTGGCTCAAGAGATAGGAAGGAGGGCGGGTCTCGCCATCGAGAACGTGCGTCTGCTCCGGCAGGCGCAAGAGGCCCGCGAGGAGGCCGAGCGCCGGGCCGCCGAGCTGGATGGGGCCATCTCGGCAGTGCCGGATGGCCTCATCATCTACGGCGCGGCGGGCGAGATAGTGCGCATGAACCGGACTGCCGAGGACATACTGGCCTACACCCCCGAGGAGCGCCGGCTGCCCTTCGCCGAGCGGATGGCGCTGCTGCACTTTGAGACTCCGGAACGTAAGCCGTTTCCGACGGAGGACCTGCCGATGGCTCGGGCGCTGCGTGGGGAGACGGTGCAGGGCGCCATACTCCTGGCCCATCGCGCGGCCGATGGGCAGCCAGCGTGGTACTCTGTCAGCGCAGCCCCGATCCGCGATGCCAGCGGCCGCATCCTGGGGGCGGTCAGCACTTTCTCGGATATCACACGAATGCGAGTGCTCCAAGAGGAGCGGGAGCGCCTGCTGGTGGAGGTGCAGCGCCGGGCGGCGGAGCTGGATGCGACCATCGAGTCTGTGGCCGACGGACTGCTCGTCTACAATGCGGCGGGAGAGCTCATCCGCATGAATAGGGCGGCGCAGAGCATCCTGGGGGTCTCGCTCGAGCGCGCCTCGCTGGGCATCGCTGCTGGGGCGCAGATGTACGGGCTGACGAGGCCCGACGGGCAGCCCGTGCCGGCAGAGGAGATCCCCCTGGTTCGGGCCCTGCACGGCGAGACGGTGCGCAGCGAGGTGCTCGTGCTGCATCCGCCGGATGGCAGGACGCTGTGGGTGTCGTCGAGCGCTGCGCCCGTGTGCGATCCCGATGGCCGCCTGATCGGGGCAGTAGCCACCTTCACCGACATCACTCCCATGCACGAGTTGCAGGAGCAGCGCGAGGACCTGCTGCGGGCCGTCTCGCACGACCTGCGCAATCCCCTTGCGGCGATTCAGGGGCAGGCCGAGCTCCTGCTGCGGCAGCTGGAGAAGGCAGGGCTCACGGGCCGGGAGCGCCAGAGCGCCGAAGCCATCCTCAAGGGCGCGCAGCGCATGAACACCATGATCCAGGACCTCGTCGACGCCGCCCGCCTCGAGTTCCGTCCCCTGGAGCTCAGGCGACGGCCGATCGATCCCGTCCGCTTTGTGGAGGAGGTCAGGGAGCGCCTCGCGCCGACCATGGAGACCGCGCGCATTCGCATCGTGCCAACGGAAGGGCTGCCGCCGGCCCTCGCGGACCCCGACCGGCTGGAGCGCGTCCTTGCGAACCTGTTCTCCAACGCCCTCAAGTACTCGACGCCGGGCACCGAGGTGACGGTGACCTTCCGCCGCGAGGCGGACGAGGTCATCATCGCGGTGACCGACCGGGGTCCGGGGATCGCACCGGAGGATATGCCGCACCTCTTCCAGCGGTACTTTCGGGCGCGCCGGCGTGCCCCTGACGGGCTGGGGCTTGGGCTCTACATCTCGCGCCTGCTTGTTGAGGCGCACGGCGGGAGAATCTGGGCCGAGAGCCAGGTCGGGGTCGGAAGCACCTTTTGCTTCAGCCTGCCGGTGGCGGGGGAAGAGAGGGCTCCGCAGGCGTAGGGCGGCCTGTGGGCCAAAGGCTCAGGTGGGGGTGCGGGGGCTGGGGTTGCTGTCCGCAGGGCAGTTGCACCAACCCGGGAACTATCGAGAGGGCTCTGGGCGCGCGGGGGCGAGATTGCTTCGCCAGCCCTTCGGGCTGGCTCGCAATGGCACTCGCGCGTCATTGCGAGGCGGCGCAGCCGCCGAAGCAATCTCGCGCGCGGGTGGCGAGATTGCCTCGCGAGCCCTTCGGGCTGGCTCGCAATGACGGGGAGACCGCGAGGTGCTCCGCTATGGTTGGGGCTCTGCCGGACGCTCAAGCGCCTGCAGCCGGCGAGAGGCCCATGTTCCACTGGCACGACTCCCCATCCCCGGCTATAATACCGGCGTCGCTCCGCTCTTCGTCGTCGCAGGGGAGGTGCCCGCATGCTCGCCAAGGTGATGAGCTGTGCCGTCGTGGGGCTCGAAGGCGCCCTGGTGCAGGTAGAAGTCGATCACTCCCGCGGGCTTCCCTCACTGACCCTCGTCGGCCTCCCGGATGCGGCGGTCAAAGAGTCCATGGACCGCGTCCGGACGGCCATCAAGAACGCGGGCGCCGAGTTCCCCAGGCACCGCCTCACCATCAACCTGGCCCCTGCCGACCTCCGCAAGGAGGGCCCCGCCTACGACCTGCCCATCGCCATCGGCGCGCTGATCGCCTCCGAGCAGATCTATGCCGATGTGTCGGACGCCATGTTCGTGGGCGAGCTCTCGCTGGACTCGAGCGTGCGGCACACCAACGGCATCCTCTCCATGGCGGCCACGGCCCGGGAGCAGGGCCTCAAGACCATCTATGTGCCCGTGCAGGATGCGCCCGAGGCGGCCCTCATGCCGGGCCTGACCGTAATCCCGGTGCCCGACCTTGGCTCTCTGATCCGGCACCTCAACGGCGTCGAGCGCATTCCGCCCTTTGAGCACGTCCTCGACGCGGGGCAGCTCAGCCAGCCGCTGTATGCGACGGACCTCGCGGTCATCAAAGGGCAGGAGCACTGCAAGCGGGCGCTCGAGGTTGCTGCGGCCGGGGGGCACTGCGTCCTCCTCTCCGGGCCGCCCGGTGCCGGCAAGACGCTTCTCGCCCGGGCGGTGCCTTCCATCATGCCCAGCCTCTCCATCGAAGAGGCGTTGGAGATCACCAAGGTCTACTCCGTCTCGGGGCTGCTTCCGGCGGATACGCCTCTGGTCACGCAGCGGCCCTTCCGCGCGCCGCACCACACCATCTCCCATGCGGGGCTGGTAGGCGGCGGGCAGTGGCCGCGGCCGGGCGAGGTGTCGCTCGCGCACCGGGGGGTCCTCTTCCTCGACGAGCTGCCCGAGTTCGGACCGCGGGTGCTGGAGGTGCTGCGGCAGCCTCTCGAGGACAAGGTTGTCACCATCTCCCGCGCGCAAGGCACCCTCACCTTTCCCGCCAACTTTATGCTCATCGCCGCCATGAACCCCTGCCCCTGTGGCTACTATGGCGACCCGACCCACGAGTGCACCTGCTCGCTGGCCACGGTCAGCCGGTACCAGCGGCGAATCTCGGGGCCGCTGCTCGACCGCATCGACATCCACCTCGACGTGCCCCGGGTCGAGTACGACAAGCTCACCGACGATCGCCTCGGCGAGCCATCGGCGGCGGTGCGGGCGCGGGTCGAGAAGGCGCGGGCCATCCAGCGGGAGCGGTTCGGGGTCGATGGGGAAGGTACGCGCATCCCGCAGCGCGGGCCGCGCATCATCACCAATGCCGATATGGGCCCCAACGAGGTGCGGGAGCACTGCCGGCTGGACGACTCGGGCCGTGCCCTTCTGCGGGCGGCGGTGCAGCAGTTGGGGATGAGCGCCCGGGCCTTTCATCGCATCCTCAAGCTTGCCCGCACCATTGCGGACCTCGACGGGGCGGAGGATATCAAGACGCACCATTTGGCCGAGGCGCTGCAGTATCGGCCGCGGCGGTCGTAGGCGGGGGAGCACGAAGGGGCGCGAAAAGGGCACAGGGCACGAAAGGGGCGCGAAAGTAGCGCGAAAGGGGCACGAAAATAGCGCGAAAGGGGCACGAAAATAGCGCGAAAGGGGCGCGAAAACAGCACGAAAGGGGCGCGAAAGAGGACGCGGGCGCGAAAGAGGAGCGGAAGGGTGAGGAGGCGGTGGCGCCAGGGGTGAAGGGCAGGCATAAGTTCGAGCCGCTGTCGTATGCGGTGCTGGGGGCGTGTATCGATGTGCAGCGCGAGCTGGGCGTGCATTGTCTGGAAGTAGACTACCAACGGGCGCTGGAGGTGGCGCTGGAAGAGCGGGGGCTACACTACGAGCGTGAGGTGGAGATCCCGATCACGTATGGTGGCAAGGTCGTTACCACGCGGCGGGTGGATTTCCGGGTCTGGGATGACCAGGACCAACTCCTGCTGGAGGTGAAAGCCCGCGCCAGGCTGCTGCGGGAGGATGCCGAGCAGTGCCTGCGCTACTTGCAGCAGGGCGGCTACCGCATTTGCCTGCTCGTCAACTTTGGCGAGAAGCCCCTCGGCCGCCGCCGCCTCGTCTACACGCCGCCTGAGGACACCTCCCGCTGACCGAGCCCCTTTCGCGTCTTTCGCATCGTTTCGTGTGCCTTCTTGCCCCCTTTGCCCCGTCCTCTTTCGCGTCCCTTTCGCGTCATTTCGTGCCCTTTCGTGCCTCCTTCGCGTCGTTTCGTGCCCCAAAGGCTTGACCCGCCACTCACGCCACGGTATAATATCCGCAACTTCATCACTTTGCTGGCGCTCTCCATAACAAGAGCGGCTCTGCCCAGGGAGGTCGTGTCACATGAGCGACCCTGTGCCCATCCTCGCGCCCCCTCGCGAGCGCCTCGAAGAGACGCTTTCAATTGGGTCCCTCTCCTCCGTATGCATTCTCCATTCTGTCAGGAGCAGACGAAACACAAGTGCTGCAGGAGCCGCCTGCTCGCCCAGAGCACTCACATGCTTCTATGCTGGGTTAGGGACCGATGCCTTGCGGTGCGCGACTGATGCTTGGTCTCGCAGGCAGATCGCGTCATCAACACCTCAGATAGGCCCTGGAGGCAGCTGATGATGAAGATCACCGAACTCAGGGTGAGGGGCTTCCGGTCGCTCAGCGACGTACGTCTTGAGCTTCACAGCCTCTGCATACTCATCGGGCGCAACAATGCTGGCAAATCCAACATTCTGAGGGCTATCAGCTTGCTCCTTGAGGGGTCCACCAGAGATATCTCGCCTGCCGATTTTCACTGGAGCAAGAGTACTCAGGCCGGCGAGTTCGAAATCGAAGCGGTGGTCGCGGGAGTGCAACAGTATCTGCCCTTGTGTGCCGACCGCCATCGAACCAAGATAGCAAACTGCATCCGCGATGATCAGTTGCGCGTCAGGAAAAGGGCCTATCGCGATCCCCTTGCCTTTGAGGCGATCCACCTATGGGATCCAGAGCGGGAGGAGTTTACTCTTCCCACAGGAATAGATAGTGCGCTAAAGCAGTTGCTTCCAGAGGTCATCTTCATCGAGGCGTTCAAGGACCCGTCAGAAGAAGCGTCAGCAAAGACCAGCGCGACGTTTGGCAAACTACTCAAGCACAACATGGAAGGGATATCGACCCAGGTCGCGGGAGATGTACAACGGGCGCTCGCCATTGCTCAGCGTAAGTTCAATACGCTCGAGGAGGATGGCCGCACAGTCGATGAGAGGCCCGAGGAACTGCGGCGCGTCGAGCAGCGCATAGGGAGACATGTGCGCAGCGTCTTCGAAGGAACTGACGTGCGCGTGCGCTTCACCCTGCCCACCGTATCTGACTTCATAGGTACTGCACACATCGAACTGAGAGACTGGGGTGCCTGGACATCGCCTTCGCTCAAGGGCCAGGGCGTCCAGCGAGCCTTGTACGTGGCCCTTCTCCAGGCACTTGCTGAGGAACTCAGGGAGTCAACTGATGCAGAGCTGCACAGACCTTTTGTTGTCTTGGTGGAGGAACCGGAGGCATTCCTGCATCCAGCTCTGCAGAGAGAGATGGGCACCGCGCTTGAGAAGATATCGCAGAGCAACCAGGTGGTTATCGCCACTCATTCACCGCTGCTAGTGACTCCGCGCCACATCGATGACGTTGTTGTTGTGCGGCAGCATCAGGTCGCCACTGATGCTTCGCCCTGCACGATGTGCCATTGGCCCCAGCCCAACTCCTTCGGTGACGAGAACGACAAGCAACTGATCAAGCTCCTGGAATTCGCCAGCAGTGCCGAGTTCCTCTTCGCGGACTGCGTGATGGTGGTAGAAGGGACATCCGACCGCGTGCTGCTGGAGGCTGCCTGGAGCATCCTGCGCGACTCTATGTGCGCCACCAGAGGGCCACTGGTTCTAGGTGTTATCGAAGCAGGCAGCAAGGCAGTTGTGCCCGTATGGATCACCTATCTTCAGAGGATGGGAATAAATGCCTGCGGCATGGTCGATCTAGACTTCCTGTGGGACGGTGCCGGTCGATGCCTGGGCGCCGACAGCGAGCTCAGCCAATTCTGCCAGTCGTTCTGGTCCCGTGCACTCGACTTGGGCATTGCGAGAGAGGACAAGAAGAAAGGCAGGGTTGTGGACAACAAGGAAGCCGCTTTCGCGCTGGTGTGCAGTGAACTTGGGACCCCAGCACAGGCCATCATAGGCCGATTGCAGCAGGAGGCGGACGTCTGGGTCCTCAGGGATGGAGAGATAGAGCAGTACTTTGGGCTCTCAGCGAGTTCGAAGTCGAGGTACATGGAGGCTGGGATGCGAGTCCGGCGCGGGGAGGTGCAGGTGCACCAGGAAATCAGTGACATCCTGAACTGGGCCATGCTAGCGACGCATATGACAACGTGCGCACAAAAAGCGGAGTAGGGGCAGCCAGGCTATGCTGGTGTGAGCCTAGCATAGGCGACTCACCCGGCCCATCTGGCCCAAGCGGCTCCTCTGTGTCGGGGGTGCGAGCGGTTTGGATCTGCAGCACTGTAGGGATCGGCGATCTCTCCCCTCATCGGCCGCGGCATCAGATGTGAGCGACAGGCCAATGGACGACTGTGGCTGAGCAGTGTTTGCCATCACTCAGGGGGTAGGACGGCGGCTGTAGGCGGGGCAGCACGAAGGGCACGAAGGGGGAGCGCGAAGGACGCGAAGGGGGCGGAGGCGATTGCACGCTGTTGTGGACTTGTGCCGCGTCGGGCACTGCTGCTGGAGGGATCGATGGGATGCTGATGGCGCTGCTCTCAGGCAAGCTCTCCAGTGAGGTCTGGCTGGGCTCTGAGGACCTTCTGACGAGCGCGGTCTTTGGCACCCTGAAGAACCTGCCTGCTTCGGTTACGGTCGAGCTTCTGGCCCGGGCCCGCGCTTTGGAGGGCCCAGCGTCACCCGTGCTTGCCCCGCCGCTGGCATGGTCCTTCTGGCCTTCCTGGCGCAGATGCGAGCCGGACGTGGTGATAGAGGATGGCGCGAACCTGTGCGTTGTGGAGGCCAAGCTGTACTCGGATTTTGGCAAGGAGGCGACGGCCGGGCACCAGTTGCTGCGCGAGTGGCGGGACGGGGTCTGGCATGCGCAGCGAAAGGGCAAGGAGCTCTGGCTGATCGCCGTGACCAACCATGCCGTCCTGCCCGCCGAGGCGATCCGCGCACAGCTCGCGGGGGGCCGTGCCGATCCGACGCACGTCTGCTGGCTGAGCTGGCTGGAGGTCGCGCCACTTCTGGCCGGCGTGAGGGACGATTTGCTGCGCGGCTGGTGCGACGATCTGCTGGCGCTGCTGCGGCGGATGGGGCTCGTCCCCTGTGAAGGCTTTCACGCCGTGTTCGCAGGGCTCAGGGCGGTGCATATCGAGGGCGTCCCCTGGCTCAGCCCCCTGCCGCTTCGGTCCAAGCCCGACTCCCCGGGCTTTCGGCGGGCGCTTGAGTCCGCGGTGTGTGCCAGCAGGGACCTGCCGATCGACTGGCGTCTGGGAGCGAACCTGACCTACGGATAGGCTGTCGCAGTCACCAGGATGGAGGATGGCAATGGCTACTGCTGACCTCGACGCAGGGCAGGTGGCTCCGGGAAGGGCGCTGACCCGGGTGCTCGAGGCCTACCGCACACTGCTGGAGAACGTCTATTCGCTCATGCGCTTTCTGGAGACCGAGGTCTTCAAGCACCAGTGGGTGCTCGTCAAGCCCGGCGCCTACATAGTGACCCGAAATGGGACGGGCCGCGGGCTGGCCAGCTTTGCCACCGGCGACTGGGTAACGACGGAGATCGGCGTCGCATTTGTGCCCGCCGGGCGCACCAAGGTCGGGAGCTACTTCACGCAGACGATGATTGATGCCTCCGGGCTGGACCTCCTCGCCTTCCAGGTAAGGTGGCTCGACAAATCGCCCGCAGAGCCGGTTGTCTGGATCGCACGCCTCCACGTGGAGCTTCAGGGATCAGGCAAGCGATGCATGTGGGAGCACTATCAGACCGGGGTGTTTGCCCAGCTCGAGCCCGAGGTCCGTGGGCAGGCCCGGTCGGGCCAGATCCAGCCGGGGAAGGCCGTATCCCAGGGCACGGCCATCAGCTACACGGGCACGTATACCGAAGTGCCGCTGGCTCGGTTGCAGACCCGCGAGGATGTCGTCGCACTGCTGCTGGAGCCGGTGCTGAGTGGACTCTAGCCGTTGGCGCGCGGCGTCAAGGCACGCTCCTGGTACGATACGCAGCCCCTGCTCGCGCCAGCCTGCACTCCTTCCGTCGCCGGTGCAGGCCGGCCGCCCGATGGCACCGGCGGCATAGCCGCAGCGGAGAGGCGGCTCGCCTTCCGGTGCGCCCTATTCCCGTGCGCGGCTTGGCGCTTTTCGGGGTAGCGACCTTGGCACCACCACAGAAAGGCCTGCCCGCAGGCTGACCTGCGCCCAGAGGGCAACGGCCGGTTGACGGCCGGGCTCTATCCTGATAGAGTCAGGCGGTGCAGGCGAGAGGGAGGTTGCCCAATGAGCAGACGGGTCCGACGAGTGGCGTACCATCTCGACGCTCGGGGCATCAAGCGGTTGCCCCGCGAGGAGCTCGTCGCCATCCTGCGCGGTGCCGACGACCTCATCATGAGCGGCGGCCGCAACCTGCTTACGCTCATCCTCAAAGGCTCCCGCCGGAAAAAGCTGCTGGAGCTCGGCCTCGATCAGAGCCCGGTGTACGGCTACTACCGGCACCTTCCGCCGGAGGAGATTCTGGCCCGCATCGACTGGGCCATCATCCACGGCTATCTGGACATCGCCTACGACTATCGCCTGCCCCTGCTCGTCTACACAGAAGTGGGCTGGGAGATCGAGCGCGAGACGCGCGCCGAGGAGTTCCTCCGGGGTTTTGACCGGATGCTGGAGGCCGGCCCGCCCTACGACATGACGTACCTCAAGGACCGGAACCGGAGCATGATTCTACTGCTCCTCGACAAGGTCGAAGCTACACGGGACCCCAAGTACATCCCGCTCCTGGAGGCCTGGGCCCAGATCGACTACAAGAAGGTGAGGAGCAGGATCCGTGAGGTCATCGGACGGCTGAGGCTGGAGGGGCAGCAGACGGGTACGTCAGGGGCAGGTTCGAGGGGCGCATAGCGCACCTCGGACCTATCCTGATCTGGAGCGCTACCCCTGATGTGCTGCAGCGGGTGGATGGGCTGCAGACCGGCGCGCCCGTCACTTGCAGCGGTCACCCCTTTTTCTGGATCCTCGCGCCCGCCGCGGCCTATGCATTACCGACAAGTGGGGCAGCACATCACGGGGCAGGCGATAGCGCTCCAGCGCCCGTCCCAGCGGACGACCTGCCGCCCACACTGATGCTCGCAACACGCCGAGCGGCGGCCGCGGCGTGCTGCAACTCCAGTGTGCCCCCACCCCTGCCCCTCCCCCAGGCGGACACGTCGCCCTTGCGGGGTGAGGTGTGCTACACGGGCGACGAGAGATGGGTGGCGACGCGCCCGTGGCGCACCGCCGCGGCGTCTGGACTCGCCCTGCCCCGAATCTTACGGCGCAACCTCTGACGACATTTGTCGTGGACTGGGGCGCGGATTGCGACTATACTCTAGCCTTGAGCCGCGCAGACCGACTGCGCTCTAAGAGGAAGGAGCACGCTACGATGCCGGTGCAGGTTGCTGAGAACGTCTACTGGGTGGGAGCGATCGACTGGAACAGGCGGGACTTCCACGGCTATACCTACACCACACCCCGGGGCACGACCTACAACGCCTACCTCATCCTCGATGACAACGTCGCCCTCGTCGACACCGTGGCGCCGGGCTTTGAGGAGGAGATGCTCTCGCGGATCGCCGAGGTCGTCGACCCGGCCCGCATCCGCTACCTGATCGCCAATCACGGCGAGATCGATCACTCCGGCGCGATCCCTGCCGTGCTCGAGCACGCACCCGAGGCGGAGGTGCTCTGCAGCCGAAAGGGGCTTGACAGCCTCGGCAAGTACTTTGATCTGCCAGAGCTCCGAAGCGTCGCTACCGGCGATACCCTGACGCTGGGGAAAAAGACGCTCCGCTTCATCGAGGCGCCGATGCTTCACTGGCCCGACAGCATGTTCACCTACGTCGCCGAGGACCGGCTCCTCCTGCCCAATGATGCCTTTGGCCAGCACCTTGCGACCTCGCAGCGCTTTGCCGACGAGGTCGATTCCTGCCAGCTCTGGCAGGAGGCAACCCGCTACTACGCCAACATCCTCACCCCCTTCAGCCGAATGGTGCTCCGCAAGCTCGATGAGGTGGCGCGCATGGGCATCGAGATCGCGACCATCGCGCCGAGCCATGGAGTGATCTGGCGAGAGAACCCCGGCCAGATCGTGGAGGCGTACCGGCGCTGGGCGTCCGGCGAGGCACGGGAGCGGGTTGTGATCGTCTATGAGACGATGTGGGGCTCGACGGAGCAACTCGCGGAGGCGCTGGCCGAGGGTGCGATGTCGGAGGGTGTAGAGGTGCTCTTGCGCGGCCTGCCCATGGCCGATCACACCGATGTGTTCGGCGAGCTGTTGGAGGCCAAGGGACTGCTCCTCGGCTCTGCCACGCACAATCAGGGGATGCTGCTGAACGTCGCCGCCTTTGTGGAGGATCTCAAGGGCCTGCGCTTCACCGGCAAGATCGGGGCGGCCTTTGGCTCGCACGGTTGGGCGGGCGGGGCCGTGCCCGATCTGGAAGAGGCGCTGCGCAGGGCGGGTCTTGAGGTGATGAGCGCAGACCTCGCCGTGCGCTGGGCGCCGACCCCCGAGGAGCTGGCGAAGGCGCGCGAGTTCGGGGCGAGATTCGCCCGTGAAGTCCGGCGTTCCCTCGCCGAGGCAACGCAGCCGCATGACGAGGCGGAGGCCTGAGGGCGCGGGGATGGGCTGTGGCTGCGCGTAAGCCGCTGGCGCTCTCCAACTGGAAGATGGCCATGACCATCGCCGAGAGCCGCGCTTTTGTGGCGCGGCTCCTGGAGGCGGCCGGTGAGGCGCTCGAGGAGGTTGAGGTCGTGCTCTGCCCGCCCTGCACGGCCCTCTATGCGGTGGCCGAGGCGATCCGCGGCACTCCGCTGCGCCTGGGGGCACAGGACGTCTCCGTCCATGTCGATAGTGCGCACACCGGGGAGGTCTCCGCGGCGCTCCTTGCCGACGTCGGCTGCGAGTGGGTGCTGCTGGGCCATTGGGAGGTGCGGCGCCGCCTCGGTGAGGATGACACGGTGGTGAACCGGAAGATGCACCGGACGCTCGAGGCCGGCCTGAGGCCGCTCCTCTCCGTCGGCGAGGCACGCGGCCGACAGTGCCTGGTCTGGGCGGACCTCGACCGGCAGCTCGGTGCCGTGCTCGCCGGGGCCGCGGCGGCGGATGTGGCACGGGCGGCCTTCCTGTACGAGCCAGAGTGGACGATCGGCGTTGAGCGGTCGGCACCCGTGGCGCATGTCGAAGCAGGGTGCCAGGTGATCCGCGCCTGGCTGCGCCGCGCCTACGGCGAGGAGGTTGCCGAAGCGGCGCGGATCATCTATGGCGGGAGTGTGCGGGAGGACGAGGCGCCTGCGCTCCTGCAGACGCCCGACCTCGACGGGCTGGGCGCCAGCCGTCGCGGCCGCGATCCCGAAGCGTGGGCCGGAATCGTCCGGCTCATTGCGCGGACGAGGCGCAACAGGTCGCAGTGAGCGGGAGGGCGCCGCCCGTGGACTCGCGCAGGCCCATCAGGATCGCCCGGCATCGGTATCCCGAGGATGGCGGGGACGGCCTGCGTGGCGAGACGCAGGGCAGGAGGGCTCCATGCACTGGCCGGAACCGGGGCGCCGCACAACTCTACTTGACGCTGCGTCCGGCCCGTCTAGACTGAACGGTGTTTTCTTTTCCAGACGACGATTACGTTTGAGATGAAGGGGAGTCTATGATCGTTGTCCTGAGAGCCGGGGCGCCCGAGGCGGACGTTGAGCGAGTGAAGGAGGTCATCGAGGGGCAGGGATTGCGCACCCGCGTGGTCGTCGGTGAGGTGAAGACGATCGTCTGCGTGCTCGGTGTGAGCGACCGCGACAGCCTTGCCAGGCTCATCGAGCCGCTGCCCGGGGTGGAGCAGATTCTAACCGTGCTCCACCCCTTCAAGCTCGCCTCCCGGGAACTGCATCCGGAGGACACGGTCGTCACCGTCGGTGGGAGGACGATCGGGGCCGGTGAGCTCGCCGTGATCGCCGGACCCTGCGCCGTGGAGAGCGAGGAGATGCTGCTCGAGGTCGCGGAGACGGTGCGGGAGGCGGGGGCACACTTCTTGCGCGGAGCCATCTTCAAGCCGCGGACGTCTCCGTACTCCTTTCAGGGTCTGAAAGAGCGAGGCCTGGAGATTCTGGCTCGGGTGCGCGAGCGGACCGGGCTCGCCATCGTCACCGAGGTGACCTCGGTCGTGGACGTGCCTATGGCCGCACAGTATGTGGACGTGATCCAGGTCGGGGCGCGGAACATGCAGAACTATCCCCTGCTGGAGACGGTCGGGCGCTTTTCCCGGCCAGTGCTCCTGAAGCGCGGGATGATGGCTTCGATCGAAGAGTGGCTGATGTCGGCCGAGTACGTTCTGGATGCGGGCAACCCGGCGGTGATCCTCTGCGAACGGGGAATCCGGACCTTTGAAACCTATACGCGGAACACCCTGGACCTGAGCGCCGTTCCGGTCGTCAAGCGGCTGAGCCATCTGCCCATCATTGTCGATCCGTCGCACGCGGCGGGTGATCGTCACTATGTGACGGCCCTCGCCAAGGCGGCCGTCGCCTGCGGCGCGGATGGGCTGATGGTAGAGGTCCATCCTGACCCGAGCCGCGCCCTCTCGGATGGCAAGCAGTCGCTGGACCTGGAGGGTTTCCGGCGCCTCATGGCCGAGGTGACGATGCTTTCGAAGATGCTGCGTACCCCGGCCTGAGGTGGGCGCAGCCGGCGAGCAGGGATAGCTCGCGTTCGAGCGACCAAAATGTCGGAAGGGGGTCGCCATGAGGATCGTCATCTCCGCCGACATCGAGGGCATCTCAGGGGTGGCCAGTCTGAAGGAGACCGGCACCGAAGGGGATGGGGCGCCGGCCGACTATCAAATGGCCCAACGCTGGCTGACGGGCGATGTCAACGCCGCGGTCGAGGGTGCGATGGAGGCGGGTGCGGCCTCCTTTGTGCTCCATGAGAGTCACGGCCTGGACCTCCGGAATGTCCTGCTGGATGAGCTCCACCCGGCCGTTGAGGTCGTGAGAGGCCGACCGGTCATTTTCTATGAGGAGGCCGACCTCGGCCGCGGCTACAATGGGGCGTTTCTTATCGGGATGCATGCGCGCGCGGGGGAGAGTGCCATCCTGAGCCACGTGCTCTCCTGGCCGCTCCTGCGCGACGTGCGGGTGAACGGGCAGCCGGTCGGCGAGGCCGAGCTGACCATCTCCCTCGCTGCCTCGTACGGTATCCCCACCGTCCTTATCACCGGCGACGACCGGGTCTGTCTGGACATCCAGCGCTGGAGCGGCGGGCAGATCGAGGCCGCGGTGGTCAAGTACTCCCTCTCGCGCTATGCGGCGCGGTGCCTGCCGCTCATCGAGGCACGTGAGCGCATCCGGCAGGCGGCGCGCCGGGCAGTGGAGCGGCTGAGCACCGCCCGGCCCGTCGGGTTCACGCCGCCGATTACGCTCGAGGTGGAGCTGGTCGAGCGAGAGATCGCCCGGTCCGTAGCCTGGATGCCCGAGATCGGATACGATGGCGACCGCACGGTGCGCTACGTGGGCGAGAGTTTCAGGCAGGTGTACCGCGTGCTGCTGGCCATCTTTTGGATGGCGACCTCCAGGCTGAACCCTCTGTAGCCCGCGTCGCCCGGCGGGTCCGCCGAATCCGCAAGCCCGCGGGGCCTCCGCTGCGGCCTGTGTCTCTTGATCTCAGCGCTGGCGCCTGCCGGGGCGCGGACGCCCTGTGCCGGCCTCCAGCGCCGTTGGGGATTGTGGATTCCCCGCCCCCGCGGCACGCTATGCATTACCGATGAATCGGGCTGCACAGTGTCACGGCGCATGAGGCAGCCCTGCGGTCCTCATCCGAGGGGACCGTCCGCCGCTCACACGGGTGCTCGGAACACCCCGAGGGGCAGCCGCGATGGGCTGCAACTCCGGAGTGCCCCCACCCCTCCCCCTCGCGGACGCAATGCGTCCGCGAGGGGGAGGGGTGGGGGCGGCTCCGCAAGATGCCGCGCAGGCCACGGGCGCCTACGCTCTCCCCAGGCCACTTGTGATAGCACCGCGGCGGGGGCGGGGCGGGGGCCCTCGATGGGCGATGCCCTCGCCCCACGGCCGAAGAAGGCTGCCCGCCCTTGAAGGCACGCCCGAGGAGGTCGAGCGCGCGGCGCGGGAGGCCATCGATGCCGCAGCGGCAGGGGACGGTTCATCCTCTCAACCGGCGACCAGTGTGGGCGGGACACGCCTGACGCCAACATCTTCAAGCGTGTGGAGGTTGCCGAACCCTGCGGGCGCTATGACTGAACATCAGGCGATGGTGAGGGAGCCAGTGGTGGCGAAGGGCTGCAGCTCTGTGGACGAGCTGCAGGACTCCATGCATCACGGCTGCGCAGGGTTTGACTAATCCCGTCAAGTCGGGTAGAATGACGGTTCGAGTGGCCGCCGGATGCCACTCTTCCTGGATGTGCCATGTTTGAGAACCTGAGTGAAAAGCTGCAGGCGACCTTTAGCAAGCTTGCGCGCAAGGGCCGCCTGTCGGAAAGCGATGTAGACGCGGGGCTGCGCGAGGTCCGCCTTGCACTGCTGGAGGCGGACGTCAACTACCGCGTCGTCAAAGACTTTATAGCCAGGGTGCGCGAGCGTGCCATCGGCGCTGAGGTGGCCAAGAGCCTCACGCCGGCCCAGCAGATGGTCAAAATCGTGCACGAGGAGCTGATCGCGCTGCTGGGTCAGCCGGCAAAGCTGAACCTTTCTGGCCAGGCGCCTCATGTCATCATGCTCGTCGGCCTCCAGGGCTCGGGCAAGACGACGATGGCCGCCAAGCTGGCCCTCTACCTGCGCCGCGATGGGCACAAGCCGCTCCTGGTTGCGGCGGACCCCTACCGGCCGGCCGCCATCACGCAGCTCGAGGTGCTTGGCCGGCAGCTTGGCATTCCTGTGCACGCCGAGGATGTGCGGACGAGGCCAGAGGAGGTCGCCGCGCGCGCCGTCAAGATGGCCGCCGGCGGTGCCTACAGCGTCGTTATACTCGACACGGCGGGGCGCCTGCAGATCGACGACGAGATGATGGACGAGCTCGAGCGAATCAGCCGGCTCGTGCATCCCCGTGAGGTTCTTCTCGTTGCCGATGCCATGACCGGGCAGGAGGCGGTGCGCGTCGCCGAGGGGTTTCACGCTCGGCTGGGGCTGACCGGCCTGATCCTCACCAAGATCGACGGGGACGCTCGCGGCGGCGCTGCCCTCTCGATACGGAGTGTCACGGGGGTTCCGATCAAGTTCCTCGGCGTTGGTGAAAAGACCGACGCCCTGGAGCCTTTCCATCCGGACCGTCTGGCGTCGCGCATCCTGGGCATGGGCGACGTCCTGACCCTGATCGAGAAGGCCGAGGCCCTCTTCGATGAGGAGCAGGCGCGCAAGATGGAGCAAAAGCTCCGCGAAGCCAGCTTTGATCTGGAGGATTTCCGACAGCAGCTGCGCGAGGTCCGAAAGATGGGTCCACTGCAGCAGGTGCTGGAGATGATTCCTGGTTTCAGCCAGGTCAGCCGCCAGCTTCCGGCGGATCTCCCCGAGAAGCAACTGAAGCGTATCGAGGCGATCATCGACTCTATGACGCCAGCTGAGCGCCGCGACCCGCAGATCCTTAACGGCAGTCGCAAGCGGCGCATCGCTATGGGCAGCGGCACGTCGGTGCAGGAGGTCAATCAGCTCCTGCACCAGTTCCGCGATATGCAGCGTCTCATGAAGCAGTTCTCAAGCGGCCGAGGGCGGGGGCTGTTCTCCCTCTTCCAGTAGGTCGCGTAGCAGGCTTGAAGCCGACAGGAGGTCTTTTTACAGGATGGTCAAGATCCGCCTGCGTCGTGTGGGCGCCAAGAAGCAACCGTCGTACCGAATCGTGGTCGCCGACTCCCGCTCGCCACGGGACGGGAGGTTTCTGGAGACGATCGGCCACTACAATCCGCGGACCGAGCCTCCGACTGTTCATATCGACGAGGAACGCGCCCTGCACTGGCTGCGCCAGGGCGCCCAGCCAACCGAGGTCGTCGCCAAGATGCTGCGCAGCCTCGGCATCATGGACAGGCTGGCGGCCCCGACCCAGCCGGCGGGCGAGGCCGCACTCTAGCGGCCGTGCAGCAGGCTATCGAGGTCAGAGCAGTGCAAGAGCTGATTGAGTACATTGCTCGCTCCCTCGTCGACCATCCGGAGGACGTGCGCGTCACCGAGACCAGCGGCGCACATGCGGTGATCTATGAGCTGCGTGTCCGCCCGGCCGACAAGGGGTGGGTCATCGGACGGCAGGGCAGGGTGGCCAACGCCATGCGCACGCTCCTGCGTGTGGCCTCCACGCGCAAGAGGCGGCGCGCCATCCTGGAGATCGTGTGACCGGCAGGCGCATGCCCCGCGCCGAATCGGTCCGGAGGGCGCCGCATGGGGGCGGTCCGCGGCGCGAGGAGCCGACGCATCTCGTCGTCGGCCGGATACTCGCGCCGTGGGGCGTCCGCGGAGAGGTGCGAGCCGAGATCCTCACCCAGTTCCCGGAGCGCTTTGCCGTGCTGCAGGAGATCACCGTTGGCGAGGAGCACAGGGTGTATCGCCTGCAGTCGGCGCGGCTGCATAAGGGGAACGTCGTCCTCAAGCTGGAGGGTGTCGACTCGCCGGAGGAAGCCGCCGGCCTGCGGGACGAGTTGCTCTATGTGCCGGTCTCAGAGGCGATGCCTCTGGAGGAACACGAGTACTACCACCATCAGATCCTCGGCCTGGATGTGTACACGACGGGCGGCGAGTATCTGGGGACCGTCTCCGAGATTCTGGAGACGGGCAGCAACGACGTCTATGTCGTCGAGCAGCGTGGCCGCGAGATACTCATCCCAGCACTGGCTGATGTCGTGCAGGAGGTCGACCTCGAGCGGCAGCGCCTGATCGTCACGCTCCCTCCGGGCCTGATCGATGAGGAAGAGGCGTGATACGTGGTGACGCGCTCGCAACTTCGCTATTGGGTCGGCTTCAGCATCGTGCCGCAGATCGGCCCGATGCGCCTGCGGGCGCTCCTCAACCACTTCGGCTCGCCCGAGGCCGCCTGGAACGCCGACTCCAGCGAGCTGCAGGCGGCAGGGCTGGACAGGCGCTCCCTGGCCAACCTCCTCGCGGCACGGCGGGCCCTTGACCTCGACCGGGAAGTCGAGCGCGTCGAGCGCGCCGGCGTCACCGTGCTCACCTGGGACGACGACGCCTACCCTCCGCGGCTTCGCGAGATCAGCACGCCCCCACCCGTCCTCTACGTGCGAGGCTCTCTGACCCCGGCCGATGAGTGGGCGGTAGCGGTCGTCGGGACACGTCGCCCCTCCGCCTACGGGCTGGAGATGACGCGTATCCTCGCGGGCGACCTCGCGCGGAGCCAGATCACCGTTGTCAGCGGGCTGGCGCGCGGGATTGACGCCGAGGCCCACCATGCCGCCCTCGCCGCTGGCGGCCGCACCATCGCCGTCCTGGGTTCAGGGCTGGACCGCGTCTACCCGCCCGAGCACCTCGACCTTGCGCGGCAGATTGTTGCGAACGGGGCCGTCATCAGCGAGTATCCCTTCGGCACCAAGCCGGAGGCCGGCAACTTTCCGGCACGTAATCGCATCATCAGCGGGCTCTCTCTGGGCACCCTCGTGGTAGAGGCGGGCGAGACGAGCGGCGCCCTTATCACCGCGCGCTTTGCACTGGAGCAGGGTCGCGAGACCTTTGCAGTGCCCGGAAGCGCCCTCTCCCGTCGCAGCAGTGGCACCAACCGGCTCGTGCAGGCTGGCGAGGCCAAGCTCGTCACCTGCGTGCAGGACATCCTCGAAGAGCTCAACCTCACGATGCTGCCACAGCAGGCCGAGATCCGTGAGCTCATCCCCGAGAACGAGGTCGAGGCCAAGCTGCTATCTCACCTCTCCAGCGAGCCGATGCATATCGACGATCTGGGGCGAGAGGTGCAGTTGCCCATCGCCGAGGTGTCCTCGGCCCTCGCACTGATGGAGCTCAAAGGTCTGATCCATCGTGTCGGGGCCATGAGCTACGCGCTTGCCCGGGAGTCCCACGTGAGCTATCGGGTGGACTAGAGGAAGCAACGCAAGATCGACTGCCGTGACAGACTCTCTCCGGAGGAGGCCTATGCCGCCTGGACAGGGCGGATTGAGCGACAGACTGCACGTGGTTATCCTCGCTGGCGGAGTGGGGACACGCCTGTGGCCGCGCAGCCGCCGGCGCTGCCCGAAGCAACTGCTCGACATCGTCGACCGGCGCACCATGCTCCAGAACACGGTGGACCGGGTGGCGCCGCTCGTGCCCCTGGAGCGGATCCGTGTTGTGACCGGCCGGGAGTACGCCGGGCAGGTCCGGGAGCAGTTGCCCGACCTCCCTGCGTCCAATATCATCGTCGAGCCCTCAGGGCGCGGCACCGCCCCTAGCGTGGGACTTGGCGCCGTCGCCGTCTCGCATGCCGATCCCGGGGCGGTGATGGTCTCCCTCCATGCCGACCATGTCATCGCCGATGCAGCCCGCTTCCGTGAGCTGCTCCTCGTAGCGGCAGAGGTGGCCGCCGCCGGGCAACTGGTCACCCTCGGGATCCGCCCGGGCTACCCCGAAACGGCCTATGGGTACATCGAGCGCGGGCGTCTCATGCGTCGCATTCGAGGCATCTCGGTCTTCAGGGTCAGCCGGTTCATCGAAAAGCCTCCTGCAGAGCAGGCTGCCGGGTTTGTCCGCAGTGGGCGCTGCCTGTGGAACTCGGGGATGTTCGTGTGGCGCGTCGATACGATCCTGGAGGCGATGCGTCAGTGGCTGCCCGACCTCAGCCAGCAGCTTGACCGCATTGCCGCGGTCTGGGGTACGGCAGCTCTCGAGGCCACGCTGGCGGAGGTGTGGGACGACACGCCCAGTGTCAGCATCGACGTCGGCATCATGGAGCGCGCCGACCAGGTCGCCGTCGTGCCGGCCGACATTGGATGGAGCGACGTCGGCAGCTGGGCGAGCCTGGCCGACCTGATGTCCACGAGGAGCGGCGGGAACGTGGTCCTCGGCGAGGGCGAGCACCTCGATCTCGATACAGAGGACTCGCTGATCTATGCGCCCGGCCGGACGGTTGCTACCATCGGCCTGCGCGGGCTCATCGTCGTCGACACCGGCGATGTGCTGCTTGTCTGTCCGAAGAGCCGGGCCCAGGATGTTCGGCAGCTCGTCGAGAAGCTCCGGCGGGCCGGTCGGCACGACTTGCTGTAGGCGTGGCCGGGGCACGCCGCCCTCGCGGGGGTACCCGCGGCGACCAGGAACGGGATTATGCAGGCAGAGATCATCTCCATTGGCACCGAGCTGCTGCTCGGTCAGATCGTGGACACCAATGCCGCCTACATCGCCCGGCAGCTTGCGAGCATCGGGCTCGACCTCTACTACAAGACGACGGTGGGCGACAACGAGGCCCGCATTGCCGCCATCCTCAGGCAGGCCCTGACCCGCTCCGGTGTGGTCATTGCCACCGGTGGCCTCGGGCCGACGGTCGATGATGTGACGCGCGAGGCCGTGGCGGCGGCGACAGGCCGCCCTCTCGAGCTTCGGGAGGAGCTGATCCCCGAGATCGAGGCCATCTTCCGGCGGCGTGGCACGCGGATGACCGAGAACAACCTGCGCCAGGCCCACCTGCCGCAGGGCGCCATCGCCATCCACAACCCGGTCGGCACGGCGCCCGGCTTTATTGTGGAGGATGCGGCCGGGATCGTCATCTGCCTGCCCGGTGTGCCGGCAGAGATGCGTTACCTCATGGAGCACACCGTCCTCCCCTACCTGCGGGACAAGCTCGACCTCAGGGGCGTCATCAAGGTTCGCAACCTCCACACCTGCGCTATCGGCGAGAGCCAGGTTGACGCGCTGATTGGGGACCTCGAGCGCGCAGCCAACCCCACCGTGGGGCTCTCTGCCCATCCGGGCCAGACGGACGTGCGCATCGCTGCCAAGGCGGAGAGCGAAGAAGAGGCGGCTCGCCTGATCGCCGAGACCGAGGCGGAAGTGCGCCGACGGCTCGGGGATTGCATCTATGGTGCCGACGACGAGACGCTCGAGGGGGTCGTGATCGATCTGCTGCGGCGCCATGGGCGCACGCTCGCCGCCGTAGAGACCGTGACGGCCGGAGCGATTGCCGGGCGGTTGAGCGCTGCCGACCGCGAGGGGAAATGGTTCCGGGGAAGCCTGGTGGCGCAGGGCACGGCGCTCGCCGAGCGTCTCGGCCTGCAGGCGGCCGAGCCCGTACGAGAGCTCGTGGCGGCCGCCGCGCGTCGCATCCGCGAGGTGCAGGGCACGGACTGGGGCCTGGCGGTGCTCTCTCCCCGTGGAGCGCCCGAAGGGGTGGTGTGCATCGCACTCGATACCGGCGACCGGGCGCTCGTGCACGAGCGTGACTTTTCGGGCCGACCCGCCGAGCTGGCCGTGCCCTGGGTGGTCGTCGTCGCCCTCGACACTGTGCGCCGGGCACTCCTCTAGCCGGGTTGCGTTTGGGCATGCCTCAGGGATGTCCGGCTGAGCGTTGTTTGCTGCTGCGTGCCGGGCACCCTCTCGCTTCAGGCGCCGATGGCCTCCATCCGCCTGTGCAGGCGTAAGGATCCTCTATCGTCAGGCCTCCGCCTCAGGGCATTCCTCTCGAGTCTGGTCTTTGGGGCCTGCATGAGCCACCTCCCCCCGCCCTTTCAGGGCTGTCCATTACCCACAAGTGGCCTGGGGGGAGCGCAGGCGCCCGCGGCCTGC